>NZ_CP072985.1 GCF_024397795.1 Lactobacillus intestinalis | reverse complement strand
TAAAAACAGTCTTTGCTGATAGCTTATTTTCCGCATTGAAAGGCACAATTCCTAAGTGCATATGCGGTGTTGTTTCGTCTAAATGCCCTTGAGCGTAGCGGATATTCTCATCACAAAATTTGTCCGCAAAATATGATTTCGCAGTATCAAAAAAGTCTTTAATTTCTTTATCGTCTTTATCTTTAAAAAATTGGTTATTAGAAGTTATGATCCATTCGTTTATTAATACAGCATCTTTTCTGACAGCACGATTACTCAATTTGTTGTCGTTAATAAATTGCTGAATATCTGTTTTATAATTGTCTGTGCGATTGACTAAGTCATAATTCAAATACGAGCGTTCCGTATCAATTTCTTTGTTTAAATGATTGTCAGTTAACCGTTGATTATGATTACCCATGCCGACTAAATTTCCAGCTTTCATCTTTTGCATTCTTGCGACTAAATAACTCATCATAAGTCCTCCATTCTTTGGTTTGGCGAATTAGCAGTAAAAAAAGTATCTGAGGTTTGAGGTTAGGATTCAAAAAAATATAAGAAAAGCCCCATTTAAGGGGCTTTTTTATCTATAAAATAAAGTTCAGAAAAGTCTCAATCGTGCCACTTTCATACATGATGTATAGTCCAAGTGGAATGAATACTAAGGGCACAATGATTCGCGTGTATTTTTCAATTGTCTCGGATATTAACGGAATAGAGGATAGCACCCGACTAAGCTCGCAAAAGATAATTACGCCGATTGCAAACACAAGCAACGCCACGAGGGTCTGTGACCAAGATAACGAAGCAAAATAAGGTATATAGATACCTAAATTATCTCCGCCAGACGCAATTGTCAGCAATGTAACTGTCCAAAAAAGGTGATTTGCCTTGCTTTGTTCTAATCTTTCAATAGTTTCTTCCTCTTCTTCTTCCTTACCTTCTCCAACAATTGCAAAGCGAATCCCTAAATAGATAGGGATTAAACCAAGCAATCCAACTATCCATGCTTCAGGCACGAATTTGACGACATAAGCAGCAACTAAACTCGCCCCTACAAGTAAGCCAGTGCCTAAATATTGCCCCGCATAAATCTGCCATTTCTGTTTATTCTGTGATAGCTGTGCAAATAAAATAATCAAAACAATTAAATAATCGATACTAGTGGAAGTATAAACACCAATAGCAGATATGATTGTCTGTACCATAAAAAAACCTCCTGTATTAGCCAGTAATAAATCAGTAGATTTTAGGAGAGCACAGACACATTAATTTAGCTATCGCTAATGGGTAATGTCGAACGTAGGAACGCATTTTACTCCTCCTCAAAACATAGTTACAAAGTAATTTCCAAATGGAATTCGGTGACTATTTCCATGTAAAGTATAACCCACTATACTTTGCAAACAAAGTGTGGGCTCGCCGAGGGGGCTTGCAGATAGCTATTCGACTCTTCTGAGCCGAGTATCAGCGCCACCAATTGTGGCAATTAGCTGATACCTGTTTGACGTTTTGTTCCCCTCCCAAATCATAGGGTTCCCAAACCTCAAACTAAATAACCCCCCTTCGACTTTTCAGTCAGGGGGGCTTTTATTATCTAAGTTCATTTTTCTTTTTTAACCACATACCGTCAATCATCTTGTTGATTGCTAAAGTATTGTGGTTGATTGCAACATCAAACCAATCATCAGAATGTTTAATGCAAATCATCAAGAAGTCAGCATAGTTATCAATCTCATTATCGTAAATATAAGTGACAATCTCTTTCATAAAGTACTCATCAAATTTTTGTGGGATAAATAAAGCCGAAAGGCTTTTATCTTTGCTCTAAATTAACGATTTTACAGAGAGTTGTATGCTACAATATATAAAGAAATTTTACTTTAGAGGTGAACAGCTTGCTAGCTCAATCTCATCGCATCTTTAGCATTGCCCTTGTAGAATTTGGCTTAATCGCTACAGATAGCTTTTTAACTCATCCAGCTTCAAACATTGCTCTTCTTTTAGCAACTGGAATTGGAGCATCTTTGCCTGATATTGACCAACATAATAGTAAAGTAAGTCGTAAATCCCCCATTAACTTTAGTATGTTTTTACGTCATCGGGGAATTACCCATTCATTATTAGGATGGATAATTTTTGCTGTAATTTTGTATTTTTTGATGAATCTTTTAATTCCTCTTAAACCTATTCAATTAAGACCCTTTGTTTTGCCCAATATTTGGGGAAGTTTATGGCTAGGCCTCGTAATTGGATATTTTTTGCATTTGGTGGAAGATAGCTTTAGTAAACAAGGAGTACAATGGTTAGCTCCATTCTATAAGAAAAAAGGTAGACCATTGCTTTATTATAAAGTGGGAGGGCCATTTGAAAAATTTTTGGCAATGATAGCGTATATTGCTGTGATTATTATGACTATTTACTGGGTTTGGTTGATGATTTATCCAATGCCACGCGCATAGGAGGAAAAATTATGACGATTAGAAAACCTTTAGCTGATCAATTGCGTCCACGAACGTTCTCAGAAGTGGTAGGCCAGAGAGACTTATTAGGAAAAGGAAAGCCTTTGCAAAAAATTATTGAAAACCATGTTCCAGTTTCTTTAGTTTTGTGGGGACCTCCGGGAACGGGCAAATCCACATTAGCTCAAATTATTGCGCAAGAATTTGGCTATCATTTTGAAAAAATAAATGCATCAATTGATAATAAAGCCAAGCTAGTTAAAATAATTAACAATTATCCTGACCAAACTTTTGTTTTATTGATTGATGAAATTCATCGTATGACTAAAACTTTGCAGGATTTTTTGCTACCTTATTTAGAAAATGGCCATATTATGTTAATTGGAGCTACTACTGAGAATCCAATTATGTCATTGGTGCCAGCAGTGAGGTCGCGGTGCCAGATTTTTGAATTTAAGCCTTTAAAAGATGATGAAGTGGCTCAAGTAGTAGAACGAGCAGTTAAAGAATTGTACCGTGATGATACAAAAGTTTCGGCAGAAGGAGTAAAATTAATCGCAGTCGCCGCAAATGGTGATTTACGAGTTGCTTTAAATATTTTAGAAACTCTGCATGCAATTAATCCGCAAATCTTAAAAATAGAGGATGTTAAGAACTTTGCTAAATCTCAAAACTTTAGTTATGATCGTAAAGCCACGAAACATTATGATTATTTAGCAGCTTATTCTGATTCTATGGCTGGCTCAGATACTGATGCGGCCTTGTATTATTTAGCAGTTTTACTAAAAAATGGTGATTTGCCTTCTGTTGTGCGTAGATTGCGTGAAATTCCTTATACTTATATCGGTTTAGCGAATCCAGTCCGAGTTACTCAAATTGTCATTGCAGCCAATCAAGCTGAAAAAGTAGGAATGCCCAAAGCCATTTACCCTTTGATGTTTGCAACCATGTTGATGTGTTTATCACCAAAATCGGGATCTTTTGATAAGATTCGGCAAGAACTTGATCATGATACCGCTCATCCTAATCAACATCCCATGCCACGGGGCCTTCGTGATATGCACTATAAGCATTCTGAGGAGATTACAGGTGGCGGTTTAATTAAATCTCCATTTGAAGAGCCGTTTCAGGTTGCTCAGCAAAATTACATGCCTAAAGGACTGGAAGGAAAAAGGTATTACTTTGCTAAAGATAATCTCAATGAGAAAAAATTAGAAGAACAGTACTTGAAACTCCATAAATATATCTATGGAGAAGATTATCGGAATAAATAAAAGGTATAATTTTGTACACGTATTCATATAAGGCTTAAAATAGACTTTGATAAGTGAAAATGTAAGGAGTCGATAAATATGTGTACATCAATACTTTACAATTCTAACGAACATTATTTTGGTAGAAACTTAGATTATGAAATTGCTTATGGTCAAAAGATTGTAATTACACCCCGTAATTATGAATTTGATTTTCATGATCTTCCAAGTCAGAAGAGTCACTATGCAATGATTGGTGTCTCAGTAGTAGATGATAATTATCCTTTATACTGTGATGCCATTAATGAAAAAGGTTTAGGTGTTGCAGGACTTAATTTTGAAGGTCCAGGTCAATATTTCCCAGTAGAAAAGGGTAAGAAAAACATTACTTCCTATGAATTGATTGCCTATTTGTTGAGTAATTATGAAACGGTAGAAGATGTAAAACAAGGCTTAGCTGATGCTAATATTTCTGATATTAGCTTTTCAGAAAATTTGCCTGCTGCTGTTCTTCACTGGATGGTTGCTGATAAAACTGGCAAGAGCATTGTAATTGAATCTAGCCACAAGGGATTAAATATTTACGAAAATCCTGTCAATGTCATGACTAATAATCCTGTCTTCCCTGTGCACTTAATTAACTTGAGTAATTACGCAGATGTCTCACCAATTCAACCAACTAATTTCTTAGCTCCTAAGGTAGAATTGAATATGTATAGTCGGGGCTTAGGAACGCATCATTTACCTGGTGGAATGGATTCTGCTTCACGTTTTGTTAAGGCTACATTTGCATTAGCCCATGCTCCTCAAGGCAAGAGTGAAATTGAGAATGTAACTAACCATCTTCACGTTTTAAAGTCTGTTGAACAAGCTAAAGGTTTAGATGAAGTAGGACCTGATTCTTATGAATACACTATGTATTCCGATTGTATGAATTTAGAGAAAGGAATTCTTTACTGCACTACTTATAATGATAGTAGAATTCGTGCGGTTGATATGCATAAGGAAGATTTAGATAGTGAAAAGTTGATTTGTTACAATTTATTTAAGGATCAAGATATTGAATATGAAAACTAAATATTAGTTTGAGCGACTTGTGTTCACTGTAAGAATACGAGTCGCTTTTTGTAAATCGACATTCAAGAAATTGTAAGGAAAAAGATAATCCGTAAGAATAATTTAAGAGTTATGATGGCATTTTTCTGATACAATACCAATGAAAGAAAGTTTTTATTAATAAGAGGAGATATAAAATATGAAGAATAAACTTGGCATTACTGCTGCGGCAGCTTTAGTAGCTATATCTTTAGCAGCTTGTTCGAATGAAAATAATCAATCTAGTTCTAAATCATCGGATAAGCCAGCTACTTCACAAGTAGAAAAGAAACAAAATAGCTCAACAGAGAATAGTTCTAATACTCAATCAAGCGAAAATAAAACTTCATCTGAAAATAAGTCCACTTCTAATTCAAGTGAAAACAAGTCATCATCTGAAGATAAGAAGCCATCAAGTCAAGCTCCTGAACGTGACCGAATGGAAAAGATGACAGCTAAGTTACGTAAAGCTCTTCCAGGGATGCTCTTACCAACTCGTGATGGTTTAGGCACAGGTAGTGATAATTTGAATGTTCGCTACACTAAGAACGGAAATACTAATACTGTATATTATAGTGTAGGCAATTCTCCTGCTGAATTTAATGCGGCAAGTGTGAAGAATGAAAAGCCATTTGCGGTTTTAACTGAAACTAAAAATTCAGAAGATCCAGATGGTATTATTAACTACATGCCAGCTCAAAAAGGCTTACCAACTACTAAGTTAGATGCTGATACCACTGCTACTACTCAAGGGGCTGCTGGACAAAGTTACCTTCAATGGAACAAGGGCGACTGGTCATATGTAATCCAAGCAAGTACCCAATTAAAAGAAAATCCTACTGATCGCGGTAAATCTGTCTTGAAGTTAGTAAATGAATATGGTGTTCCATCAACTTCTAGCCATGGTAGCGTGCATGTAACTATGGGTGACAGTTTAGGTTCACTCAATACTGTTATTGCATGGCAAAAAGGCAATAGCACATACCAATTGAAGGCACACGATACTACAACTGCTTTTAAAATGCTTAATAGCTTGAAGTAATACTTAGACTTTGGCTTTATATCAATAACGATAGCCGATTTTAGAGCTTTTTTACGTAAAATCTACGTAAAAGGGCTCTTTTTTCGTTTTTATAAGCCTAATTTATTTCGTGTCTTTGTTAATTCAGCTTTTTTCTTTTTGGTAATTGAAGTGTAAATATCTAAAGTAGTTGAAACATGTTTGTGTCCTAGTTGATAGGCGACATCTTCAGGATTTAGATTATTATTAGTTTCAAACATCAAAGTGGCTAGAGTATGGCGTAATCCATGCATAGTAATGTGCTTAAGAGTAGGATCATGCTTATAAAGTTGTGCTAACCAAAAGCTAGGAGCTTGTGTTGTATAAAAATCATTATCAGGCGTATGAAATAAAAATTCACTTTTATCATACCATTTTGTACGATAAGCTTTAAATTCTTTTAATACTTTTAACAAATGATCACTAATAGGCAAGCCATTATTTTTTCTATATTTATCACTTGTTTTTGTTGGTCCTAGTGCCTTCTGACCTTGTTCATCGGTAGTAACGGTCCGCCGAATATAAATAAGCTTATCATTCCAGTTAATATCTGACCATTTAAGTGCTAAACTTTCACCACGACGAACTCCTAAAGAAGCAGTTATAAAGAAATAAACATACCATTCAAAATGTAATTTTTTAGCTGCAGTTAAAAATCTTTGAAGTTCATCAAGTTCAAGATAATTGTCTTTAGGGTTTCGAGTATGCTTTTTGGCGGATTTTTTAGGAATCACAACTCGATTAAAAGGATCATAATCAGTCCAACCTTTTATAATGGCGTGTTTTATAAGAGATTTTAGTAAATTAATGTAACTTCGATATTCAAGATAATTATTGGCCATATCATCAACAAAATTTTGTACATGTTCAGATGATATATGTGAAATATAAACCTCTCCAAATCTAGGTTTAGTAGGATTATTCCAGATCATTTTTTTATGTACTATAGTTGATCCTCTTGCATCAAGTTTATAAACTTTTAGCCATGAATTCCACACATCTGTAACAGTTATTTGCTGTTTATTCAAATATTGTTTCCGACCAATTTTAGTAGCTCCCTGTGCTTTTAGCTTAATTCTTAGTTGTTCTGCCTCTTTTCTGGTTTTTAATTTGCTTCTAGTAACTTTTACAGGTCTTTTGGTTTCAGGATTAATTCCAATATAAGTTTTTAAGCGATAATATGTTTTACCATCTTTTAGCTGATACTGCTGAATCCTTTTTTCGTGGCATATGACCATCCTTCCTAAACACTTGTTCTTTTTAATGGATAAATTAAAGCCTGCTTATGCAGACTTAATATTTATCGATTCCTCTGTTGGTAGTGCAGTAGAGAAAATTTTGTTTGGCTTTTAAAGTCTTCAAAACATGGGACTTATAAAATAGAATTATTGTACAATAAAAGTAATAAATAAAAGAGAAGGTTAAAATATGAAAAAAGATAAAGCTTTAGGATATAATTATTATTTGACTCCATTAGGAGATGTGATTTTTAAAGATAAGGATCGCACACAATTAATATTGTCTTATCAACAAGTGATAGCTCTTAAATTGCTTTTTAAAGAACACAACGACTAAAATTAGCGCCAAAAGAAGTGAGTTCAACATGACAGTGTTTAAACTCAATAATATCATTAGAACAATCTTGAAATGGGTTATGAAATTTTGAATTTAAACTATGTAAAGATTTTTCAATATGCTGATAGGTTGCATCTGCAATATTATTTGATGGATATGATGTCTCAAAAACTTTGACTAACCCTAATGATTCTAAAACGTTTACGGAAGAAATAGGAAGAGATCTTATAGACGTTCTATTTTGTTCATACATTTTATCCGTGATGGTTTGATAAGCTCCATATTCTTCTTTACGCCCTATTAAGTAACCGTATAAAAGATCACCATGATTCTCTTCAACTAATAATTTAAAGAACTCAGCATCTTTTCCACTTAATTGGGATAATATAGTAGCAAAACGTGGTGAAATTACTGTGTTTTTACGATTGTCTAAGGTAGATGCAATTAATTGAGCAAACATTTTTCGCAATTCTTCTTCATTTAGTTGATATTTTGATTCTTCTAATGCTTTTAATACCAGGCCTAATTTATCTGCGCTTTTATTTTCTTCTGGGATCTTTTTTAATTTTTTAGAAGTCTCTTGGGCAAGTTGATCAAATTCAGCTTTTTTAACAATTCCATATTTTATTGGAAGTTGAAATGTCCAATAAAGTATTCCACCTAAAGTCTTACCAATTGCATCACTTGAAGGACCTACCAAGTTTTCTACTAGAGAAGTAGGTAAAAAGTCTTTCCAGTCATTAAAATCCATTAATAAATCATTCCTTTCCAGCTCCGCACATGCGGGGCTTTTTTATTTAATTTTCTTTGTTAGAGTAGGGGACTTATAAAAATATTTAACAGAGTTAGGATTTTTAAGAATCAATTGTTTAACTGTGTGACCATTTTTATTTATGGTAGTAGCTCTTAAACCACCACCGTAATCATTATCACCTGCATCGAGCCAATAAGGATCAATGCCTATCCACTTGAATCCTTGGTTGTTATAAGTCCAACTATTCATCCAATGATGTTTATAGGCATATTTATTAGCTCTTTCCATATACTTCAAATTACCACTAGCTTTACGATAAATTTTCTTATCTTGTTTATACAAAGTAAATGTACCATGAGGAGAGTTAGTATCTAATTTAGGTAAGGTTACAGTATGAGCAGTTATTGTCATTTTGTTTAGCTTATTAAAATTGTAGTTATACCATGTTCCTCTGATTGATTTCGGAGTAGTTACTTTGGCTCCTCGGTAGTAAGCTGCATTGACTTGGTTAGAATGAATATTTGCTGTTGTTAAAGTAGTAGCAAACATCCCTAATGCAGCAAGTGATATTTTTAATGATTTATGTTTCATTTTCCTTTCTCCAAAATACTTAAGACATTAGCGACTAATCAATTAACTTATACCAGCCACTTCTTTTGCCAACATTCCACATATAAGGATAGTGTTCTCTCACACCTTTTCCTGAAACTTTCAATGTCCAGTGGTTTGATGGACCGGTTACAGTTAAAATGGTGCCCTTTTTAATCTTAGTTTTACCTACAATATGATTTTTATATGCTGGAACTTCTTGTTTTATCTTATAGGCCATAACTGGTTTGATAACTTTAACTTTACGTGAAGGTCTAAAGATAGTCGAAAGCCCTACATAACTATCAGTAGTTGCAAAATTGTATCTTACATTATTTCCTTCATAAAAACGGGCATTAGAAGAATAATCATCAAATTCATCAGGTAAGAACCAGTAGAAACCTTTATGAACTGGGAAGGCTTTTCCTCTAACAAGCCATTCACCATCATATCTTTTTATTTGAAATATTTGACCTGCAGGTAAGGTTTTATCTGAGGGAAAATTAGTATATTCATAAGGATTAATAAAAACGTGTGTATCTACACTATTTGTAAAATATAATTTTGAAGTAGAAACAACAGTTTTCCAATTTTTAAAGTATTTGTTAGGATGTTCAGTCCAGTATCCGTATGCAAATATATCATCAGATTTACTTGCTTCAACGGTTTGAGATGGCTCAGTATTGGTAATTACTGTAGCTGTACTAACTAATCCAAGTGACACAACCGATGTTTTCAATAATTTATGTTTCATTCTTGTTTCTCCAAAGTAAAAAATCATTCTTGTTTAAGTTCCTTTAGAAGCTTAATAATTTCAGCATTTTGCTTAATTAATTGATCATTTTGACGAATCTGCATCCAGTTTTGTCTTTCAAGAACAAGTTGTTCTGTATATACAGTTTTTACACCATCATTTTGAAATTGAGGAATAACGCCTTTATTTTGACTCATATCAATAATGACATCCATTGGATCTTTATTTTTATCATGATAAAGATCTTGAATATTGTTTTCTTCTAGATATTTATTTCTTTTTGCTTGTATCTTAGCTTCGAAGTGTTCTTTACGTTCTTCACGACTTTTGAATAATCCCATGATATTGTTTTCTCCCGAATAATTTAATAATAAATTGGAGTTCTATTCTTTTGAATAATGGTTCTTCCTGTATATAAATGTCTTCCTCGAGGGTTATCACCATGTTTATTGTAGATGTATACATTTGTAATATTTGTTGAAGCATCATCAATTCTCAGAAGTAGAGGAAGATGCTGGCCTGGGTTCCATAAGATATAAAGTAAATCACCATCTTGAGTAGTTTTAAAGGCATAAGGATTATGTTGAATACTCTCTGATGATTTTTGTCCAAAATATTGAGCTAAGCTTTTTAAATTGCTTTCATTAGCAGTTTTATGCATTTTTTTCTTTTGAGAAGCTTCTTCAGCTTGTTTTTCTATTTGTGGAGCGCCGCTCATAGCTTCAAGAAGATTATTATTTTTATCAAAAGAAAGATAAACTACGTAATGCCCATACATCAGAGTATTATAGCCTGCTTCATCCTTTTCTTCTTTAGTTGGTTTAACTTTCATTACATGTTTAACAGTCGCAAGTGACATTCCAAATTCAAGTTTTTTAGCCCTTGAAAGAAGATAAGATTTTGAAGGAGAATCTTTTTTCTTCTGAACAAATTTTTTATCATTGGTAGAATTTTGTTTTTTATGCTCTGCTTTTTTCTTTTTAATAGCTTCCTCTTTGTTTTTTTCGGCGTGTAATTTCTTTTCTTTAGCTTTCCTTTGAGCTGCTAACTTTTCTTCTTTCTTTTTTTCTTCTTCCTCTGCTTTTTTCTTGGCGGCTTGCTCTTTTTTTCTTTTCAATAGCAGCTTGTTTATCACGTGCTACTTGTTGCTTATATTCTGGAGTAGTAGTAAAAAGACATCCACATACAATAGTCATTACAATAGAAGCTATTACTAGTTTTTTATTATGTTTTTTTAGCCAAAAGTAAAAAATACTTCCGAAAGATATAACGATTAAGAAAGCGAGTAAAGTTCCCATAATTTTTTCTCCTAAAGTAGATTTAATTAATAACTTGTTGATCGGCAAGAATATACCATTTGTCATGCGGGATGCCGAAGGCCGTTGCAAAAGCAAAAATATTGTTAAAATAAATTTCGTTCTCAATACAATATTGCTGTAGCAATTTGAGAGCAAATAAATTCTCTTCAGCTTCTCCTTTTGCAGTATTCATAGAATTCAAGTGGTAGAATTCTTGATTTTCATGAATAACATGGCCAATTTCATGAGCTAGTAAAAAGGGTATTTGAACTGGATAAATCCAATTAGAGTTCATAATAATCAGTTTTCCTGGCTTGTTGTAGCTAATTGGGGGGCCAAAGGTGGCAGTCTATTCGTGAATTCAACGCCAATTTTCAAATCAAACATGGCATAATTCATCAAATATTGCATAACCTTGTCATAATTTTCTCTATTTTTAATAGAGAGATCATCGAGCGATCTAATCATAAAATCACCTAATCCTTGTTTAGATACTCAGGGTGACGCTTAAAGAATCCTTTAGCTATGTCTGCATAAGTGTCTTTTAGTTCGTCTGGGATTTTTCCACCATAGGGCATTCCTAAATCTGCCCATGTTAAAGAACTATTTTCCTCTTTGTCTAAAGTTGTTTTGCGCTGATTTGTTTTGCCCATTAAATAATCAGTAGTAACATCAAAAAGAGTAGCTATTTTTGTAATTGTTTCAATATCTGGCTCCCGAGATCCATATTCATAATTAGCATAAGTTTGCATTGGGAGATGTAATTGTTTAGCCGTATAAGTTTTCGTCCATCCTGCTAAATTCCGTTCATTTTCTAATCTCTGACTAAAAGTGCTCATATTTTTCCTCCTTTTATCTCTTCATTCCGCTTATATTTTAGTCGGATATTAACAATTTGAAAACAATATCTTTCAAAATGTTTAAAAAAGTGTCGGATTCTTCGAAATGAAGAGTATTATAATTTGTGTAAGCTAGTTAAACAAAATGAAGGGAGGAAGCGAATGTCGATAGTTCTAAAAGATAATGCAAGACAAATCGCCAAAGATTATCTTCGAGATCATGGCATTAAACATCAGTTTATTGCTGATAAATTGGGTGTTACTAATGCTACTATCAGCAGCAGATTAAACGGGCGACTGAAATTTGATGCAAATTTTGCTATTGCATTTTCAAGAGCTTTAAATATCACGCTAGATATTTTTTTAAAGTAAAGTTACACAAAACGAAGAGGAGTGAAAAGAGGTTTAAATATGAACGAATTACAATTATTTAATTTTGAAAATCAGCAAGTAAGAACTCTATTTATTGAAGATGAAGTTTTCTTTGTTGGTAAAGATGTAGCAACTATTCTTGGATATTCAAATTCAAGAAAAGCTTTGAAGGATCATGTTGATCAAGAAGATAAGAATACCGTAACGATTCGTGACGGTATTACACGAGGTAATCCTAATCAAGTAGTAATCAACGAATCAGGCCTTTACAGTTTGATCTTATCTAGCAAGATGCCTAATGCAAAAAGATTTAAACGCTGGGTAACATCAGAAGTTCTACCTGCAATTAATCATAAAGGCATTTATATGACAGATCGGAAGGCATATGACATTACTCACGATCAAACTGGTGCTACCTTAGCAGATTTGCTTCAACAAGCAGCAGATCAACTTAAAGCCAAAGATATTCAGATTGCTGAAATGAAACCAAAAGCTTTGTTTGCTGATTCAGTAGCAACAAGTAAGTCAACAATTTTAGTCGGTGAACTTGCCAAGATTCTACGGGGTAATGGTGTAGATATTGGAGCAACACGGTTGTTCAAATGGATGAGAGACCACGGTTACCTGACTAGCAGGAAAGGAAGTGATTGGAACTTACCAACGCAGAAATCAATGAATCTAAGACTTTTCAAGATTAAGGAGACGACCATTAACCACGCTAACGGCACAACTTCGATTAGTAAGACGCCAAAGGTTACTGGTAAAGGTCAACAGTATTTTGTTAACAAGTTCTTGAAGACTAAGGAATTAGAAGTGTTTTAGAAGGGAGGAAGTTAGATGGATATTAAATATCAAATTAAAAATCTAGAAGAATTTGAACAATTGCTAAAGAAGGCACAAGTCCAAGTATCTTCTTTAAAGGATATTGATGATTTCGAGTTTGAAACAAAATAAAAAAGGCCTCCTTTCAAAAAGGAGACCACATGAAGAAACAGGTTTATCTAGTTCTAAATAATTGCTTTTCGAGATATTTATGAACAGCCGCAGATTTCATTTCTTCCCAAGATGAGAAATCAGATTTTGCTTTTACCAATGAATCTAAATCTTGCTGAGAAACCTTGTTGATATCTGCATCAGATTTTCCTGAAATACCTAAAGGTTTTAAAAACTCTTCTAGAGAATTCACTGCGGTGTGTGTCTTCATGAACTGAGTTGGAAACAATTCAGTAGCACTAACCGTATGTTCCCCATTTAATTCCTGAGCATTTTTAGAAATATCTTCTAAACGTTTTTGAAAATCTTTTAATCCTTGAAAATCAGACATTTAATAATCACTTCCTTGTTATAGGATATAACAATTCTAACACAAGATGTGTTTAATTACACGATAAAAAGGAGGAAACCACAATATGTTGTGGAATAGAGTACAGAAAGAATTAGATAAAAGACACTGGTCTTTATTCTATTTTTCTCAATTGGTAGAAATTCCAGATGCTACATTGAGAATGTATAAGTTTAAAGGATCAGATCCAAGTTTTACGAACGCATGTAAGATTGCTGATGCTCTAGGTGTTAGCTTAGATGATTTAAGAGGGGATTCTACACTTATAAGTATTTACTATCTAACTTTGATTTAGAAAAGATCCATTCTTATATGGACTTTTTCTGGTTAGCAGCCTATCCGCTAGGTAATGGTAAAAGAGCAGACAAAAATCCAAATTTTGGTTATTTTCCATCTGCTAAATATGTTGATATGTGGCAATATACTGATAATCTGTTAGGTTATAAGGTAGATGGTTCAATTACAGTAACAGATAATGCACTTAAGCTTTTCAATCCTGAATCTAAAACTACGGTTAAGCCTAAATCAGAATGGAAAAAGAAGTCTGGTACGTTTACATTAGCTCAGTCTTTAGAACTGCATAAGTCACCACATATTGAATCTGAACCGATTGCTAAACTTAAAAAAGGAGATATGATTAAATTTGATGCACTGTTTCAGGGCCCTTTGCGTTTATGGCTAAGACAACCACGATCTAACGGAAAATACGGCTACATTGTCGGTAAAGATAAGTATGGAAAATCATTAGGACAATTTAAATAAAAATAAGGCCATTCTAGATTTAATTTTCTAGAGTGGCCTTATTTTTTTGTGGATAACTTTTAACTTTATTCACAGCAGAAATGCTTATAAAGCTTGATTTTATGCTAAAAAGGCAAAAAATACATTTTCAGCTGTATAATACGCCTCAGGAGCGTATAATATGGAGTAAGAAAGGAGGAATGCTTGTGACGCAATACATAGCTCGCGATCTTGTGAAAAGATTAAAGGATACTGGCTTTGTTGAAGTCAATATTGTGGGTGATCACCATATTTATAAGAATATGGTAAACGGCGCGCGGGTATCAATTCCATATGCTAGACGGAAAGATACTGTAGCCGTTGGAACAGCTCATCAAGTTCTTCGCGTTATAAAAAAATGTGAAGAATTTTAATTATATTTTTTTGGAAAAGAAAGAGCAATAACACTCTTTCTTTTTATTTTATAATTTTGTTTACAAAAATGATATAAAAATGCTTATTTTTTATAATTTTGTATGCCCTACTTGACATAGTACGCATTAATACGTATAATTGTAAGCGAAGCAAAGAGGTAACTTGCTTCGCTTACAGGAGGTTTTTTCAATTATGTCGTTCGTGGTATATCCAGCTATTTTAGATGATAGCGAAAATAAAAAACACTATTATACAGTTACTTTCCCAGATGTAGAGGGAGCAATCTCTGATGGTCTAGGTGAGGGCGAAGCAATGGCTAATGGATCAGAAATTTTAGGTGCATTTTTATTTGACGTACCAAAAGATCAGTTACCTGTTCCCACAGACATTGAATTAGTAAAAAAAGAAAACCCAGGTAAATTAGTTGTTCCTATTTTTGCTGATTTAGAAAAAGCAAAACGAGAAACTAAACCTGCAACAGTTAAGAAAAATACTACTATTCCTGGTGATTTGGCTTATAAAGCTGAACAAGCTGGAATAAATTTCTCACAGACATTAACAGAAGCTTTACAAAAAAAGTTAAATAATTAAAATTACTTGGATTCATCGCCAATCTGGAGCGTATGCTCTGGGGTGGCTTTTTTTCTACGTAATTTAAAATTATTTACGTAAAAAATCTATAAATTATCTTATGAAAAATAAAAAGATGATGAAGAAATAGTAATAAAATAAAGCGATTGTAATTTATAAAAAATGGTTTCTGAAAGCTTAATAGCTTAAAATAGAGATTAAATTTTGTAATCAAAAAACCAAACCGTAATGGTTTGGTTTTTAGTTTATTCTGCTTTATTTTTTCTTAATGTAATGAAAATAGCTATGAAACTAAGTACATAAGCAATTACATTGATTGTCCATCCTAAATTGTATGAATGAGTTTGATCGAAGAATAGACCAACTAAGTAAACGGATAAGGACATTGCAAAGGCACCGAGCATATTAATTACAGAAAGGATATTACTATAATCTTTTTCGCCAAATTGTTTTTGAATAAGGTAAGGCAAAGCTACTAAACATACACCTTGGCCTAATCCAAGAATAAATGCTGATACTGTAAGCAGAGTAGGATTAGTTAAGAAGATTTGTCCACTCCATCCCAGTACTCCAAAAAGGGAATAAGCTAATAATACCCATAATGGACTAAGTTTATCCAAGAAGTAACCGATTGAGATTTTACCAACGGCTGCTCCAATCATTACACCAGAGACTACACTGGCTGCTAACACTGGTGAAATACCTAAATTAGTAATGTGACCTGAAATGTGTTGCACACTTCCAGAAACGAATTGTAGCGCAAGCATTGCAAATGCTAAGGCGTAAAATATAGGTTGCTTGAGAGCTTCTTGCAATGTAATTCCACTTACAGCTAAATCTGCTTTAGTCTTTTCAACTTTACCATATGCGGGATGCTTTTCATCGGGTTTAGGTCTAATTGAAATTGCAAGTGGAACTAAGATTAATCCCAGAAGTAAAGCTTCCGCAATGAAGCCGCCACGCCAGCCAAATTTGGTGATTACACTAGCAATAATTGGGTTAAAGATCGTTCCTCCAAAAGCTGATAATCCTAGAGAAATCCCCATTACGGTTCCAAGTTTTTGATTAAACCATTTACTTAGAAGTACGGGAATTGACAAAGTAATTGCAATTGGCTGACAAATTCCAATAATGATCCAGGCAATGTAAAAATGTATTAAACTGTGAGCTATAGATAATGTCAACATACTTAGAGCAATTACACTAAAGCATCCTGTTAATAACCAACGTAAATTGACTTTCTCCATAATTTTTCCAGCAAAAATCAATGAAATAGCAGCAGCAGCGTTTTGTAAGGTAGTCATTAAGGCTACACTTGCGCGGCCAACATGAAATTCTTGACTAATTGGACCAAAGAATAATCCAATTGTATTTACAATTAGCCCAAAGCCAATCATTGATATGAAACAACAAACAACAAAAATCCACCAAGGAGTAATTTTTCCCTTTTTGGTCACTTTCTTTCCAACTTTCTAAATAAAAAAATGTTACTCCAATATTTTATAAGAATTTGTATGAACAATGTTTTAAGAAAGTATAAAATCAGGAAGATATTTTTAAAGAAAATACGCCAAAATAAAAACCATTGCAGATGCAATGGTTTTTTAGATAAATTATTCTACTTTTTAAGGCTAGCTATTGGATAGATAGTATAGTCGGCCCGATAGACAAATAAACGATGGCCGTCAATTACAAATTGGGTAGCATTTTTCATATCGCTTTTATAAATTGATACATGTTTGCCTGCAAATGCTGCAACTGGCATCCCTAATTGGCTTCTAATCATGACAATTTTCGAATTTCCGGCCCAATCATTCTTAAAATTTTGATACATAGTATTCAGAATCGGCACAGAATGGTTCTGATTGTTGATGTTAACGTGCTTACTGAAAGCATCTTGATAATTTTTAAGACCTTCATAAGCAATGAGCGTAGATCCCACATGGATCATTCGATTATTCCCATAGTCCACATCGATGACACTTGAATTTTCTTTACCTTTGTCGTCTTGTTGCGACATTTTCTTGTCAGTATGGATATCGACTGATTTGGCAGTAATCTGATCGATCTTTTGTCCGTTGGAATCATAAGTTGAGACGGTAAGAGGTAAAGCCCCAATCTTAGAGCGCATTGATAATTCCCAGTTTTCAAATTTGCTACAAGAAGTTAAAGTAAGGACTAAAATGAGTAGTCCAAATATTAAACTAAGCTTTTTCTTGAGTTTCATCTTTTCCCTCCAAATTATAGTGTAAATTCTTCTGCATTTACGTAAAGCAAGAAGTTTTTACGATAATAAACTAAAGACCTCTTATTAACGCGTAAGATTTTTTCAAGTTCTTCATCAGTCTTTTTGCTATCAGAAAGAATAGAGTAAACATAACTCAAGCGCAATGCCTGCAAAGTGAGCGGCATCCCTAAAAGTTTCTTATCTGGTTGAATATTTTGAACAATATGGAAATCTGAAGCGTAGTGACCACCATCTTTTTTACTGATGATATAAGGATTATCACTTCCATGAAATTCAGTGTGATTTTTTAGATATTGCTTTAATCCTTCGTCCTTTAATCCATTTAGTAGGGTGTTTAAACGCAAACTCAAAACTTCAGTGGGCTTGTAGCCTAAAGAGATGGCTGTCATGAATTTAATGGTTTCCGGATGAATATTGTCAATTTGAGCAATTTGAGGAAGTTTATCCATCCAATTAATCTTATAAGTTTGTTTACGACTAAAATTCCGGCCACTAATCGTTAAAATAGGGTAGTTATCAATAAATTGATGACTATATAAGTATGTAAAGTACATCTTTAAATGACTGAGATACTTATTGATAGTGTTCTTCTTGAATTTCAATTCGGTTTCAAGAGAATCCAAGAAATTGCGAATGTCGGTTTCATTAACAATGTTAATATCAGGATCATCGCTCCCCGTTGCATAGTAATTCCAAAAGGTATTAACCGATTTATTAGCGAGATCGATTGTGTTAGTGGAAAGCTTTTTTTCGTTTTTGCAATAAAGATTGAATTGATTTTTATATGGAAATGCCATTTTAATACCCCCCATCATCAAGATCATTGTTACTCAAACATATTATATTACAAAAAAACAACCAACAAACACAAAATTTTAGAATATGAAGAAATAAAATCCATGCTTTGCTAACAAAATCCAAACAACTACAACAACTATGCCAATGAGTGCGTATTTAAGAAAGCGATTCATAATATGCCTCCGTTTTGCTGAATAAAACTTCCTTTACTATAATTATTATAAGGCACGTTATAATTAAATTGGAAATGAGATGATTGAATGACACAGAGAATGCGTTGTGACTGGGGGAACACTCCCAATGAAACTTACCAAACTTATCATGATCAGGAATGGGGAAAGTTAAATCTTAATAATCAATATCTTTATGAGATGCTGGTTTTGGAAAGTTTTCAATCAGGCTTATCTTGGGAAACTATTTTGAATAAAAGAGAAAACTTCCGTCAAGATTTTATTGATTTTGATTATCATAAAGTTGCTAAATTTACGGATAAAGATTTTGCAACCCTGATGCAAGATAAAGGGATTATTCGCAACCGTCGTAAGATTGAAGCTGCCATTAATAATGCGCAAGCCTTAGTTAAATTAGAAGAGAAAGGAAGCAGCTTTAAAGACTTTTTGCTTCAGTATATTTCACAACCTATTATTAATCATCCCCACACGATGGCTGATGTTCCAGCTAAAAGTGAACTTTCGTTTCAATTATCGAAGGCGATGAAGAAAATAGGTTTTAAGTTTGTTGGACCTGTTACTGTCTATTCTTTTTTGCAAGCAGTGGGTCTTATCAACGATCATGTGGAAGAATGCTATTATAAATATAAATAGTATGTTAAAAATATATAATATTTAAAATATAAATCATATTTGAAGCAAACAAAAAGCATCTGAATTCAGATGCTTTTCATGTTAGTTTTACTTTTTAGTTTTATCGAAAGCTTTATTTCTAAGTCGTGCTAAGAAACTCTCATGCTTTTCTTCTGCAACCTTATCTTCTTTAATAAAGAAGTAACAAGCAGCCGCAATTACAGCAACCACAGTTCCTAATAATAGTGTTGGGACTGTGAAGTTTGTGATCATATAACAAGAAATAATTAAAGCTATAATCGGAATAGTGTATTTTCCAGGAAGGGAAAAGCCGTGAGTAGGATACTCATCAGTATGCTTAAACTTGATAACTGCTAAAATTGATGGTACATATTGAACGAATGATGCCAAAACAGTACATGAAACCAAGAATAGATAGCTTTGAGTTGCTAAGGCTCCAGATAAAATAGCGGTAAAGATAATGCCGACCCATGGAGCGTCATGCTTGTTTTTCTTACCGATCCATCTTGGAAGCATTCCGTGTTCCGTTGCAAGAGATGCAATCAATGAAGGGGTATTAAACGAAGCACTGAAAGCTACACCAAAGATTGAAATTAACATACCAACAATCATGAAGGCAAATCCCCATTCACCAACACCAGTCTTTAAAGCATTGGCTAACGGGTTAGAGTAACCACCTAGTTTTTCACCACTTAGTCCAATTGCGACTAGTAACATCAAGCAGTCCAAGATGGTAACACTTGTCATAACTGCAATTAAAACTCGTGGAATATTCTTTTCTGGATTATTCATTTGTTTAGCGGCAATTGGAATAAATGAAAAGCCAGTGAACAAATAGAAGATTGGAGTAAATGCCGCACCGAAGTGTTTTACAAATGGCATAAATCCCGTCAAAGCTGCATGTGGAATAACATGTGAGAAGTTGGTAAATTTGATAAAGAAGACCCCAACCACAATGAACACTACCAATGTTATGATTTTAGCAGCTGCAGAAATATTATTAACGACTTTTACCCAAGATCTTCCGAAGAAGTTAATAATTGAGAATAGTAAAATTAAGAATATTACGCCGCCTGCGTATACATATGGATTTTTAAAAATTGGCAGGAAACTCTTCAAGATGGTTAATAAGGCTACAACTTCCGCTGATAGAGTCGTACATCCCAAAAACCAGGTAAATATTCCTAGCTCGTATCCAGCAAACCGTCCAAATGCATTATATGAATAAAGCCATGCAGCTCCTGATCCAGTGAAACGGCTAGATAAGTCAGCATAACATAAAGCAATCATGCTGACAGTAATTGCCGTACATAGCAATACAAAAATTGCAGACAAATTCATATAACGATAAATTACAGATGGAAGCAGGAAGGTTCCTGATCCAATTACTGCGTTAATACCTAAGAAGTATATCGAAATAAAAGATAACTTCTTAGGAACTGAACCTTTATTAGTCATTTTTCTCCCTCTTTTTTTATAACAAAAATAGTGGTTACACTTCTTATTGTAGTTCTTTATGAAAGGGAATGGAGAGAAAAAAACTTATAATCTACAAAAGAGCAAAAAAATACGATAGAATCTAAATCCCAACGACTCTATCGTATTTTTTGTATGTTCTGATTGTTCTGTTATGCGAAAACATTTTCTGTAATATCCACATAATAATCAAAAATATTTTCATCTTTGCAAGTTCCCAGCAGATATACTAACCAGTAAAAAAGCAATAGAAAAGAAATTTAATTAAAACTTGTTAGAAAAAAGTTGCACTCTAACTCATTGAGATATACTCACTGCATTTAGAAAACTTTTTCATACAAATTTAGAATGTTTTTTATTTAGAAATATGTCTTCTCTTTTTTAGGAGAAATTGCCACCATGTACTTTAACACTAGTTATACCAACATCATAGGCACTGGTTACAACTATTTCATCAAGTATTGTAACATACAAAGCAAGAGAAATGTACAGTGTAAGCGAATTTTTTTGAAAAAATTGTTATTAAATGCCTACTTAGTCTTATTTAACGCACTTCGCTGTTTATCCATCTTTGATTGTTGAATATATTGGTCGGTTGCAGAAATACCAGTATGCCCCAATTGAGTGGCAACGACCATCACATCTTTACTATCTTCATAGAGTTCAGTCCCAAGAGAATGGCGCAATTTATGTGGAGTAGTACGATTGCCCTCAGGGAAGGCTTCAGAATAGCGAGAAACAAACCTTTCCACTGTATTAGTGGCAATTCGTTTAGCCTTTCCTGCATAACGAGTTAAAAATAGTGCTTGCTCCTGTTTATCAGGGCTGTAGCGTTCAGTGCGGATTGCCAAATAATTATTAATATATGGCATTGCCCAGTCTGCAATCAAGGGCGCATCCTTTTTATTGCCTTTACGAATCACCAAAATGCTGCGCTCACGTAAATTGAGATCCTTAAGATTGAGTCGAGCAAGCTCCGAAACACGAATTCCAGAGGCAAGTAATAACGCAATAACTGCAATATCGCGCTCTTTATTGAATAAAAACGATGAGAGTGCTCGATTACTTAAGGTATGTTCGTAGGTATTACTGAGAAAATCAAGCCACGCGTGCTTCTTTTCTCCCGTATAAAGCATGGGTTGATATTTGGCATTACGATAAGCGATCGATTCCTTAGTACCTTTTTCAATGGGAACTTTAAGCATGACATTGCGATAAAAATAAGGTTCACCATCTTCCACATCTGCTGTGACCGTTAGATAGTGGTAAAGTGACCGGAGGGCATTAATAGTGCGATTGATGGTCTTTTTACTATCGCGCGTGGATTGCTTGTTTTCTCTTACGCTCAAAAATTTTAAGTAACTCTGAATGTCAACGGCGCGCAAATGCTCCAAGGTTGAAAGTTCGATTTCTTTGTTAGATTTAGCATTGCTCAAGTTGCCTTTTTGAGGATCTTCTATATCAGCTGGCGTGTTCCGTAACCAATCAAAAAAGCGCCGGTATTCTGTTAAATATTGGTAAATTGTAGTTACCGCTAAATTAGGTTGCTGAGTATAGTAATAAACATAGATAGGTAAGTTTTGAACTTCTTTATCGATGAGCTTCGAGTACTGTTTTTCGTCCATAGTTTCATCCCTTTGAATTGTTTTAGGTATATTATAACAAATAATTGCTTCCTAATATTGAGCCGACTTGTTTTCTCTCTAAGGTTCAGAGTAAAATATTGATATATTGATTTCGTGGAGGAATAAGAATGTCTAATTTTCAAACTTCAGAAAAGAACTACCAAGAATATGCTAAATTGGCTTCAAGTGCAGAATCACTCATTTATTCGGATCCGAGAAGCAGTTTGACGGTTTTTGGAACTTTTGGTGAACAACTTACTAAAGAAATAATGCATTTAGATGGGATAGTAGATTGGGAACTTAATCAACAACAGCGGATTGAAAAATTAGCTCGTTCACAAAATGAATATCCAATTGTTGTTTTGAATGCATTGAATATCATTCGACTCAAGCGTAATAAGGCCGCTCATGATGATCACTTTATTGCGACGAAAGCTGATGCTTTGAAAATTGATGAACAGGCATATTTAATATGGAAGTGGTTCTTAGATGTCTATTCTTTGGATCAGGTAGCTGACTATGTTAAACCTATAGATCAACAAACTCTTTTAAAAGATCAAGAAAATAAAATCAAGCTTCTCGAAGAAAAAATCAAACAGCTGCAAACCAATCGTCCTCCAGTCACTGTGACGCCAGCCGAGCAAACACGGAGACATAAAGTTAATGTGGAGTTTGCTAAAAAACATCAACTAACTGAAGCTGAAACTAGGCAATTAATTGATCATCAACTTCAACAGGCAGGTTGGGAAGCTGATAGTGAAGAATTGAATAATTGGACTAAGCAAACTGAACCGCAAAAGGGCCATAATATGGCGATTGCTGAATGGGTTCTCCCTAATGGCCAAAGGGCAGACTATGCTCTGTTTAAGGGACTAGAATTTTATGGAATTGTTGAAGCTAAAAAATGGGATCAAGATATTGCAGGTCAAATGGTTCAACCTAAGGAATATGCTAAAGAGGTTCCCTTTAGATCAGACTATCATTTAGTTACAAATGAAATGAGCGATTATAAAGTTCCCTTCATCTATACTGCTAATGGACGTCCTTATTTAAAGCAATATCAAGAAAAGTCTGGAATTTGGTTCTGGGATGCACGCAATCCTAAGGAAAATGCGTATGCACTAGAAGAATTTCACCATCCCGAAGACTTAACACTAAAACTAACCGCAAGAAATAAAGATACAGCTGATGACGATTTGGTGAATGATCAGGACTATCCTAAATTTGCAGATCGGCCTTATCAAATTGCCGCTATCAATGCAATCGAAGATGCAATTAAAAATAAAAAGAAGCGTATTTTACTTGCAATGGCGACAGGAACTGGAAAAACTAGAACTGCAATTTCATTAATGTATCGTTTACTTAAGCACAAGCGTGCCAGAAGAATTCTTTATTTAGTAGATAGAAATTCCCTTGGTCGTCAAACAGCAAATGCTATTAAAGATAATAAAATTGGTAGCATGTCGATTTCATCAATTTATGGGTTAAAGGAACTCAGCGATAAAGTACCAGATGCTTCCACTAAGATTCAAATTGCTACGGTTCAAGGGATGATTAAGCGGCTCTTCTTTAGCAATAACGATTCTGAAAAGCCTTCCGTTGGTCAATATGACTTTATTATTGTTGATGAAGCTCACCGTGGTTATGCCGAGGATCGGGAATTAAGTGATAGTGAATATCAATTTTATAATCAAGATGAATATGTGAGTCAATATCGGCGTGTGGTGGATTATTTTGACGCTACAGCTATCGGAATGACTGCCACTCCGGCTTTGCAGACTACTGAAATTTTTGGCACTCCTGTCTATACCTATAGTTATCAGCAAGCTGTCCTTGATGGCTACTTAGTGGACCATGATGCGCCAGTAATTATTGAAACTAAACTTGCAAAAGAAGGAATTCACTTCAAAAAGGGCGCTGAGGTCGATGTGTTCAATCAAGATGAAAAAACTATCGATAAAGAAAAGCTACCTGATAATATGAACTTTGATGTTAAGGACTTCAATCATCGAGTAATTACTAAAAGCTTCAATAAGGTCGTATGTGATACTTTAGTTGAAAGATATCTTGATCCAAATGATGAAAATGTCGGAAAGACGTTGATTTTTGCGGCAACTGATGAACATGCTGATATGGTAGTCGATCTTTTGAAGCAAGCCTTTAAGGATGCTGGTAGACCAGTAGATGATGATACAATCGAAAAGATCACCGGTTCAATCCGTCATCCTAACCAAGAAATCAAGAATTTTAAAAATGAAGCTAATCCTAATATTGTAGTAACTGTTGACTTATTGACAACTGGGGTGGATGTGCCTAAGATTACTAATATTGTCTTTTTAAGACGAGTTCAATCAAGAATCTTGTACGAGCAAATGCTGGGTCGTGCAACGCGTCTTTGTCCCGAAATTCATAAGGACAAGTTTACTATCTATGATGCAGTCGGAATTTACGATGCAATGAATAAAGTTACCAATATGAAGCCCGTGGTTAAAAATCCAAGTCACAACATTCATTACTTCTTGAATCATAAGAAGGATTATTTTGAAGTTAATGAGGATTCATACCAATATCAAGTGGATATGGCTGGTGCAGTTGAAAGAAAAATCAAACGCTTAGATGATAAGAAGAGAAAAGAGTTTGAACGTTTAGCCGAGGTGAAGTCAGTTGATAGTTGGGCTGGAAAATTAAGCAAGCTTGATAAAGAGAGTTTCTTGAAAGAGTGGCCAAAGTTTAAACGACTAGATCGGCTTAATCTTACTCAACGAAAGCAAGTGATTTCGAATGCTGAGGATAAGGTCGTCAATATTGTTCGTGGGTATGGGAATGGTAATCAAGAACCAGCTGATTATATTGATAGTTTTACGGAGTTTATCAAAAAGAATGTGGATACGATTCCGGCTTTGCAGGTAATTGCTACTCGACCGAAAGATTTGACGTATAGCGAATTGAAAGATATTAAGTTAAAGCTTGAGCAGAATGGCTTTAAAGAAAATGACCTTCAAACGGCTTGGAAGAGTGCTAAGCATGTTCAAACTACGGCCGATATCATTAGCTTTATTCGGCAAGTAGCATCTGGATCAGAATTGATAGACCATGATGTGCGCATTCATAATGCCATGCAAAAGGTCTACGGCATGGCTGATTGGACGATTCCACAAAAGAAGTGGTTGAAAAAGATCGAAAATCAATTAATGGCATCGACCGTCCTTGGTCCAACTGCTGAGCACGCTTTTGATGATAACTTTTATTTCAAGCGTCAAGGTGGTTATCGCCAAATGAAGAAGATCTTTCCAGAGAATGCGGATCAGATAATTTATGTATTAAATGAGAATTTATATGTTTAAGGAGTTTTGTGTAAATGGGAATGAGTAATCAAGAAATAGTTCAAAAGCTTTGGAACGAATGTAATGTTCTGCGTGATGATGGGGTTAGTTATCAAGACTACATCACTGAATTGACTTACATCCTATTCTTAAAAATGAGTAAGGAACAAGGAGAAGAGCAGGATATTCCAGAAAAGTATCGCTGGGATAACTTGGTTTCTAAGGAAGGTCTGGAATTAAGTAACTTTTATCGTCAATTGTTGCTTGATTTAGGTAATCCTGAAATTGTTGAAAGTAAACGCATTAACGGTATTTATGCCGATGCTTCTACTGCAATCCATGAACCAGCTAACTTAGAAAAGATTATCAAGGATATCGACGGCTTAGATTGGTTCTCTGCTCGTGAAGAAGGCTTGGGTGAACTATATGAAGGCTTGATGGAAAAGAACGCTAATGAGGTTAAGTCAGGTGCTGGTCAATACTTTACTCCGCGTCCATTAATCAATATGATGGTTAGAATGATAAAACCCGAAATTGGCGATCGTTGTAATGACCCGGCAGCTGGTACTTTTGGCTTTATGGTGGCTGCCAATGAATATCTTGATGATAAGTATGATTACTCGACTCTTGATCAAGATCAATATGACTTCCAAGTTCATGAAGCCTTCTCTGGGATGGAATTGGTAGAGACTACGCACCGTTTGGCTCTGATGAATCAATACTTACACGGAATGGATGGCAAGCTTGAACAAGGTGACTCCTTGTCTGCAAATGGTGAATGGATGAAGGATTATGATGTAGTTTTGACTAATCCACCATTTGGTACTAAAAAAGGTGGCGAACGCGCTACTCGTGACGACTTAACTTTTGAAACTAGTAACAAGCAGCTGAACTTCTTGCAGATTATCTATAACTCACTTAAGAAAGACGGTAAGGCAAGAGCTGCGGTTGTTGTGCCTGATAACGTCCTGTTCGCAGATGGAAAAGGTGAAGAAATCAGACGTGATCTTATGAATAAGTGTAATCTTCACACTATCTTGCGTTTGCCAACGGGGATTTTCTATGCTCAAGGGGTGCAAACTAATGTCTTGTTCTTTACTCGTGGTGAAAGTGATAAAGATAACACTGAAGATGTGTGGATTTATGACATGCGTCACCAAATGCGCTCATTCGGTAAGCGTAATCCGTTGAACAAGAAGGATTTTGCGGAATTTGAAAAAGCATTCTGTGCGGATGATCGTTCTAAGAGAAAAGAGACTTGGGATAAGGAAAAGAATCCAAATGGTCGTTGGCGCAAGTTTAGCATTGATGAAATTAAAAAGCGACCTAATACTAGTTTGGATATTTCTTGGATGAGTGAGGAAGAAGATCATGATGATCGCTCACTTAGCGAAATCTTGAATGAAATGAATGGGAAGTCCCAAGCGATTAGGGATGCAATTGCGGAACTTAACAAGGCATTAGAAGGAATTGACGATGAAGACTAATAGTTTAGATTTTGATGCACAGGCTTTAAGAGAAAAAATCTTGGACTTGGCCATGCGCGGAAAATTGGTTAAACAAGATCCCAACGATGAACCAGCAAGTGTGCTGCTGGAGAAGATTAAGGCTGAAAAAGCAGAACTTATTAAAGAGAAGAAGATCAAGAAGAGCAAGCTCCTTCCTGAAATTACCGATGATGAAAAACCGTTTGACATCCCTGATAGCTGGGAATGGGTGAGATTGGGAGAAATTGGAAATTATATTCAACGAGGAAGATCTCCAAAATATGATAAAGAATCTTTAGATCATCCTATAATTTCTCAAAAATGTGTTCAGTGGAACTCAATTAATATTGAAGATGCTAAACATATAACAGAAGATTTTTTCAAAAAATTAGAACCTTATCGTTTTATTCAAAAAAATGATATCCTTTGGAATTCTACGGGTACAGGTACTGTTGGTAGATTAAACATTGTAAAAGATAACTATAATCATGTTCCTGTGGATTCTCACGTTACTCTTATGAGAATGAACCAATTCATAGATTCAGATTATATCTATTATTTTTTACGTTCACCTCAAATTCAAAAAAATTTAGGAGATTATTTAACAGGAACTACTAAACAAAAAGAATTAGGGTTAACCAACATATTAAAGATAAATATTCCCCTTCCACCACTTTCAGAGCAAAGTCGAATCGCTGCTAAAATAGCGGAGCTATTCGCTTTGCTTCACAAAGTCGAATCGCTGCTAAAATAGCGGAGCTATTCGCTTTGCTTCACAAAGTCGAATCTTCTACTCAACAATACGCAAAACTTCAGACTTTGCTGAAGTCGAAGGTGTTAGATTTAGCTATGCGCGGAAAATTGGTTGAGCAAGATCCAATCGATGAGCCAGCAAGTGTATTGCTTGAGAAGATTAAGGCTGAGAAGGAACAGTTGATTAAAGAGAAGAAGATCAAAAGGAGTAAACCACTTCCGCCGATTACTGATGAAGAGAAACCATTTGAAATTCCTGATAGTTGGGAATGGGTTAGATTGGGGGAAGTGTTGACTATTTTACGAGGAGGCTCTCCGCGTCCAATTAAAAAATATTTAACTGATTCTCCGAATAGCATAAATTGGATAAAAATTGGCGATAGTACTGTTAATAGTAAATATATTGATCATGCAGCGGAAAAAATAATTCCTGAAGGGCTTGATAAAACACGAGAAGTACATAAGGGCGATTTCTTATTATCAAATTCTATGAGTTTTGGGAGACCATATATTTTAAAAATAGATGGGGCCGTCCATGATGGTTGGTTAATTTTATCTGATTATGATAAATTGTTTGATAAAAACTATCTTTACTATCTCTTATCTTCTAATTTTGTTAATTTTCAATTTAAATCTTTAGCAACAGGGTCTACAGTTAAAAATTTAAATAGAGATAGGGTTGCTCATACTATAGCATTAGTTCCCCCACTTTTAGAGCAAAAGCGTATTATTAAAAAGATAAATTATCTACTTACTAAGTTAAATATTAAATTATATTAGGAGATGTTGAGTATAAATAAATTTAGAGAGTTTATTAAAGTTGGTTATTCTATTATTCGAGAATTATGTAAAAAGGTTATTTCTCCTTATATATTTACTTTTATAGTCATTAGCATTTGGATAATTCAGTTAGTTTATGCTGAAGGCTGGATAAATCAAACAATTGGAAATTTTTCTAACTTTGGGAACTTTACTATTATCTTATTTATTATTTTAATAATAGATTATATTTATAACAGTCATATCGCATCATTTAGAGGCATTCCTGAAATAACTCCGTGGGATTTAATTCTTTTTAGTTTTTTGAGTATATCCTTGGTAACATTAGGGATTTTTACAATTCGAAAGTTGTTATTTATTAATTGTATAATTTACATAATTATTTTCATAATATCTTTGATATTAATGTTTTGTCGAATTTTCAAAATAACTAAAGCAAGAATAGTACATGCAAATCAAAAACAAAAGAGCACATTATATGAGCTTAAAGATTTAGAGGATCCTATTCCATGGAAAAAAGCTGATGGCCTAATTCTAATAAATGAAAAAGCAAGCACTTACGACTTATTAGATAGAAAAAATGTAGAATTATTGTTAAAGAATACAATATCAAAATATTCTGTTGCTCATTCTACAGTAGTTGGACTCATTGGTGAGTGGGGAGCAGGTAAAACTACGCTTTTGAATCTGGTTAAAAAGGATCTTAAGAAAGAAGATTTTGTTTTTGCTAATCAAGATTTTGATGTATGGCTTTTTGGCTCACAAGAAGCTTTAATTAAGGGATTATATGATTTTATTCTCAACGGATTAGGAATAAGATACAATTCGATAGTTAATGATAAATTCTTAGAGAGTATTGCGCATGTGGTTGCTGGAATTCCAAAAGCTGGAAATCTACTCTCTTCTCTTTTGACAGATAGATCATATAAAGATGTAATGACCTTAAAAGAAAAGTTATCTAAGTATATCCAAAGTTCAAATAAGCATTATGTGATTTGTATAGAAAATTTAGACAGGGCTAGTGATAAGCAGGTTATATTACTTCTAAAGTTAATTAGTACAGTTTTTGATCTACCTAATGTTACTTATGTTTTATTATATTCTGAAAGCCGAATGAATCAGATTCTTAAAGAAAATAATGATATAAATCAATCATATTTAGATAAAGTTGTAAATTTCGAAGTTAAAATGCCTTTAGAATTCAATCGAAAAAAATGTATAGTATGGCTTCGGAATGTATTACTTTCTTATGGAGTATCACAACAAGACTTAAAACAATATGATTTTGTATTGAATTTTATTGCTTATGATTTAAAAGATATTCGTGATTTGAAGAGAATTATAAACTCTGTATTTTCTTTTATGATAATTTCGGATACTTTAAGACTTAACTTGCCACAATTATTAGCTATCCAATACATATATTATTCTAATAGTGAACTTTATGAAGAAATAAAAACACATCAGGAAATGTTTGTTTTTGAAGATACTTATGGCCCTTATAGTAAAAAAGAACTGAATGATGAAGAAAATAAGTATTTCACAAATCTGGATAAAAAATATAGTAATTATGTCAGCCTTTTGATGAATTTGTTTCCAAAATTCAAAAAACATAATTCGTGCATAATGAATTACAATGAAACTGAAAATAGTTTAAAAAATGTTTCTATTAGTACTCAACGTTATTTTAAGGCCTATTTTTATTTGACTGAAAATAGTTATGTGGATATTAATTATAGAGTTCGCCACTTTGTTGAAGATATTAATAGTGGTAAAGATATTAACCTTGTATGGTCAAATTTTTTAGATAAAAGAGATCATCAATCTGAAGATTTATTAACAGAATTGTATTTGTTTTTAAAAGTTGATGACATACCTAGTTATCAAGATAGGGCAACACTATCTGAAGTATTGTTCAATTCTCTAGTAGATAAAAATAATCAGCTAACTTTGGATAACTTACAAATTACATATATTATTGGTAAGTTGATTGGTGAAGTAGATGAAGATCAATTCCTAAAGTTTGAAAATATGATTTGTCATCATTATGAAGCATTAGAAATTGTTAGACTAATAACTGAATTGCTTGAAGAAACTTGGGGAGGAATATCTAAAAATTTGAGCAGAAATCGACATGAAATGTCAAAGATTTATGATAAAATGAGAAAAGAAATTTTTGATAAAAAAATTAATCTATTTCAGGATAAATATTATTCTTGGAGAAATGCGACTGGAATGTATGATTATTTTAATGAAAATAATATTCCAGCAAGTAAGTATTTAAATAAAATTGCATCGAAAGATAATGTATATAGAATTTTGTTTGATTGCATAATAATAGGTTATAATGGTAAAGGGAAAGAAACATATCGTTTTGATATGAATAATCTGAGAAAATATATTGACTTTGATAATGTACCGCGATTGAAAGAAACTTTAAATGGTATTTCTGAAAATAATACTAATAATACTGATCGCAAAAAAGTGCAAGAAGTTCTTTTAATTGCTGCTCAACAAGAAAAAAGTAATCAGAGTGAGAAATCAAAATTAACAACTCATTATGATGATAATCCTATTAGTCCAAATAAGTTATAAGAATAAAACCCCATCGAAGTGAACAAAATTTACCTCGATGGGGTTTTTATTTTGCTATGAAAAGGGAATACATTTCAACAATAATATATTCCTACCTTAACATACAAAACCGAGCTCTTCATCAAGGGATGCGCTACAACATCTCCAGAAGGATTAATATATTTATCAAACTGAAGCACGTCATCATCGGCCTTCATAATCATAGTAGTTCTTCTCCTTTAAGGCCTTCATTCGCGTGTAAGGCATCTGATGATTGGTAATAATTTCCTGAATATCACAGGCGCGCTCTTGCGTAGAACAAAAAGAATAAAATTTTTATAGCTTGTGAAATACTTATCTATACTAATATTGCATTATTGCCTATATATCAATTAAATAAATACAATTTATGCTAGACCAATTTTGTGCAAAACTATTGACTTCATTCAAAATTCCAGCGAAAATGACCGTGAGATGACTTGCTTGTGTTGTAGAAAGATGTGGTCAAATGGAAAAAGCAGATAAGTATTTAACTCAAAAGCATCATAACGTATGATAATACAGCGCGCGATAATGCTTTAGTTCTTTGGTTTGACGAGTTGCGTCGCCAGGATGGTGATTTAGTTGGAGGGAAATCTTCTTCATTAGGAGAACTTACTTCTCAAACTCATGTCCCAGTTCCTTATGGGTATGCCACTACTTCTGAAGCATATCGTTATTTTATGAGAGAGACTGGCTGTAATGAAAAAGTCAATGAACTACTTAAGGAACTGAAAGATGTAGAAAATTCAGACGAATTGCACGCAGTTTGTTCAAAAATCAGAAAAGTGATTGTAGAAGCACCTATGCCAGAGACCTTAGCCTACATTATTGGAAAATCTTACGATGACTTGGCTGCCATGTCCAATCAAAACGAGCCTTATGTGGCTGTACGTTCAAGTGCAACGGCAGAAGACTTACCAAATGCGAGTTTTGCGGGTGAGCAAGATACATACTTAAACGTTCATGGCAGAGATAATGTCATTAAGAAGGTGCAAGAATGTTATGCGTCACTTTTTACTGATCGCGTTGTGAATGAACTCGCTAATGGAATTCGTAAAGTGGTCAGCGCCATGGCTCCTCGTCGTCCAGTGATTTTACGTTTTTCTGACTTTAAATCTGGCGAATACCATAATTTAAAGGGTGGCGAAAAATATGAACCTACTGAACCAGCGGACTTATTTAGTATCCAAAAATTGCAACTAAGGTAAAAAGAGCAATATAAATGGTGAAATAAAGGGATTCATTTTTGATGAATAAAAGATAGGTCTTTTGTTTATCGAGGTTGTTAAAAAAGACTTGCAGATTTTTCCAAAGAAACGGAGTTAAGAGGACGATTAAAGCAACAATCCAATTAATTTGCTGGAAAATTAATAGAAAGATAGGGGTGAGGAATCCTAAAATAGTCAAAATTTTAAGTAATTTAATTGATCTGTCTTTTCCTAAATAGCTTGCCAAAGTTCGGCGCCCATTAATAAGGTCTTCACGTAAATCACAGGTATTGTTGGCGAGCTGTGTAGCAAAAAACAAAAAGGTAATCGGAAGGCATTTCAGGAAAGTAGTAAGCAGAACTTTCCAAGTAAATGGCGCATAATTGTAACTTCCGATGTAGACTCCAACTTCGATAATAAAGATCGAGATCATAACCGATACAATCAATTCACAAAATCCAGTGGCATTGAAAGGCTTGGGACCTGCTGTATAAAATATTCCGAAAAAGTAGCCGATAATTCCCAATAAAAGGACTTGCCAACCAGTGCGCATTACCAGAAAAATTCCCGGAATTGCCGATAAAATGTACATTGTGATCATCAATTTTTTAACTGCAGGAAGGGAAAGATGCATTCGACCAATTGTGTTAGTGACGGTTAGGAAATGTTCATCTTTTCCATTTTTGTAGTCAAAATAGTCATCCGCAATATTAACGGCTAAATCAAATAAAAAGACGTCAATGAAGCAGAGTACGATATTAATTAAATCAACATAGTGAAAATTTTGATAAGTGATGGCTCCGGCAAAAATGAACCAAATTAGGTTGAGTGGGGCAATGAAAATTTCCGATAGATTGTAGAATGCTTCCCAAGTGATTGTTTTATTCATAATATTCTCCAATTATATAATTATTAATTCGCTTTCATTTTAATACTTTAGATAGAGAAGATCTAGGGAAATATTTTGTTTATATAATCTTGAAATAACTTTTTTGGTAAAATAAAAGTGAGAGTAAGAATGAAAAGAGGATATAAGAAAGAATGCTTTATAAGCAAATAAGCCAAAATAAGCGCAACACCGTCATTATTATGGTGCTTTTTGGTATTTTAATGTTGGCCATTAGTGCGCTGTTTGCTAATTTTTTAACGATATGGGCTGGTGTGATTTTCTTTATTATTGCGATTGGATATGTCCTTTATACATATTTCGATGCAACTGAGCACCTGATGAAGGTGACGGGTGGCGTGCAACTCAATAAAGAAAGTGCACCTGAAATTTACGAAATGGTGGAGGAGCTGTGTTTGGCAGCAGGGATGCCGATGCCAAAACTTTATGTTGTGCCTGATTCTGATCCCAATGCTTTTGCCACTGGACGTAATCCTGAGCATGCAAGTTTGGCCTTAACTCAAGGATTGCTTGAAATAATGAATAAGCAAGAAGTTCAAGGAGTGATTGGGCATGAGCTGTCTCATATTCGGAACTATGATACTCGCGTAACCGTCATTGCTAGTGCGATTGTAAATTTGATTTATGGGACAGGAATCGGATTGACTGTGCTAGCTTATGGAATGATCACGAGCAAGTCAAAAGGAATTATTGCTCTCATTATCAAACTGTTTTGTTGTTTATTAGGATTTATCGGCTTAATTATTATTGTCTTTGGAATTCCAATTTCAAAGTTGCTATTTTTATTAGTATCGCGCCAACGTGAATACTTAGCCGATGTTGGGAGCGTTGATTTGACTCGGGAACCATCAGGGATTATTTCTGCTTTACAAAAACTAGAAGATTTAGAAAATCAAGATCTGCTTCAATCACCTGATAAAAACAATTTGATGCTTAATAGCCTGTCATTTAATTTACCCCATGTTCACTCATGGTGGCTAAGATTAATGTCAGATCATCCACCATTAGATAAACGAATTGAACGCCTGAAAAATAGCGATAAAGTTTAATTAATCGATTAGTTAGCATAAGCATGGTATGATGAAAGTGAAAGCTCATACTCTAGTGATGTAAAACGAAAAAAGAAAGGAAAATAAAAATGACTGATGAAGAGATTCTTCAAGAAATTGAAAAACGTGTCAAAGAATCTGAAAATTGGAATATTTATCATCACTTAACTGATAAGTTGGGGCATCCCGCACTGATGCTTCAAGAAAATTGCCCACGCGGCGATCATCAAGGGGTAAACATCGATATCTTTAATGGGAACGCCTATGTATTTTTGGATAATGGCACTCCAGCAGAACCTGGCAGAACATTTTCTGTTCAAAGACAACGCGATATCCCAGCTTTAAAAGATTTATTAGATATTGTTGCTCCATACATTAGACAATAAAAATTAATGCATACTAAAAGCGTCAAGGTCATTTTGATCTTGGCGCTTTTGATGTATCTAAATTTATTTTTCCGTTTCAAAATCACTCACATCAAGAATGCGATTCTTTTTGCCTTGTTGTCTAAGCATGAAGACAGAAACTTTGCTGCTGTTCCAGCGGTAAGTAGGGTAGTAGCCGTCTTTATGAGCCCAGTGTTGGTAAATAGCAACGCTATCCTTTGCAATACCACTAGAGTAGAAACTATTAGCGTAGTAATTATTCATTACTTGCAAGATTTGATTAGCTTCATTGAAAGTGATGTCTTTAATATTTTTGACTTTAACTTTAGCACCGTTCAAATCTGCCTTGTCTTGCTTAAGTTGCCAAAGAAGCTCTTTAACTTCTGAGACAGTAGTCTTGTCTGACTTCATAGCTTTTTCTGCATCGGAGACAACACCATCGTAGTTAGCACGGAGGAAGTAAGAGGATAACTTGTACTTATCACTTTCACGAACACTTGGAGCTTCATCGATGTATTCTTTCAATTGATCCTTTTGATTAGTAGATGCGAGAGCAGAATCAGCTTTAGCTTCTTCTGGGGTATTTTGTGGAGTTAGTTTAATGCCGTAAACATTCACATCATCGGCTTTAACAAAGCTATTACCAATGTCTTCATAGCCTTTTGAAGCAAAGAAAGCAATTCGGTTTTGCAAGTGATAGAAGAGTTCAGCCTTGTTGGTTTTTGCATTCCATAAATACCACATACCATCAATATTATATATATCTTGTGAATTACTTGCATCCTCACTGGTGCTAATCTTGGAACCAGGTAAAGTTTCTTGTTGGGCATTAATATTATAAACGGGCGTTTCCGTATGGCTCTTAAAGTCAAAGTACGACTTAGTTAGATTTTCATAATCGTGCGTGCGCAGGTTAAAGCGAATCTGAAAGTTACTAGTAGGATCATCCTGTGGGTATTCGCTAGCGTCGCCCCACCAGAGATAGCGGTAATTTTTGCCAACTTTTACTCTAGCGTAAAGTTCGGCATTATCGCCTTGACCCTTAACTACAAAGAGGTTAGTTTTGAGTTTTTTACCGGCGCGAGCAACTTCGTCAATTGGTTGGAGCTCACTATTACGATAAGAAAGGTCATTGCGGGGTACAATATAAGTCGATCCTGTCTTATAAACGTAGTTGCTGTCAACTTGGCCAACATTGTAGGCATTGATATAGCGGCCACCACCAACTGCATAATAAGTCTTACCTTTAATCTTATATTGATCTAGTTGATAAAACTTATTGCCACTTCCCTTATAGAAAGTATAAGTGGCATTTTTTTGGGCTGCTTTTATTTTGCCAGCATAGTTGATGATTGAGTTCTTTATTAGTTTTGAACCCTTAATGCGTTGCCCTTTGCGATTATATAAGTAACTATTGTAGTTTAAACGAAGAATGCCCTTACCATTTAACTTACTGATATCGTTGCTTTTAACATATCGACCATTTCCAATATTATAAAAAGTTTCTGGCCGAGTTCCATAAAGTGAACCAAGGTATTGGAATTGGGTATTCTTAGGGATGTAGGCTTTTTTTCCGTTAAAAGTCTTCAGACGTTTACCGTTTTTATCATAAATGTAGCTGTTGAATCTAATGCCAAGTTTGCCATCCTTTGTAACCGATCCAACATTATTAGTCTTAACATAGCCACCTTTACCTAGAGAAGAGTAAGACACTCCATTAATAATTCGAATTGGTGGAAGATTTTCAATTAGACTGTAACGCTGATTAATAGAAATACTACCATAAGTTTTAATGGGTTGATTTTTCTTAACTTTATATGGTTCCTTCAGCGCTTTTCCCTTACGATTATAGACTGTGATGTAATCATCGTAATAAGGAGCAGCTACCGTAATTGTGTTTTGACTTGCTGAAACTGTTTGAGTTTTGCCCGCTCCTAAAAGAGAAAGTGCTAATAAAGCACTCGAAGTTAGTAAAATAGGTTTATTAATTTTCATGATTTAACCCTCCTAGGGCTTATTATACTATGCTTGAGCAGTTTTAGTGATATCAGAAAAGTTACAAAAATCTATAAAAGTTTGTGAAATTTTTTAGTCTCCGGCCTGTGTACGAAGTTGCCTCAAGGTTGGTGTAGAGGGATTGTTAGTTTGTGAAAATTAAGCCTTTAGTTGATCTAATACTTCATTACGTTTACTGTAAAGAACAGTAGTGATGTTATTTTCTTTAAACATTTGTTGTATCTCTGGTCGAATAATCTTAGGTGTTTTTGTATTTTCTTTATTTGTGTCATTTAAAAAGACATAATATTCTGAATTTTGGCGAATTTCTCTAGTTTGCAAAATATCAGTAAGAGCAACTTTGGCAAACATACTATTATTTGGGCTACTAAGAGTTTTAATTAAACGTGTTGGGATTTTTTTATATCCAGAGATAAGAAAGTCAAAATTAAAAGTCATTCTACTTGCACCAGAAAATGATACATCAGGTGTAGCACGAATTTGATTTTCTTCTAAAAAATTTCCCACATCTTCTATAAAAAGAGACTTTGTATTATTTTTGGATAACATGAACATGTCATTTACAGATAACATAGCCTGTAAAAGTCTGTTTTTTGCATCAGGAAATTTGGAAAGAGGGACAGTAATTGTTAGTTCATCATTTTCGTTTTTTATACCAAATGTCATTAACTTCTGATTAAATATCCGCTTTCGATTAACGGACTTGGAAATGTAAACACCTAAAGATTCTAAATTATCTATTGTCCATCCATCATCTGTGAGAGTAATAGTATTATTAGAGTTCTCAATGGCATACATTGTCACTTCATCTGAAAAGCTATCAAGGAAAGGTACATCAATTCGAACAATTTTTGAGTTTAAATTTTTAAAAGAGGATTTAGCTTTGTACCACTCTAAGTATTGCTTTTGTAAATCAAATGCCTTCATTGTTAACACTTCCTTTAAAACTGATATGCACATAATTTATAAATTTATTGAGAGCATCATTTAGATTATCGTGTTCATCAAACGGAAAATCAGTTAGGGGATATGCATACGCTTCTACGTTTTGACCATTAAATCTATAAAGATGAATATGATTTCCGTTATTAATGTTAGAACTTCATCACTAGAAAATTTATCCAAATTCATTGTCTTAACTGTTTTCCTTTTCTACATGTTAGTATATATAATTTATTATTTTATACTACTTATATCACTTATCAATAATTTACCTAGAAATTTCTCCAATAAGCTAAACTTAATCCTCCTAGTAGGTTACAATTAATGTGTAACCGATTTCAAATAAGGAGAGATAAACAATGAAAAAGATCATTAATAATCCTCATGATGTCGTTGCAGAAATGGTTTCTGGAATGACACGTTCTTATCCGCAATTCATTGAAAAGATTCCTGACACTGAAGCTGTGGTTCGCTCCAATAAGGAATCAATGAAAGGGAAGGTCGGCATCGTCAGCGGTGGTGGCTCTGGTCACGAACCAACCCATGCAGGTTATGTTGGCAAAGGGATGCTTAGTGCGGCTGTGTGCGGTCAAGTCTTTACTTCACCCACTCCCGATCAGATTTATGCAGCAATTAAAGCCGTCAATCAAGGCCAAGGCGTATATTTAGTCGTCAAAAATTACTCTGGTGACGTGATGAATTTTGATATGGCGAAGGATTTAGCCGATATGGATGACATTCCAGTAAAAACTATCGTAGTGGACGATGATATTGCCGTTGAAAATAGTTTGTATACTCAAGGACGCCGTGGTGTTGCAGGGACTTTATTTATGCATAAAGTCTTAGGTGCTGCTGCTCAACAAGGGGCTAGCTTAGATGAAATCGATGCTTTGGCTAAGAAGGTTTTGCCTAATATCAAAACGATCGCTGTAGCTCTCTCGGCTGCAACCAATCCCGAAGTAGGGAAACCAGGTTTTACGTTAAAAGAGGACGAGATTGAATATGGTGTTGGAATTCATAGTGAGCCAGGATATCGTCGCGAAAAGATTAAGCCGTCAAAAGACCTCGTTGAAGAGCTCGTGGGTAAATTAAACGATGAAATGCATTTAGATGGCAATAAAAAGTATGCCTGCCTTGTTAACGGAATGGGTGCTACACCTTTGATGGAGCAATTTATTTTTGCTAACGATGTACTTAATAAGCTCGAAGAATTCAACATCAAGCCAAGCTTTATGAAGGTTGGTAATTACATGACGTCCCTGGACATGGCCGGAATTTCGCTTACTTTATTCGAAATTAAAGATAATAAGTGGCTTGACTATTTGAATTTCCCAGTTGAGACGATTGCGTGGTAGAAAGGAATAAAGATGACATTAACTGTTGATACTTTAACAAGTTGGATGAACAACTTTGCTAATAAGATTGAAGAAAATGCACAACACTTAAGTGATTTGGATACGCCAATTGGAGATGGCGATCATGGCTTCAATATGAGTCGCGGGATGAAAGCTGTTAAAGAAAAGCTTGCTACTAAACCTGTTGATGTAACGAGTGCCTTTAAAACTATTGCAATGGCATTGATTTCTACTGTTGGTGGGGCATCAGGCCCACTTTACGGGACTGCTTTTCTTGAAATGGCAAAAAAGAGTACTACTACCAATGACCTGGGTGAATTATTGGATGCTGCCCTGGCAGGCATTGAAAAGCGTGGAGGTGCTAAACCCGGAGATAAGACAATGGTTGACGTTTGGGCGAAGTTAGTACCCGATGTTAAAAACGGCACTTTAACCGAGGATAAAATTCATGAAGCTGTTGTGGCTACTAAAGACATGGTCGCTAAAAAAGGACGTGCAAGTTATTTAGGTGAACGTTCAAAAGAGCATGTTGATCCCGGTTCAGAATCAAGTGGTTATCTTTTTGAAGCCATGCTTGAAACGGAGGGGCTATTATGAGTTTAGGTATTACATTAGTTTCTCATGTGCCTGAAATTGCGGAAGGATTGCCCAAGCTTCTTAATCAAGTGGCTAAAGATGTACCGATTACTACCGCTGGAGGTACGAATGATGGCGATATTGGTACAAGCATGGAAAAGATCATGGATGCATTTGATGATAATGAAGCGGATGAAATCTTGGCATTTTATGATTTAGGAAGTGCCAAGATGAACCTTGAAATGGCTATGGAAATGACTGACAAAAAAACGGTTCATCTATACGATGCGGCTTTTGTTGAGGGTGCTTACACAGCGGCATCCTTAATTCAAGCCGGAGTAGGACTTGATGAAATTGAATCGCAACTGAAACCTTTAAAAATTAAGGACTAAAATAAAAACATCCCTCTAACTTGGATAATTTGTCCAGCTAGAGGGATGTTTTTTAGTTGTAATAATCGGGATCTGTAGGGTCAAGGGGAGCCCTAAAACATGTTTGATTAAAATTCTTGTTTTAAAAAATAAACCAGGATAGGTATACTTAATCCTTATGTGGCTCATTATCTGTTTGAATAGATTCTAATTGACCAAAGGCAGCTTTACGACTATATAAATTTTGAATACGTATCAATTTAGAAATTTTTTCAATATCTGCAGTATTTTGAGCAGCAATCATTTCATCATTTTTTCGTGGGAAGTCAATTACTTGTCCGTGATTTGCTGCTAAACATTGTAAAAATACCTTAGATGAGCGACCATTCCCTTCTCTAAAGGGATGCAGATAATTGATTTCGTCAAGGAGTTCAGCATAGTCCAGATTAGTTAAATGAGTTAATTTGCTCTTTTTCTTTAGCAATTCGTTGATATTCTGAATACCAAACTCTTGCCTATCTCCTTCCAAAAATTGATAGTTATCTTTCGATAAATTATAATCACGAATTTGGCCAGCCCAAGGATAAAGCCAACCAAACATTGCTTTATGAACAAATTGGAGTTCTTTAATCGTCTTGATCTTAGGCTTATTTTTGAGTAAGACCACTGCTCTAGCGGCACTTCCAATATATTCTATATTTTGTAATTTTTCTTTATCTCTTATATTTAGCTTATTCTTTAATGTGCCATTTGGATATAAAAACTTCTTTACATAGTATTCATTGTTCTTCTGTGTTGACATCATATTCATTTAATGCACTTTCAACGTCTTTTATAAATTCAGAATCAGGATTAACAAATTGGTTATTTAAGTATGTAATATCAGCTGCAACAGGATTCCAACCTTCTAAATGTTCAGCTTCGACTACAGCTCTAATCGTATAATAATTTTCAAGATTAGATATATTAACTCCTTGGATAGTTTGAGTATCGTCATTAATGTCGAGTATATAAGTTGAAGGCTGTAATTCTTCCAATAGTTCACTAGGTTTAATTTTCAAGCTTTCTGCAAACGCATTTAATTCTCTAATAGTCCAGAACTCAATAGGTTCTTCAGTCGCATTTACCAAGGCATCGAGAGGTATGTGACTTTTTTTAGAAATCTCTTCAATAGATATATTCGCATTATGTAAAAGTCTTAAAATAATTGTCGACATAAGTGCATCCCCTTCTAGATGAATTCTATATTTATAATATCATGTTTTACCCCTTATACTGATTTAAAAAATCACTTGCGTACTTACGATTTTTAAACTGGTATTGATTAATTTGAGGATGTTTACTTAAAGTCTCAATTATCTGTGGGCGTTTAGTCAAAGGAAATTGGCGAATATATTCCATAAATTCGGGATCCTCTTCTTGTTCAATCCACGGTAGATCAGGACGCTTTTTTCTTATTCTATCTCGTACCCCTTGTAAACATGTTTCTACATCATAGTCTAGAAAAAAGACTGTATCGCAAGCATCCAATCGTTCATCTAAAAGATATTGACTGTAGTTACCGTCTATTATCCATTGAGGTTGTTTCAAGATAGACCTAATTTGTTTATTTAACATTTTAGGTGGAATTGTTGTCTTATCTGCTTTCCAAAACAGATTATCTAAATAAAAAAGCGGCAAATCAAATTTGTTATGTAATTTTCTTGAGAAAGTACTCTTCCCGGCTCCTGGTGAGCCAATTACTAATATTCGTTTCATCTTTTCTCCTTTTAAGAGCAAAAAATTGATCTTAGATATTCTAAGGTCAATTTTTTATAGTACTAAGTTAATATTTATCTTCATCTTCTAAAAATTGCTTTGCCAAAACCAAATCTTTCTTTTGCATAGCTGTCAAAGTAGGATAAGCTAATGGCATCTTATTAACTCGTTTAGTTAAAATGTTTGACACAATTAAGCGTGAATACCATTTATCATCAGATGGGATAACATACCAAGGGTTTTCTTTAGTAGCCGTAGCATTGATGGCTTTTTGATAAACAGCTTGATACTTGTTCCAATATTGACGCTCTTTGATATCTGATGCGGATAATTTCCAATTCTTTCGTGGAGTATCAATCCGTGCTAAAAAACGTCTCTTTTGCTCAGCTTTAGAAATATGGAGGAAAAACTTGAGAATGACATATCCGTTTTGAGTCAAATAGTTTTCATAGTTTCTGATATTTGTATAGCGATTTTCAAAGAACTCTTCATTAATATCTGATAAAGAATGGATATTTGGCAAATAATCATTCAAGATGATTTGAGGATGAACGCGGGTAACCACTACATCTTCATAATAAGAGCGATTAAATACACCAATATGGCCACGTGGAGGTAATTTGCGATTTACACGCCACATATAGTCATGAAGTTTTTCCTCTTCCGTGGGTTGTTTAAAGCTAACTACATTGCAACCACTCGGACTTACTCCAGAAAGGATATGCTTAATCATACTATCTTTTCCGGAAGCATCCATCCCCTGGAGCACAATTAAAATGCTGTATTCGTGACGTGCAAACATTTTAGATTGAGCTTTCTTTAGATGTTTGACATTATCCTTAATCTGTTTCTTTATATGTTTGAGATCTTTACTAGAATCTTTTACAAAAGTTGGAGTATTTGAAATTTCAAAATTATTTTTAGTATAGCAAAACTGTTCTGTGTCCATAATAATATCTCCCTTTTATTATTACTGTAGATAAAAAACATATACTTGTCTAGAATTTGCACTTGCAAAAGACTTGAATTTATTTATTAAAACATAAAAACACATCAATATTTAAAAATATTGATGTGAAAATTATAATTAAAATATAAATTATTATTTTTTGAATTATTGTTTATTACGTTTTATATAATCTAAATATAAATCCATAATTATTTAAGCTCAAAGTCATAATTTACTTCTTTATTGAGTAACATATGTGTTACGGAAATTAAAACTACCGCTTGTAAAGCCCAGCTTATGAATATTCGGTCTTACCATCCATGCTTGTCCTTCGTGATAAAGTGGAGTTAGAGGTTGTTGACTATCAAGGACTTCTTCAGCCTTAGTTAAGTCTTCCAATCTCTTTTGAGTATTCATCTCTTTATTTGAAGCATTTATATATCTATCAAATTTCTTATTTGACCATTTACCAAAGTTGTAATTTTCACCAGTTGTCATACTACCCAACATTGAATTTGGATCAGTATAGTCTGTAATTAATCCGGTAAGATCAACATCATATTTACCATTGAGCATATTACTTACTCTGGTGGTTTTAGGCATCGATCTAACATTTACTACCATCTGTTTACCAAAGGTGCTTTCCAGCTGGCTTTGAAGATATTCCATCACCTTTTTAGACACATCGTCGTCATCTCCACCCAAAGTAAACTCCACTTTGGGCTTCTTTAATTCCTTTAACGCTTGATTAAAGAGAACTTGTGCTTCCTTCTTATTAAAATTGGTGTATTTACTAGTCGCATTAGTTTTAGCAAAATATTTATTAAAGTTTGTACTCCCAACAGTTTCTTCTGGACCAGTAAAAGTAGTAGCTACGGTATTGGCAGGGCCAACTGTTTTAGCTAAGGCTTTACGATTTAGAGCCATAGAAATAGCGCGCCGTAAATTTACATTAGCTAAATCTTTGTTATTAGTTAAACTATAAGTTAAATATTCTGTTTGATCAGCACTAAATACGCGATAGCCGGCTTGGTGCTTCAGCTGCTTTGAGGCGGACGCATCTAAATATGCACCATCTAACTTTTTAGATTGATAAAGATTGTAGTCAGTTGACGGTGTTTTTTGCACACTGTAGTTAACAGTGTTGAGCTTAACGTTTTTCTTATCCCAGTAATAATTATTCTTCTTCAATTTCCATGATAAATTAGATCCGGTCCAGCCAGTATGGATATAAGGGCCATTGTAAACCATATACTTTGAAGCAGTTCCATACTTTTTTCCATATTTCTTTGCGACTCTTTCGTTAACTGGATTCCAGTTTGAAGCGGTCATCGTTTTAAAGTATGGGACTGGATTTTTAAGGTGCACCACTAAAGTATGTTTATCTTTAGCCTCTACTCCCAGCTTGGCCGGAGAAGCTTTTCCAGCGGCCACTTCATTAGCATTTTTAACAGCTTGGTAAATATTTTGCTGCTGGGAATGCGTTTTAGGGTCTAAGGTTCTTTGCAAACTATAAACGAAATCGTCTGCTGTCACTGGATCCCCGTTAGACCATTTGGCATTTTTTCTTAAGGTAAAAGTCCAAGTTTTTCCATCTTTACTAGGGATGGATTTTTTAGCAACAGCTGGCCGAATATTCCCTTGATCATCCAATCGATTAAGTCCTTCAAATACATTGACTCCTTGCTCTCCACTGGTTGTATCAACCATTTTATTTTGATCTAAAGTTTGAATTTCAGATGTTGTCATCCATGACAATGTTTTGTCATATTTCGCCTGCGTTGACGAATTGGAACATGCTGACATTCCTACTGCTACAGCAGTTGTAGCCATACCACCGAATAATTTTACCCACTTTTTCATAAAATCTCTCCATTTCTATACTTTTAGCTTAGATAAAACAAAAACGCCCTACTAGATCTAATTGACCTAATAGGGCGTTTCTTCTACGCGGTACCACCTATATTCATCAGCAAAAAAGCTGATCTCTGCACGTGCGGCCCACTAAAAAGTGGACGATACGTCGCCGCTATATAGGGCGGCCCCTGAATATGCTAATATCGCATATTCAGCTCAAAGGTGATTTTCGCAATAAAATTTAGTTATCTTCTTTCACCAATATGAAGACTCTCTGCAAACTTCATTTTATGTTACTTTTCTTATCAAAGCTAAATGATTTACTTGTTGGAAATAATAATATCATGTTTTAATTAATAGTCAACTGTTTTTTAATTATAATTTTATATTTTTAATAAAAACCATCTTATAAAAATATTTTATGTGTTAAACATTATTTTTATATAAATAATAAAACTGAATTAACATCGTTTGAAACAAGTTATATATTTTAAATTATCCAAAATCTATTGTATCTAAAATGTGTTCCCGAGTATCTTGATCTAAACCTAAATAGGCCAAAGTCATTTCTTCAGAAGAATGATTTAGTAGTTTCATGACTAGGGCAATATTATGGTTAGTTTGTTGATAGACACGATAAGCACCTGTTTTTCGCATAGTATGGGTGCCAAGATAATTAATATTCAATTTTTCACCCACCTTGTGCATGATCATGTAATAACGTTTTTCATCAATATGTTTATCGGGATGAGTAAATGAAGGAAATAGCCATTCGCTAAAAAATACAGGATCAGTTGGATTTTCTTGCTGATACTTTTTTAGCCAGTCAAAGTAGTCTTCTAAGTCACGTTCAACTGGCTTAAGATATAAAGTATTTGGCTTTCTAGTTTTTTTATCGATAATATAAGCATTTCGTTTTACACGACCACGCTCATCATAAACGTCTGATTTTTTTAGCCGTAACACATCACTTACTCGTAAGAGGGTTGCTTTACCAACTTGAAAGATTGTGTAATTGCGTTGTCCCGTCTTAAAATCTTCTTTTAAAGATTGTTGAACTGCAGAAAGTACCCAAGAATCTTTAATCGGTTTTACAATTTGCTTCATTTCGAAAATTCCACCTTTTTCAATTAATAATTTCACTAAAGTATATCTAGTGCTATTTATTATATATCTATAATTATAACACTATTAAATTTTATCAACCACTTAAAACGTTGATATAACAAGGCTTTTAAATGCATTACCTAGTGTTATTTGTAAGAAATAGCACTAGTATTTCAAGCTGAAAACAGCAAAAATCAAGAATTGTAATTCTAGTGGCTTTAATTATTAAGTTATAAGCTTATTGCAGGAACTTGACCGTAGAATGGCGATCTCAGCATATAAAAATAACCAAGTATTTTATTGGAATACTTGGTTATTTAGTTAACATAATTTATTCTAAGTCAGCTTATAATTTACTGTTGTTTGCGTTTCCGATCTACAATCAATCCTAACAAGCCACTAATAGTTGCCATCGCAAGACCAATAGAAGCTAAATCATCATCTTTGCTTCCCGTTTGTGGTAATTCCTTCATCGAAGTAGATTGACTTTCCTTACCATTTTGTGAAGTTGATAGTGAATTACTCATGCTATTATTAGCTTTAGAAGAATTTTCTAATGATGTAATAGAAGTAAGGATTAATTTTCCTTTTAGAGAAATCGTGTAATTATAAACTTTATTTTCATTTACTTTGATAATCGAAGTAATTTCACCATTAGCATTAACTGTTACTTGATAACCGTTATTTCTAAGCCGATTAATAATTTGATCAGTACTTCTATTATTAACTGGAATGGTAATAGCTTTTGGACCGTTGTTATAATCAAAACCATTATTGCTATGGCTAATCTTGTTGCTCTCATGAGTAAAGGTATTTACACGTTTAGTGTGAGTTGAATGATTAGTGTTAGTAGGGTTTTGCTCAGTAGCCTTTGGCTTACGAGTATATGTGACCTTAACAACAGTATCGGCAGAAGTTGGTGAAACTTCAATAGTATTCAAATCGCCGTCTATATGTTTAGTGTAACCCTTTACGTTTGGAGTGGTTACTTTATCTAAGGTTCTTGTAGATGGAGTCCAATTTCCGTAAGAAATTACTTCCCCTGTAGCTGTATTAATAGTCTTATTTCTCGTAAATGTAGCAGTTTGAGTAATCTTCTTAGCCTTCTTACCAGGTTCCTTAATGATTATTGTTCTTGTTACATGTTTGAATAAATCTTTTTGGTTAGGATCATCTGGATTTGTTGGTTCAATAACTTTTGTAGTATTCGTTGGATTTTCTGGAGTATTAGGTTGTTCAGGTGTGATTGGGGTAACCGGTTGAGTCTCGTCTTTTGTAACGACAACTTTAACAGGAACTTCGTCCTTTGAGCCGTCTGGATAAGTTACAACAATAGTAGCTGATTTAGTGCCAACTGTTGAAGTATTAGGAGTATCTTTCCAAGTATACTTGGTGCCTTTTGGCAATTCATTAGTATTCTTGATACCTTCCTCTGGATTTGGAGTTTGGCCCTTCTTTACATTGACAGTTTGGCCTTCTGGTTCATACTTTTCTGAATCTGGCTTTTCAGAAGGTTGGCTGTTATCTGTGACCACAACTTTAACAGGAACTTCGTCCTTTGAGCCATCTGGATAAGTTACAACAATAGTAGCTGACTTAGTACCAACTGTTGAAGTATCAGGAGTATCTTTCCAAGTATACTTGGTGCCTTTTGGCAATTCATTAGTATTCTTGATGCCTTCCTCTGGATTTGGAGTTTGGCCCTTCTTTACGTTAACAGTTTGACCTTCTGGTTCATATTTTTCTGAATCTGGCTTTTCAGAAGGTTGGCTGTTATCTGTGACCACAACTTTAACAGGAACTTCGTCCTTTGAGCCGTCTGGATAAGTTACAACGATAGTAGCTGACTTAGTGCCAACTGTTGAAGTATCAGGAGTATCTTTCCAAGTATACTTGGTGCCTTTTGGCAATTCATTAGTATTCTTAATGCCTTCTTCTGGATTTGGAGTTTGGCCCTTCTTTACGTTAACAGTTTGACCTTCTGGTTCATACTTTTCTGAATCTGGCTTTTCAGAAGGTTGGCTGTTATCTGTGACCACAACCTTAACAGGAACTTCATCCTTTGAGCCATCTGGGTAAGTTACAACGATAGTAGCTGATTTAGTGCCAACTGTTGAAGTATTAGGAGTGGTCTTCCAAGTGTATTTAGTACCCTTTGGCAATTCATTAGTATTCTTGATACCTTCCTCTGGATTTGGAGTTTGGCCCTTCTTTACATTGACAGTTTGACCTTCTGGTTCATACTTTTCTGAATCTGGCTTTTCAGAAGGTTGGCTGTTATCGGTGACCACAACCTTAACAGGAACTTCATCCTTTGAGCCATCTGGGTAAGTTACAACGATAGTAGCTGATTTAGTGCCAACTGTTGAAGTATTAGGAGTGGTCTTCCAAGTGTACTTAGTGCCTTTTGGCATGTCATTACTATTCTTGATGCCTTCTTCAGCGTTAGGAGTTTGGCCCTTCTTTACGTTAACAGTTTGACCTTCTGGTTCATATTTTTCTGAATCTGGCTTTTCAGAAGGTTGGCTGTTATCTGTGACCACAACCTTAACAGGAACTTCGTCCTTTGAGCCGTCTGGGTAAGTTACAACAATAGTAGCTGATTTAGTGCCAACTGTTGAAGTATCAGGAGTAGTCTTCCAAGTGTATTTAGTGCCTTTTGGCATGTCATTACTATTCTTGATGCCTTCTTCAGCGTTAGGAGTTTGGCCCTTCTTTACGTTAACAGTTTGACCTTCTGGTTCATACTTCTCTGAATCTGGCTTTTCAGAAGGTTGGCTGTTATCTGTGACCACAACTTTAACAGGAACTTCGTCCTTTGAGCCATCTGGGTAAGTTACAACAATAGTAGCTGATTTAGTGCCAACTGTTGAAGTATCAGGAGTATCTTTCCAAGTATACTTGGTGCCTTTTGGCAATTCATTAGTATTCTTGATGCCTTCCTCTGGATTTGGAGTTTGGCCCTTCTTTACGTTAACAGTTTGGCCTTCAGGGGTATATTCGTCCGCTAAGCTCTTAACAATAACTTTAACGGGGACAACATCTTCTGATTTATCTGCATAAGTTACAATTACTTTACCATCAAAAGTTCCTGGCTTTGCGGTACTTGGAGTATCATTTTTATCCCAAGTGTAGGTAGAGACATTGGTTAAATCAGCCTTATTAGTAATTGCCTGCTCCGCATCAGCAGGAGTCAAAACTGCATTTTCATTTACAGTAATTGTGCCGCCTTTTGGATCATTCTTATCCGCATCAGGAATAAGATCGCTTCCCATTGCTACATTTGAAGCACTCCACCAGTTAAAGTAATTATTAAAATCAGCTGGAGTAGATAAATCACTTGGTTCATCAGAAAGAGCAACTGGAGCAAAAGTTACACTTGCCTGAGCTTCACCAAATGGAACCCCTTCAGACTAAGAATCTGGTGCGTCAGATGTGGAGCCGCCTTTATTATTATAATTTGCAGCCCAGTTCCCCATCTTATTTACTGTATTAAGATTTGTAATATTCCATTTATAGGCAGTATTTGTTGAAACTTTTCCATTAGAGTACTTTACGCCACCAACTGTAGCATAATCAAGCGGAATAGCTTCACCATCACTTGAAGCGACGTTAATCGAGTTAGTGGTACCTTCAAGACGGAATAACATCCCTTTTTGTGCGCCAGTTCTCACCATCTTAAATAATTCAGGATCGGTAATTTTAACGTAATCACTCGAACTAGTACCAAACATTACTATCATTCCCATTGGGAAGATTTCTTTTTCGCTACCTAAATAACTAGCAGAACCATCAAGTGGAGTACCACTATGACTATCCATTTGTAATGCATCTTCGAGATCCATTCTTCCGCCATTCATAGTCAAGTTCATACTAAATCCATTACTACCATTTGATCCAAAGTCAATTAATGGACTGTTAGCTTGCTTAGAATTACTATCAGTTTTACGAATAATAGTTAAATTTGCGTCTTTATCTATTTCAATAGTAGCGTGGGTATTATTATTTACAAAACTTGAATTATCTGCAGATCCTGTAGGACTCCAACCAACTACAATAGGACCCGAGTGATCTCCTGCACCGTCAGATTGAATACCGTTATTGGAATTGCCGTTATTATCTTGATAAGTGGTGATGTTAATTGAAGCGCTTGGCTTAAGGATTACATTGTCAGCTCTAAAGATAGCATTTGAAACACCATGACCCATGTTAAATTGAGCTTGAGCACCTTCGGCTAATCCTACAGTGTGGTTATCAGCACAATAGAAGATACCGCGAGTATCACGTGAATTAGTAGCATTAACAACATATTTACCAGTTGAGCCAATAATTACATCAGCCGCATTTGAAGGATTGCCTTGGACGCCAATCCCTGCTACTACACCACTGGAATTTGGCACTGCAGTGGCATTAATAGTTAAATTACCATCAATTACAGCTCCATTATTAACTAAAGTAATACTGCTGCAGCCACTTGGAAAACTATAGCTGTTAAATCCAGTTGGAGTTGAAACATTATTTGCAGTTACATTTGAATTTACTACTACATTTGCATCTTTTTCAACTGTTAAAGTGCCATTAATGTTCAAATTGTTAACATTATTGCTTTGAGAACTAGCAGCGGTTAAAATTGTATCGCTTCCAGTCTTGAAGTCAATATTGCCACCTGCATAAAGATTAGTAGCTGCATCGGATGTGCTACCACTACTATCCGCTTGAGAATTTAAGCTGATATTTTTACCAGTGACAGTAATATTTCTATTTGCGTAAACATTTCCATCATTATAGTTGTTTTGGGTAGTGACCAAATTTACATTGTCACCTATATTTACGTTATTGGCGGTAATATTAGGATCCGTAGCACTAGATGCGGGCTTTGAACTAGTATTTTGAACAGTGACATTAGCACTAGGGGCATAAACTAAGACACCATTTCCTCCGTTAGTAACATTATTAAAACTAATATTACCAGTGACACCATTGTCTAAGCTTACTGGACTCCAACCATTACTATTAGTAGAAGTGATATCTATATCTTCAAACGAAATATCCCATTGCTTATTATTGCTTTCAGTTCCACTTCCAAGATAGACATAACCACTGCCAGTGTTCCAACTAGCATTAGTACCATCACTTTGTTTACCAGAAATGGTTAATTGCCGAGCGGTTCCATTATTTAAACTAAATGTGGAGTTGCTATTATTGGTAATGTTGCCATCTAAAACGATATTATTAATATTAGTATTGTTTAAAGCATTTTGAAGTTCGGTTTCATTTGCAACATGTTCTGTTGTTTGAGAAACGTTCGCTTGTACTGCAGGCGTATTTGTAGTATTAGTAGTTGCTGCCACTTGAACTTTAGAAGCTGAAGTAGAAGTTACTTGCTGTGAGTTAGGAGTTGCAGCTTTGACTGGTGTTGAAGGTTGAAATTTTTTTTGATTACCAGTCAAAATGGCAGCTTCTTGCGCCTTGTTAGTTACTTCGGGAGTAGAAGTTTTAGGAGCTTCTTTAGGAACATTGGAAGAAGTTTTATTAGTAGAAGGTTGTGTAGCTTTTACTTCAGTATTGTTTACAACTTGAGGGGATGTAATTGTATCTGCATGAACCGATTGACTCCCCATTCCAAAAAATACTAATCCAATTAATACTGAAGCGGCTCCAATAGTTAGTTTACGAATTGAAAATCTTTGCTTCTGTTGCTCTAGCCGCTTTAATTTCTCATTTATATTTTTTCTAGATAACATAAAAACCATAACCTCCATCTATAAAAGACCATGCTATAAATTGATCTATAACACCCTTATTATTTCATTAATCGACTTTATCCTATCATCATGTGAAAGTAATTTAAAATATAATGACTCGGTAAGTTCATTGTTATCGATGATTGATCTTTTTTGCTAAACATGTAATTATTAGAAGAGATTATTTTTTAGAAAGAAGATTTAACCATTTATGTCAATAGATATTAAAAAAATTGATAACTTTTATAGAGCTGCTACTCTTTCATTTAAGAAAAAGCCTACAGAGATGACAGCCCTAGAGTTTGCATTAATCTATCAAATTAACCAAAAATATCATAGTAAAGATTTAATTCAATCTGCTGTCTCTCCAGATGATGTTATTAATGAAGAAACTCTTTTAATCATGATGGAATACATTAATTTAGTTACTGTAAAAATGAATAAAAGCATTGCTGAAAATATATTTAATAGGAATAAAGAGCTAGCAAGTTTATTGGCTAAAAATCAAGAAGATTCACTTACAATAGCCCTTCAAAAAACTAATAATATTTATGATTTAGTTAATAAATTAGCACTATTTAAAAAGAACGGCTTATTTAAAGTTGCATATGATTTTTCTAGTGAAAAATTTAGTGTTATACCTACAGAATTAACAAAAAGCTTAATTTAAGCAAAAAATATTTGAATTGTTATTTAACTATTGTTACAATATTTAGTGGAATCATTAATGATTCAGCCTTCTTATTATTAAATTTCTTTGACGATAAGTGTTTCCCACCACTTATCGTCTTTTTGTGTATCTTTACAATATTAAAAAGCATCCCTTAAAGGGATGCTTTTATTTATCTTTTAACTGGGCGAGCATAAGTAAATTTACCTTTAAGTAGTTTTTCACTCAAAGATGACCCAAGCGTCCAACGATGAACTGATTGGCTAGAGCTATCTCCACCCATTTGAATAATTTGCGTATTCAAGCCTTCATAAGGACCATCAACAATTGCCGCATGACCGTTTTGATATAAACCATTACCAGTGTTGACAATCATCACATCACCCATTCTAGCTTGAGAAGCTGGAATTTGCTTCAAATAGTGCTGGGCACCGCGCGCATCATTTTCCATATCTTTAGTAGTAAATGGCCAATTGCCTACGGGATAACCTGCACGCTTCATTGCAAGCCAAACAAATCCTGAACAATCAGTTGTACCGTTCTTGTTTGGCTTTTTCCAATTACCAAAGCCAGCATGACTGCCATAATGGAAATAACCAATCAATTTACGTGCGGACTTAATAAGTTTATTGGTGCTACGTGAATCATCTACCCAGTACATACTGGTATCATTGTTATAATTTTGAACTGTAGTATCTATAGCACCTTGATTAATACTACCATCATCGTTATATAAATTATCAACATCTGACAAGTACCAGCCATCTCCACTTACAAAGAAATCTTGCAGAGATCTTAAATTACTTGCACGCACGTACTTATTATTACCTACTTGGTAATATTGTTTACCATTAATTGTACGTGTTCCCGATGGTGTTACAGTAGTACCAGCAACATAAGTACGAGTTACATAGCGCACACCGTTTTGAGTTTTATATGCATTAGTTCGTTTTAAATTACTAGTATAGATGAAACTATTATTTTTAAAAATCATCTTGTTACTTGCAGCATCTACAGTGCGAGAAGAAATAGCTACACTGGAGAGCATCTCCACACCTACAATTAAACTTATACCAAATTTAGTAATTTTTTTCATAATCCCCTTTTTTACTCCTTCATTTTTTGACTTTTTAATAATAATCCTGTCTATAGAAATTAGTCAATAAAATTTTTGATAAAAAAAGAAGATGAATTTAAATCCATCTTCTTTACTAGAATATTTTACGTACTTTTTACGTAGAATTATTTATTATCTACAGATGTATACTTGTAGTTCCATTGAGTACCTGCGGTATTATGAATCACACCATGTACTCGCTTGTTTTGGAGATATGCGGTAGTTTGTTGATAAATTGGAGTAATAGCTTGTTCGCGGTTAACGATCTTTGCTGCAGTAACGAGATCACTCCAACGCTTATTAGCATCATTTGCATCCTGATTGCCCGCTGTTTTAACTAGGTTGTTATATTTAGAATTTGACCACTTACCATAGTTATATGAAGTGCCAGTCATAGGAATTTGCATGAAAGTCATTGGATCGTTAAAGTCTCCACCCCAGTGGGATAAGTAAATATCAAAATCCCCATTTTGTGCACGACTAGTGGTAGATTTATCTGGCACATTAGTTACATTGACTTTCAAGCCTTTAAGTTCTTTAGTCCATTGTGATTGCAAATATTGAGTCAACTGATCACTATCAGATTCGTCGTTTGATGAAAGAAGATCAAATGTTAGCTTCTTAGCCCCGATTTCTTGCATTCCTTTCTTCCAATACTTCTTAGCTAAAGTTGGGTTGTAATCAACGGTATTCTTTACCTTTTGTTGTTTCGCAAAATCAACGCCAGTTTTTGGATCAGAGGCTAAATCATTTGCTACAAAACCAGTTGGCAAAGTTGAACCGTTTCCTAATACTTTCTTAGTAACAATATCTCTATCAATTGATAAAGACAATGCTAATCTAATATTACGGTTATTAAGGGCTTTATTATTAGTTGGATTCTTAGACTTGAAGTTGTACATTAAGAATCTAACTAATGAATATGGGTATGAAGTGAAATCCTTATTACTCTTCAAATTTTTAACTTGTTCACTTGAAAGTGGAGTTAAATCGAGCTTACCTTGTTGGTACATTTGATAGCCAGTGTTGTTTGATTTTACAACTTCATAATTAATCTTATTAAGCTTTACAACTTTCTTGTCCCAGTAATTGTTGTTCTTTACAAAGGACCAGGTATCGTTAGTGCCATTCCAACCCTTAATCTTGAATGGACCTGAGTAAACTTGATATTGCGCCTTAGTGGCATACTTTTTACCATATTTCTTAACTACCTTTTCATTTTGTGGTCCAAATAAGGGATAAGCCATCAAAACTTTAAAGTAAGCAATTGGACGGTTAAGTTTAACTACAACGGTATCTTTATTTGGGGCAGAAATTCCTAAGCTAGAAGCTTTCTTCTTATTTGCAATAATTTCATCTGCATTTTTAACGCCACTGAATAGGTAGGCATATGGGGATGCAGTCTTAGGATTTAAACTTCTTCTCCATGAATAAACAAAGTCTTGCGCAGTAATTGGATCGCCGTTGGACCATTTAGCGTTTCTTAATTTAAAAGTCCACGTACGTCCATCTTTTGAAACTGTCCCAGATTTAGCAAGTCCAGCAGTCGGCTTACCATTTTCCCCTAATCGATAAAAACTTTCAAATACATTTCCAGTTTGACCATATCCAGTTGATTTACTGATATCAATTGTGTCTAGCGGCGCAGTAGTACTTAAATTTAAAGTTTTAGCACTACTTGAATTAGCGTGGTCACTAGACTTTCCGCAGGCAGCAAGCACCAAAGCAGCAGAAATAGTAACAGCACTTGCTAGCACGGATTTAAACTTCAACATAAACTTTCTCCTTTTCTTCTTTAAAGCAAAAAATGAGCTGTACTCCACATGGAATAGAGCTCATTTAAACTAGTCTGATTAAGTTTCAGAATAATTATTTACGAGACGCATTGCACATTGAGCACGACAAATAAACTGCAGCTAGTGCAACAACATTCTCTATTTTGCATTTTATTAGTACGTGCCAACATGTTCTTCATCTCCTTTGCTTATTTTTGATAAGCATACTATAACTGCTAATTTTATATATGTCAACAAAAAATTATTCGTTAGCAATTGTAATTCTTTCACGATGGTGTACAGGATCAAGAATTTCCTTAATTAAAAATTTTGCCATTGTACCAGAATTTAACTTAGATTCACCCTTGTCGTTATATAAAAGCTCATCTTTGCCTGTAATGTAATCAGTTGCGGGACCATCAACAAAATCCATTGATGGAGAAATTCCTAGCCAATCAGCATCTTCATTCTTATCTTCTTCATCTACTTGGTGGATGTATTCTAATTCGTGAAGTTGTTGAATTGGGGTATTTGCCCAACGTTCTGAACCTGGCATCTTCTTGATATCATCAACTACAAGGTGTTTATCTTCTCCTGTGTGCAAACTACCAGCTCCAAGAATAAAGATTACTCTAATATCGTTTCTTTGAGCTAAAGTCATTAACTTCTTAGCAAGCTTAGTATGTTCTTCCGCATTTTCAGGAGTTGTATTAAAAGCATCGATGATCACATCGAAGTGTTCCAACATGCTGTCAGGCATATCAAAAATATCTCCAACAATTAAATTGGCATCTTTACCTAAAACTTCACGAGCCTTTTTTTCATGACGAACAATACCTACTACATCAATATTTGGATTTTTTTCTGCCAATTTATAAATAGCACTGCCTGCCATACCTGAGGCGCCAATAATACCTACTTTTTTCATATTAAATTTCCTTTCTTTTTTTGCCAACACAATAATTGACTCTATATATAGAATAGCACTAAAAAGAAAATAAATTTAATAATAAGGCTTAAATTATATAATCGCTTTCATATTTTAGTGGTATAATAATAAACGAAGTTATCAATCGATAGCTTCGTTTCTCATTAGCATTTCTCTCCCAAAGAAATGCCCAGTTATTCTTATTACTTTATTATTCATATAATCATTAATACATTTGGAGTAACAATACTTTTTAGTTACTCACATAGTTTCAACTTTCTTTAAAAAAGCACACTTACAAAATTTGTAGGTGTGCTTTTAATTATAAAAATTATTTTTTATTGTCTATTGATTTAGTAACAATATTCTTATATTCAATAAATTTATGAAGCTTCCACATTTTCCTATGGAGATTCTTTTTCATTAATTTAATTTTATTTTGAAGCAGAAGATTGTGCCAATAACGTAGAGCGACCCAAATTGCAAATTTGTTGTACCATGAATAATCATGTTTTAAGTAATTATAAGCACTATCAAAATCCATCAAATGATTAGGAGTGACAAATTGATTACGCGTCCAATGCCAATCATGCGATCGATAAGATAAAATTTTGATCTTCTCTACTCTTCCCACCGTTAAACGCGTTTGATGATCATGACTATATTCAGTAGTAGAAACATTAATATAGCATCCTATTAAAGTATTTTTCCAATACCTATTGATCTTCTTTTCTAAAAATAAAGCTTGTCGAAGCAGTTTGCTTACGCAATACCATTCTTTTCTCCCATCGGGAAATTCTATTAAACACCAAATGTATTCTTTTTTCTTTTTCATCATAATAACCAGCCATCCACTTATCTATCACTGTGTTAATTATAACAAATTCTTCTCATTAAAGCATAGAGCTTGTAGTATCTATAATATTAGTGATATATGATTTATTAATAATATCCACAAAAAAAGAGCACGTGAGCGTGCTCTTTTCGACTATTAATAATAAAACTAAACAGCTTGTTTTGGCTTTGGTAAACTATCACTGTTTACCTTCGGATTTTTTTCAGCTGTTTTATCATCATCCTTAAGTTCAGAAGTCATAAGTTCTGCTTGAGAATCATTAACAACATTCTTAGGGAAATCAGTCTTTGTGTCATCAGAAGTTTGTGTGTCAGAATCAGAATCTGTTGTGTCGCTAGCTAACTTATCAAGTACAACTTTAGTAACTGCAGCAGCTGCACCAAGAGCACCGACAACAATCGCACTGATTCCAAAAATCTTTAAAGCTTTACTCATAATATTAACACCTCTTTCGTAACCTTTGCTTACTTATTATTATAGTAAAAAAGGTTTCAAAATTCACTTAATATGCCTTGCAGTTTTTATTAAAAGTAGTCATAAAATGATATTTTTCCCTTTTTAAATTCTATACGTTGATTTCTATTACAATGTACATCTCCAGCTTCAATAGCACGCGATAAAGTTAATTCTCCTAATAGAATTTTACTCCAATTATTAATACTTGCGCTGTAATCAGGATCTCCCTCAACCTTGTTACATAATAGGGTCCCTTCATAATCTTCTATTTCCCATACTCCATTATTCCAGGGACAAAGTTGATCATCAGTAACTTCAATATTAAAAGTTCCTAATCGATTCAATTGCATACAAGACATGATTTTCTTAAAATCAATGATTCGGCTCATCATATAAGAGACAAGGGTAATATTTAAAAATTGTTGTTCAGGAAATACATCTTCCAATAATCCATTTGTTGGCATGATAACCTTAAACTTTAATCTAGAAGAGATATGACTTGCCATAAAGGCTAAAAGGTCCTTAGCACTGTTTCTGTCTAGATAATACATTTCCTCAACATGAAAAGTACTGTTATAAATTCTATAAACCATATATCCTCTTGGACGCTCATTTTCATCCAAACTTATCACTATATTGCGATAAGGATAATATTCATTGATGCGATTCCACCACCATTGCGGCCGCACCACAGTATTGCGTTCGGCCTTAGTATGAAGTTGAGCTTCATAAAGTTGAACTACATAATTTTGAATTTCCAAATCATTCCATTTTCCTCTTAAAAGTTTGCGCTTTTTTGGCATCTTAAAACCCTTAAGTGCATTTTTATCAAAAGAATAAACTTTTTGATAGATAGTATTTTCATATCCATACTGTCGATAAAAATTTTCAGAAAACGGTGCTAAATTTGATAAAGGGATGTTTTGTTCATGTAAATCATGAAAAACTTCTTTAAATAATTTAGAAATTCCACCTTGCCCGCGATATTCTGGATATGAAGCCACATATCCTATTCCAGCCATTTGTATACTTTTCGAAAATATATGGCTCTGAAAGGGCGTCACCATCAAATAACTCTCTAATTTATCACCATTCATAATTCCATAATCTGCACTATGTAAATAGCGACTCATAAAGGTATTATTTTGGGTTAAATCATCGTTTTTTAAAAAGGCATATTCTATTAAATCAGTTACTTGTTTTAAAGTATCTGCATTTTTTCTTAATTTCATAGTTATAATTCCTATATATTAATTTATGTATACGTTTACAAAAATTGTAACAAAAAAAGTCAAATTAAATCAATAATTTGACTTTGAAATAATATATATTTATGCAAATTTAACTAATTTACTATGTTTATTTTTCAAACGAGCCCAACTATTAAAGAATAGTAACCCAAAACCAATCATGATCATGAGACCTGCAAAAATTAATGCATTAGTATAAAACGCACTATTGAGAGCACTATGCACTTCTGAAAAGTCTCTGGTTTCACTCATTTGAATAACTAATCCTGAGAATAACATGGCTAACCCGTTTAAAGTTAGCAAGCCACTGATAATTGTCAGGATTTTTATTTTTATTAACTTCATCCGAATACCATGTCCTTTCTTAAATACAATGACTAAGTATTATACACTTTTAAAATAAAAAATCAAGTATAAAATCAATGAGTTTGCATATAATTTGATATAATAATATTAGTCAAAGAAGGTGTTATTTATGCGAATTTTAATTGCTATTGATGATTACTTTAATCAAAGTAATGGAATGTGTATATCAACTCAACGCTTTGTTAAAGAATTCAAAAAAATGGGACATGATGTACGGATAATTTCTCGAAATATCAATGGAACTCCCGATTATGCAATGCCGAGATTAAGTGTGCCCTTTTTCAATAAACTTATTCAAAAAGAGGGTTTTCATTTAGCATGGCCTATTAAAAATGAAATCAAAAAGGCTGTCTCTTGGAGCGATGTGGTCTTAATCGAAACACCTTTCCCATTATGTTGGAGCGTAAGCAGAATTGCTCATCATCAACATAAACCGATCATTGGTACATTTCATATTTATCCAAAAAATATGACTGCTTCTATCCCTTTATTTAATAATCGCTTTTGGAATTGGATCTTTATGCTTGCTTTTCGGCAAATCGCTTTTAAAAAATGCGATGCTCTTCAATGTCCCACTCCCAAAGTTAAAAACTGGCTACAAAAACACCATTTTAAGCAAATGCTTTATGTCAACAGCAATGGAATCGCTAAAAAATTTATCGACAATCCTCATAAAACTGAAGTGGGCCATCCCTTTACAATTTTATGCATCGGCAGATTTTCTCATGAGAAGCGACAAGAAACTTTATTCAAAGCCCTAAAATTATCTAAATATCAAGATCAGTTTCAAGTTGTTTTAGCAGGTCAAGGCCCACTTAAAGCCAAATATCAAAAACTAAATCAAGAACTAACTAATCCGGTTAAAATGCAATTCTATTCCCAACAAGATCTTTTAAAATTAATGCAAAAGTCAGATTTAGTTATTCATTGTGTAGATGTAGAAATTGAAGGAATGTCATGCATGGAGGCATTCAGTGCCGGTTTGGTACCGATTATTGCCGATGGCCCACTTTCATCAACTGCTAGTTATGCCTTGACTAAATACAATAAATTTCCTATTCTAGATAGTCAAGATTTAGCACAAAAAATTGATTATTGGTTTACCCATCCTCAATCACTAAAAGAAAACAGTCGTCAGTATCGGAAATTTGCTAAAAAACTTACCGTTAAAAAATCAGCTGAATATGCGGTTAAGATGATGGAAAAATTGAGTAAAGCAAAAAGAACTCACTGATTCCTCAGTAAGTTCTTTCCATAGCATTTAGCATAACCATTAAACTTATAGGTGCGTAGGTTTAATGCCTACTCTTTCAATATACAACCTTAGCTCTTATTTGGGTAATTATTTGAATTATCTTCTTAAACTCAGCCGATCGCCATCTACCAGAATCCTTTTAGCGTTTACAGCAAACCGATAAGGAATCAGCTCTAGGCCATCTTCTTTTTCAAGTTCACAACCCATTAACTCTAAAAATCTTTCTAGTTCCGCTGCTTTAACATCCGGATATAATTTCAAAAACTGTTCTTCCGTAATTCCAAGATTCCTAAAACCAACAGAAGTAAAATTCTCGGGAAAAAGATCTTTGAAATCTGCCAATTCGTATTTTGGAGTTCCATCTAGTTCAAAATATTTAATTTCAATATTTTCAAGTTCGATAAAAGCTCCCAGCTGCTTACTCATTTGAGGAAACTTATTGGCAATCTCTTCCAATTCCACTCCTTCAGTTTTAGCTGTATCAGCTTCTTTTGGATGCAGATCAAGCCAAACCTTTCTTACTTCATATTTGTCTGGGCGACTATTGAGAATATTTTTAATTTTCTCAACGCTTTCTTGGCGTTGTTTTTCAATTTTTAACCATTTTACTCTGCCAAGCTCTTGCTTTAATTCAACAGGAACCGCGTCTTTTAGCACATTCCAAATGTAGTAAAGCTTGTCGCTACTATAATTATCTAGTTCATCGTCACGCCATTGAATTTGAAAATATGAACTCATTTTTATCCTCGTTTCTACTAAAAAAATAGAAGTTAAGCCTATCGCCTAACTTCTATTTCTTTACTATATGCATCTTCTACCATACATAAGCCTGCGATTGATCAGTAAATAGGTCATCACTCCTACTTACTTCTAATAATCAATCTTGTCCTCTTTTACCATCTTCACCTTGGCCCAGTATTTAACGCCCTGTGCCATGGCATCTTTATTATAACAAAAGTTGAGAAATAGTTAATATATTTTTAGGATAAAATTCAAATTAATACGGATAATTGTCTAAACGATCCTCTTCCGTGATTTTGCGAATAACTTTAGTGGGTACCCCAACTGCATTCTAAAGCAGCTTGTGAACCATCAGCTTGCTGATGAGGATTTCATTGACTTGGTAAAAGCGGATGAATGGGTGTTGCTAAAGTCACATTAGGCCCACACATTACATATTATCACTGATCGTCACCGAAGCTCTATCTAAAACAGTAAAATTAAAGTTCGCGAAAAATTATTTCCCTATATGCATAAAGTTACCATAGTCTACATTAACGGAGCCTTGAATATAAATGCCATCCTTATGATCCGGAAAAAGCTTATCTAAAATTGCATCCCTCTCTACTTTATCTGTTTCAGTATGTAAACTATAATCACGACACAAGCGATGTGCTAATTGAGACATCTGGCTCAAAACTGGACTTACTGGATTGTGAGGCTGACCAGCAAGCATTTTCTCTAAATCTGAATCCATAAAATTCTCCTTAAAATTGTTCCTAGATCTTTAAGATAGCATAGTTTTTTGATAAATTAACTAGTAAAAGTTTAAAGGAGAAAAATTATGACAAAAGCATTGTTGATCATTGACTATACCAACGATTTTGTAGCATCAGATGGCTCTCTTACTTGTGGCAAAGTTGCGCAAGACTTAGAAGACTATTTGGTAAATCTTGCTGACAAATTTTACAAAAATGGAGACTATGTTATCTTTCCGACGGATGGTCATACAAGAGATAAATTTAGTCCTGAATATAAACTCTTCCCTCCTCACAATATTGTAGGAACCCCAGGTCAAGAACTTTATGGTAAGTTAAAAACTTGGTATTTAGAACATCAAGATGGTGACAAGATTTATAAGTTTAATAAAAATCGTTACTCCTCTTTCCAAAACACCAATCTAGATAATTACTTACGTGAGCGTCGAATTGATGATCTTTATATTACAGGTGTCTGCACCGATATCTGCGTTTTGCACACAGCTATCGCTGCTTACAATCTCAATTATCACATTACTATCCCTACTAAAGGGGTCGCAACTTTCACCGAACATGGACAAGAATGGGCATTAGATCACTTCAAGAATTCACTTGGAGCAACATTAATTTAGAAATGAAAAAGCATTATTTGAAAGTAATGCTTTTTTCTTTACCTAAAAAATATTTTATTTTTTTCTCTCTTACTCACTCATTAATTAGACCCACTTATTTTAGTTTTTACTAGTTTCATACAGTTTTAATAACACAACATCTTGTGGTATTCTCGTTATTGTCACATAGATGATGTATTTATGAGCGGATTTTTAATTAAAGAAAGGAAACTTACATGATGCTTGATAAGAGAGTAATTACACTTGATTCTGACTTTATTAATCAAGTAAAAAAAGAAATTAGGCCTCACTGGGGCGAACTTGGCTGGGTAACTTATAAGAGAACCTACGCTCGGTGGCTAGATGATAAAAATCGCTCAGAAAATTGGGATGAAACGGTAAAACGGGTGATTGAAGGTAATATTAATCTTGATCCTCGGCTAAAGCATCCTACTCCACAAATTGTTAAAGAACTTACTAACGAGGCTCAACAGCTTTTTAAGTTAGTTTATGGTTTATCCGCAACTCCTTCCGGAAGAAATCTTTGGATTTCGGGGACTGACTATCAAAAGCGCAACGGTGATTCTTTAAATAATTGCTGGTTTATCGCTATTCGTCCGCAAAAATATGGCGATAGTCATATTTCTCCAGATTACCTTAAAAAAGATCAGCTTGCAGTATCAATGCCATTTTCCTTTACTTTCGATCAATTAATGAAAGGTGGCGGCGTAGGCTTTTCTGTTGTTGACAGTAACATTAATCAAATCCCAACAGTAGATCAAGAAGTTGATTTAAGTGTGGTAATTGATAAAAATAGTAAATCTTACTCTCCTTCTCTAGAAAAAGGGGCTATTGATCTTGATGAATGGAAAAAAGGCCATGAAAAAGATCAAGATTATGTTTACTATAAATTGCCTGATACCCGTGAAGGTTGGGTTTTAGCTAATGCACGTTTGATTGATATGCACTTTAATGCGACCAACCCCGAAAATAAGAAAAAACTAGTTTTAGACATTAGCAATATTCGTCCTTATGGCGCTAAAATTCACGGTTTTGGCGGAACTGCTTCGGGCCCGATGCCACTTGTTGAAATGTTTTTTGACATTAATCAAGTACTTAATAATCGAGCAGGGAAGAATTTAACCGCAGTTGATGCTACTGATATCTGTAATTTGATCGGTAAGACTGTTGTGGCTGGGAACGTTCGCAGATCTGCAGAACTTGCCCTGGGCTCTAGCGATAATCAAGACTTTATCAAAATGAAGCAAGATAAAGAAAAACTTTACCATCACCGCTGGGCTTCTAACAATAGTGTAGCTATCAATTCTAAATTTAAAGATTATGATCCAATTGCCGACGGCATTTTACATAATGGTGAACCAGGAGTGGTTAATCTTGAATTATCACGAAATTATGGAAGAATTGTAGATGGCTATCAACCAGGCATTGATAATGAAGTAGAAGGAACCAATCCTTGTGGGGAAATTTCTCTATCCAACGGTGAGCCATGTAATTTATTTGAAGTTTTCCCATTTATTGCCGAAAAACAAGGTTGGGACTTAAAAGAAGCCTTTGCACTAGCTGCTCGCTACACAAAACGGGTTACTTTTAGTCATTATGATTGGGAAGTTTCTCGGAATGCCATCAACAAAAATCGGCGCATTGGGGTGTCAATGTCTGGAATTCAAGACTGGCTTTTAAATGATTTAGGTCATCGAGTAGTAATCGGGTTTAAGGATGTAGAAGATCCAGCTACAGGAGAAAAGATTAAGAAGGCAATTTATGATCCCAAGGGGATAAAAGTAGTTGATCAACTTTATCAGGCAGTCGTGGAAGCTGATAGAAAATACAGCCAGGAACTTCACTGTAATCCTTCAATTAAACACACTACTGTCAAGCCATCCGGAACGGTCGCAAAATTAGCAGGTGTTTCTGAAGGGATGCACTTCCACTACTCCGGTTATTTAATCCAACGAATTCGGTTCCAAGAATCGGATCCCCTCTTACCTGCTCTTCGCGCATGCGGCTACCATACTGAGCCCGACATTTACACGGATCATACGATTGTAGTTGACTTCCCTATTAAAGCAGCTAACGCTGATAGTAAAAATTTTGCTTCTGCTGGGACTGTTTCCATTGCTGAACAATTTGCTACACAAGCATTTTTACAAACTTATTGGTCTGACAATGCGGTTTCATGCACGGTTACTTTCCAAGACGATGAAAGCAAGCAAATCGCCCCTCTACTTCATCAATATCGTCACATAATTAAGTCTACGTCGCTTTTGCCATATTATGGGGGCAGTTTAAAGCAAGCTCCCAAGCAACCTATTAGCAAAGATATTTATCTGGAACGTAAAAAACAAATCACTGGAGATGTAGAGGCATTCTTTGAAGCAGAAAATGATGATATCAAAGGCTTAGAACTTGTCGACCAAAGCGATTGCGCAAGTGGCGCATGTCCAATCAAGTAATTTAAAAAAGGAGAAAAAGAATGACTATAAATAAAAAGGTTTCTACTGTAATTACTGCTACTATTTTAACTTTTACTTTAGCTGGATGTTCCAATAACAAATCTGCTCAAACTAAAAAGAATAATCAAATTTCAGTAACATACACTCTAAAAGACAATAAAAAGACCCTTGATTCTAAAACAGTTAAAGTTAATAAAAAAGCTAAAGTTCTCACGGGTCTTCAAAAAGCTTGGAAAGTTAAACAAACTAAAGGTTTTATTACATCAATTGACGGACATAGTCAAAATCCTAAAAAGAAAATCTATTGGACTTACACAATTAATGGAAAATGGGCTCAAAAAGGCGCTAACCAACAAGTAGTTAATAACAAAGACAAAGTTAAATTCACCCTAGCAAAGGTTAAATAATGACGGCTCAACGCATACAGCTTAGACAGCTAACTTTATTGGCAATTTTAACAGCTCTCAGTGTAGTCTTAAGAATTGCTAAGTTGGTGCCTATTCCTAATGTTCAACCTGTTAGTGACATTTTAATGATTGTCACTTTAGAGCTCGGCGTAGGGTTTGGAATAGCGCTAGCTGCTTTGACAATGTTTTTATCAAATATCGTTTTAGGATTTGGTATTTGGACCATTCCCCAAATCCTAGCCTATATCGGCTGCGTATTAACGATTGCATTTTTAGCGAAAATTTTCCCATTAAAAAAACACTTAACCTTACAAATTATCGTGGCAGTACTAATTGGATTTGAGTATGGATTTTTAGTAAGTTTAGGGATGTCAATTTATGGCGGAGTCGCTGCTTTTGTAGCTTATTGGCTCTCTGGGATTCTATTTGACTTTTACCATGCTGCAGGCAACTTTGCATTTTACTTAGTCTTATATAAACCCTTAACGATGGCACTGGAAAAGTATGAAAAGAGGCTCTTATGATAAAAATTTACACTAAAGTTGGAGATCAGGGGGCTACTCGTCAAGCTAGTGGTAAGATGGTTGCAAAAGATGACGCTCAAATTGTTGCTCTTGGCAATATTGATGAACTTCAATCTTACTTGGGAGTAGTAATCGCAAATCTTTCTTCAAATTGTGACCCTTTAAAATCCCCCCTTCAACAACTCCAACGCAGGCTCTATATTTTGGAAGCTGATATTGCAATTGAAGATCATTGTGAAATCAGTGATCGGGATGTTAAAGATCTGGAAGCAAAAATTGACGAAATGACTTCAAAAATCCCTCCAATGAAGGAGTTTATTCTTCCCGGTGGTGATGTGACTGGGGCTAACTTACAATATTCTCGGACGCTTGCACGGCGCGCAGAACGCTCCTTGGTTTCATTAAATCGCATTCAAAGACTTAATCCATATAATTTAAAATATCTCAATCGCTTATCTGATTATCTTTTTACTTTGGCTCGTTATGCTAATCTCCTTGATAGATATGAAGATGTCAAAAGTAAAGAATAAAAAATCAGATTTTTAAATTTGAATTTAAACGCAAAATTTTATATCCTATAAACGAAAAGGGGCTAGTGAGTACCGTTCACTAGCTCCAACCGTAACTCAAGATGACAAATGTGTTAGCTAATCCTTGTGATTAGCTTTTTTTGTTATCGCATAAGCAGTCGCCAAACGAATTAGAAAATGTCCTAATGCGTTCAGAATAATGCTTACCGCAATAGCAACCGCTATAATCACGAAGTGCTACCACCTCGGTCTATCCTATTTATCATGAAAAAGTCACGCTGATAATACAAAAAATATTATTCGCGTGACTTTTTATTATTTAAAGGCAAACTTTGGATTTGCACTTCATACTAATTCTGGATATTTCTCTTGTAAATAATCAAAGACAGACATCACCTCTGTTGGGATCTCTACATGTGCAATGAAGTTCTTGCCTAAAGGGCCGTAGCCATTCTCATCATCGCGCAAGCGTGGAATTTCTCCTAAAAGCAAACTAATATAATGCCTCATGCTCCACATATAGGGGGGTTCTGCTTCAAATTCCAGCTTATCTCGAGTTGCAGTTACTGGCGCCTTGTAAGTTGCATAATCAATGATCATCTTCTCAGGTGCGAACTTTTTCAATGTCGCACTTATTCTGCGCATCATGCTAGCATCTTGCATTAGCAAAATGCTCTGCCAATCAATGCCTTTCTTTTCAAGTAGCTCCAGCAAATATGTGCTATTGTTGCCACAATTGGTCGATTTTGTCTCGAGTAGCTCAGCTTCAAGATGATATTTACTTTGAAGGTAGTTTTGGAAAAGCTCAGCTTCACTTAATCCTTCTAAATCTAAATTCGGAAGTGCCTGAGACATCTTTTCAATTAAGGCTGCTGAGTATTCCTATAACCACCAACAATTACTGTATGCTTTGCTAAATGATTCTCTAGAGCCTGCGCAAATACATCCCCCAGGAATAATCGATCCGCCAAATAAAACCATGACGTCGACTTGCTTAATTCCATACTGCTTTTACAGTGAATCTTGAGTTAGAGATTTTAAATCACGCACTCCTAAAAAATCTACAAGTGGATTGATCGCTGTAACTTTATCTATAGTATTTTGTCCTTACTGCAAGTTTAATGTGAGCCTTTTACTTAAATTATTATATACTACTCCGTTCTTAAGTTAAATTGGATTAGAGAAAGAATCATCCCTCCAAAAAACAAAAACTTGACCTCGACTATTTATCGAGATCAAGTCTGAAAGCTATCCATTTGTGATAGTAATTAGCATGAAATTAATTTATCTTCTTCTCTTGCGACCTACTCCAAGCAAGCTTGATAAGATTACCGAACTTGTGGCTAAAACGGCTAAGCCTACATCACCTGCTAAAGTATCGTTCTTAGCCCCAGTCCGAGGCAATTCACGCTGATTCTTCAACTTCTTATTAGCGATCTTATTTGCTGTAGCGAGCTTTGGTGTAGCAAGTATCTTCTTAGATTTGACAGTTACCCTTTCACCTTTTTCTTTAATACTCTTTGAGCTACTATTCTGATTCGTATCCTGCTTCATCTTTTGAATGAGGTGACTGAATTCTACTTTATTGGCATTCACGCGCTTTAATTTTGTAGCAATTAGCTTTTTATTTTCCTTGATAGTAGGAGTCTTGTGAGAAACAGGAGTGTACTTTTTACCCTTTAGCGCCTTCTTAGGAGTTGGCTTCTTTGATGGCGTAGAATTCGTAGAAGTCTGCAGCGTAGTTGGCACATTATTTTGAGGAGTTGGGTTAGGATTATTAGTATTTTGCTTGTGAGATGGTGTCTGCAACGTTTGTGGTTGTTGCGGAGTCTGCTTTGGCGTTACTGGTGAAGTTAGTTGATGATCATCTGGGTGTGGAATTGGTGTTGCATTCTTGGTATAAACAACAAGGTAATTCCGATCGATATTGCCTTTACCATCCTTATCAACAGAAACTGTCTCTCCACCAACTTTAGCTTTATCCGGAGTATATCCTTTAACAGTTGGACTTGCCACAATCTTATAAGTTTGCGGACTAGTCCAGCCACTATCTTTAATAACTTTACCCGTGACCTTGTCATAGGTAATGCTATCTTCAAACTTCACCGTTGAAACATTGTTCTTTGGAGTTAAGTTGCCAGCACCTTGATAACGAACCGCTTGCGTACCGGTTATTGAAGAAGTCTTAGTAGTAGTCCCGTGCACGAAGTCAATCTCATAGACCTTATTACCGTCAGGATAACGAACATCTTGAGTTGGATAGCCGTCTTTTTCAAGAATATAGCCTTTATCCGTATAATTCTTAATGGTTGAAATTGGACTGTAATCTACTTCAGTGCCAGTTTTACCAGTTAAAATCTTAGTTTCAAGCACCTTACCCTCAGTTTGATCAATGTAGTTGACAACGACAGTCCCGTTTTCAACTGGTGTTGGGATGACTGCTTTCTTAGCTAAAGTAATGATAACCTGGCTATCTTGACTAGTTGGAGTGACTTGCTGAGAAGCAACCACACCATTTTCCATATTAACCTTAGCTGAAGTATTAACTTCACGCACGTTAATGATCTGATAGTTAGACATATCAATAGCCTGTGTATCGTCAAGCTTATGCGTTGAAACGCTCCAACTTGTCTTCTTACTGCCAGTTACTTCATCCGTGGCTGTCTTTCCAGTAAAGGTAAACTCTTGATGAACTGGGCTTAAACCTGGCATTTCATGCCCCTGTTCATCAACATATTTGACATCGCGAGTCACCGTCTGCTTCATTGAAACTGGAGTTGCGCGATGAATTAAGTTAATGATCCACTTTTGAGTTGGATCTTGTTTATCTGAAAGATTATCATATTTGCCAAAAGCGATTTCGTCGTATTTTTTAGCATTAAGCGGTTCGCCATTATAACTTGCACTATCCCAGGCATAGTTTTCATTAAGCAAGTCTTGCACTAATTCAGAAGCATTCTTAAAGCTAATTGGATCTCCTTCATAACCAGCTTGACTAAAGCTGCCTAATTCCTTTTCTTGGCCAGGAGTGACATCACGAATGATTAATTGCGCATTTTGAACGGATTTAGTTGGAACCACAGGAATCTTGGCATAGGTTACGACAACAGCGATATTTTCAGAGTTTTGATTGATGGACGTGATTTCTTTAACATTGCCTTTACCATCATTGTAATTGCCACTAACATCAATGACGCGATAGCCGCTAATCAATGGTGAAACAACAGTGTCAAAGTCATGACCATTGGTTGCTATCCAAGTAATATTGTCAGCCTGATTTGCTAATTCTTTCCCGCTGGCGTCAGTCCACTTCTTAGTTACAGAATCGTAATATGCTTTGCCAGGAAAGTGAAGAGTTACAAGGTGAACCTTTGATGCTAAAGCTTGATCACCATCAACAAGGTAGGTAACTGTTTCTGTAACTGATTTTTCCAAATCCTTTGCAGTTAACCCATTGCCAGGATTTTCTGGCGTAACTGGAATTACTTTGTGATCAACATAAATAATGAAGTTTTGATTGCTCTTAGAAATTTGATCTGGAATAACAATGGTTGGATTAAGAACTGTATAGCCTGTCTTAGTTAACTCGTCAATTATGCTTGGTGTGTTATAAGTAAACTTAGTCCCAACATTTTCTACCCCGCTATATTTGCCATATTTGGGCAAATCTTGGTTAGTGTGAACATCATGAACACTAACTCTAATCGAGCCTTGTTCAATCACAGGGATGAGATCGTAATAAACAACATCGGTTAAGTCCTTTTGGACCATCTTTTGACCAGGAATGTAAGATGTAATGTGAACGCCATCCTTGGTGATTGGCTCAACTGTATATCCTTTAACACTTGGCACGGCAAAGTTATCATAATATGTTTTATTTGGAGTCCATGGAGTATCATATTGACCATTTTTAATGATGTCACCATTGATTGCATCTACTGTGAGATGTCTGGTCCAAGTAGAAGTTTGAGAACTTTCTGGAGCAACATTTTTACCGCTGCGTGTTTGATAATAAACCGTCGAAGTATATTGTTTAGTCAACTCACTTGGATCAACACCATGTGGATTTTCAGAAGTTGCAGCCACTTGCCCGTGCTTCATCACAATCAGATATTGCTGTGAATCGCCATTTTCATCATTAAGATCATCGAAGTCAATCCCAGGTTTAAAAGTGGTAGAAACATAAATATAGCCCTTATTTTCCAAACTTTTTACTGAAGCAGCAGTGTTACCAAAGCTAATTGGCGTGCCCACATTGCCTTCACTATCAAAATTAGTTTGAATTCCAGAAAGTTCAATTTGCTTCATATCGTTATCTTCATCAACGATGAGCAAGTTAGCCTTCCCTATCTTACGCTTATAAGTTACAAGCACAGTAGTGTTCTTGCTATTTGGAAAAACCGTCAACTGCGGGACGATACTTATATTAACTGAAGTAAAGGTGTTACCATCGGGGGCTTTTACTTTATCGGGAGTTTGCGAATCTACTTGAGAAAGACTTTGATGCAGAGGAACCCAGGCGCGATCTCCATCTTGGAGAGTGACTGTCGGAGTAGTTAAATCTTGATTCGTATCATAAGCGACAGTTTGTTTAATCACTTCATCAACGACGGCATTGCGAGTAAAGTTAGTCGTTTGCGTGTCAGTACTGTGCCCTTGAGGTGAACCATTAACTGCAACTATTTTGCCATTAGGTAAAATACCCTGATAATTAATCGTCCGTTTAACACTAACATTTTCTGGGGTGATTCCTAATTTATGATTTACATATACTACGAATTGATTCTTGGTACTGTCGTCATTATAGTATTTGTTTCCATTATCAAAATTATCAGAAACCAAACTATAACCTAAGTCTTCAAGTTTCTTAATTTGATCTTTAACTGGAATCTTGAAACTAATTTGATTATCAACTGCTCCTTGAGCGGTTTCATCATATTTAGTCAAATTTTGCGGATGAGCTTTATTAAGATCAACAAACTTCACTGAAGCATCTTGTAAAGTGACAGTGGCATTTACTGTGACAATCATCGGATTGGGACCACCATCACTAGAACCTTCAATATAAATCGGTTGAACTGGGCCTTGATAAGTTTTATCAGTGGAAGTGAAAGTTACATGGATGATGTTTTTATATCCCCCATCATAAGTTGAATCCCCTAGTTGTAATTGCCAATTTCCAATAACTCGGCTTCCATTTTGGCTGTATGCTTGAATAGTAATTGGGTTATATTTACCAGTATTTGGATTAAAAGTCCCCATCATATTAGTAAAATCTGCATCCCCAGAGTTAGGAATTGACGTAATACCAGTTGGATAAAGAACTTCTGATCCATTCGAAATACTCATATCAATGTCATCTACTATGTGATTTTGATCGGAATCAGCAAGTGTATCTTTAACGTTGTATGCAACAAATTTACCATTTTCATTAAAGAGTTCGTAATTATTTTCGCTATTTATATCTACACCCTTACTTTTTCCAGCAGAGACCTGAATCGTTTGCGGATCAATTGCATTGCGTACTAAGAATAAATTGATATCTTTTGATTTATCGGTAATAGTATTTAAATCAATACTTGAAATACGTCTTCCTGTTTGATCGATTATGATATTGTATCGAGCATGTTGATCATCAAGGGGCAACTTTTTATTAAGATTTGCTACAAAAGTAGTATCAAAATTAATGGTGATGTTCTGATTTAAAGGGATGCTTTCAATAGGCGTCATTACTGATGGTGTAGTAGTAGACATATCAGTAATTGGATAAATATTTAGATTTCCAGCTTCTGTTGGATTATTCTTTTTATACTTCACCACCGTATTCTTTAAAATATTGTTTACAGTTATTGAAGCAATTGGGGTACCAGCATCATTAACTGCCGAATACCCTGATATTTTTGGCAAAGTAACTGTCAAGGGAGTATTAAGATTACCTATATCATCTGCAGATAAAATCGTCTTAAAATCACCTGTATCATTATTTACATTAGAAGTATTGTAAACTCTGGTAAACGGATATAAAAGTTGGTTATTGTTTTCATCTACTGAAATTATTTTACCTACACTTTGATACATAGGTGCAATAGTATTAGTGCCATTATAGGTGCATTTAGAAGTTAAATCGTAATTATCGTTCAAAGTAGTAATATTATTCTTTGTCGTTAAATCCGATGGCTTTAAATTAGATAAATCAATATCCAAATCTTTAAAAGTAGGAATTTGATAAGGATTGTTTTGATTAGAGTTATACATCAAATTTATCGATTTTGAAAAATCAAGTGCTAATTTCCCATCTTTATCAGAATAATTTACATGATTTCCTTGATTATCTGTCACACTATTTACTTCAAAACCATTATTAGAAAAATTGCCACTAATATTAAATGTCGTACCCTGTTTAAGATTAATATTGGAATTCATTTCGCTCAATGTTCCACTAAGATCAACGTTTTTAATAGTAGTGTCTTGCGTCTTTTGCTCACTAATGGCAGCTTTTGAAATTCGCGTCATTTGAGATGATTTTTTAGGAACAGTTAAAGTCTGCTTTTGCGTTGATTGTGAAGTAGACATACTAGCTTGAGCGGCCTTAACTGAAACCTTTTTATTATTTTCAGTCTTAGTCGACGGTCCCGGCGTATTTTTAGCGGTAGTCTCAGTAGCTGCAGCTGAAGGAGCTTTACTTGGCTTTTGCTCCTTCATTACTTGAGTCGTCTTAGTTGCTGCAACTACTTCAGGATGTTGAGTTGTAGCAGATACAGGATGAGTACTCCCAATACTCATAAAGGTAAGTCCAATTAGTACAGAAGCAGCCCCCATACTTAACTTACGAATGGAATATCTTTCTTTTCTAGATTCCATGTTTTTTATTCTAATTTTCATTGTTAAAATTCAGTCTCCCTAATTTCTTATATTCATCCAAAATCAGTATTAATTATATCAATAAAAACACATCTATTTATAAAAAAGTTAGTTTTATAAACAAAAAAAGCCGATTTGCTCATACAAGGAACAATAGGCATCTTTATATATATTAATTGCTAATTTCTAACCTTTATAATTCAAATTGTAACATTTATATTTTATCATGCTATTAATAGCACTTGTGAAAATTAGCACTAAAAACAAAAAATGAGTTGATGCTTCAACTCATTAATTTTAGATATTTTCTCTATTTATTATCTTTATCAACTTTGTCAGTCAACAATTTTCCAACTACTGCGGCGAAAGCACTCACAAATAATGCGCTCAAGCTCATTTTACCTAGCTTTTTCACTGAAATCACTCCTTTTCTAAAGAAAGTATATCAGGAAAAAGTTAAGAATTGCTTTATTCAACGCGGGCAATAATATCGCGGACTTTAATGTTATGAGTATCCAATCCTGGCTCTTGCCCATGTAAATCAAACATTACATTTACTTCAGGTCTAAATAATAACACATGAGTTGAACCACCGAAGTGGAACATCCCTAATTGATCACCCTTTTTTACATGTTGACCAATACGAACAGTAATTTCATTATTAGAAACGTCGCCCATTCCTACCGCTACAAAGCACATGAGTCCAATTTTAGGATTATCTGCTTGAATAAAAATTACCGCTCTAGTAGCAGTCGATGTCAAAAAGGCCTGTGAATCATTAGCAGCCACAGGATCAGCTCCGCGTGGATTTTCAAAGCCTTGACTAAGAGCTTCCCCATAATAGGAGCCATCAAGATTGTATGCTTTAACTATTTTGCCGCTCACTGGACTATTCCAGCGATGATAACTGAGTGCACTTAAAAATGCTTGATAAAGCGTGCCACCTTCGAATTTTGAAGTCCAAGGATCATTATGAAGCAAATCTATTAAAGAATATGGTTGCCCTTTGATCCAGAACTTCGCCTTCATTGGAACATCATGAGCAATCCGATAAGGAGCTGACTCGCATGCATTAGCAATTACATTATCATCATCTGCTCCTGCTACTGGACGTACACCCGGCTTAAAGGTACGCGTAAAGAAGTCATCCCAAGACTTGAAGCCATACTTTTGAACAACATCTTGTGACCGCACATTAAAGATATCTAGAAAACTCTCTCCTTCTGCTTCTTCAGCCATCTCTTTTTGAGCATAAGGAGAGAGCCATCCTTTAGAGCTAGTGTTCAAAACGTAAGTCGAGTCTTCACTTTGCAAGTAATGACCCCAATAATCCAAAATCCCTTTAAATTTTTCGTTCACTTTAGGATTATTAAACAAAACATAACCTGCACGCGTGCCCATCGGATAATCTAAAACAGCGTTCAACGGAGTGCCTACTAAGCCAGTCGTATTAAATTCAGGCGCCCTTTGAATAATCCGGTTAATTACCAAAAGCAACTGTTCATAATCACGCACTTGCGGCGCACCATTAGGCGCATTCACGTCCTTAACTGGGATCTCCGCAAACATCATATGAACTAAATTCCAAATATAGCGATCAGATTCAATCAAATCCTTTAAAGCTTGCACTGGTGGCAAGAGGTGCTGATTTTCTTCACTTTCAGCTTCTTTATAAACCTTCTTCAACCACTTATTTTCAAATTCTTGATCACTTGGTAACCATTTACCAACATTAAATCTATGTTTAGTCATCGTATACGCTCCTTCTATTTTACTAAAAGCGCTTCTACTTTAATCCTATCTCTAGATACCCTTTAAAGCAACGAAATAACCCTAGCACATTAATGTTCGTACGATATTTTCAGTGGTTCTTTCTACATTTTGAGGACCATTCTTTAAAGCTTCTTCCAAACTACTTGCTTGCGCTAAAATACCAAAGAAAGCCGTAAAACCATATTGATATAAGTCTTCAATCCCATCACCCAAGTACCCGGCTAAAGAAAAGACTGGCTTTTGATATCTCTGAGCAAGTTGGGCAACTCCATAGGGAGCTTTTCCGAACTTAGTTTGAAAGTCTGTTCCTCCTTCTCCCGTAAAAACATAATCAGCCTGGCGAATCTTTTCTTCTAGGTGAGTTAACTTAATTACTAAATCAATTCCTTTTTCCATTTGAGCATTAGTAAAAGCCATCAACCCAGCCCCTAGGCCTCCAGCAGCGCCAGCTCCTGGAAGATTTTCGATATCTTTACCCAAATCGCGTTTAATGATGTGAGCATAATGGGATAAATTTTGATCTAGTTGTTCAATTAAGGATGCATTCGCCCCTTTTTGTTTTCCAAAGACATACGAGGCTCCATTTTTACCAGTTAAAGGATTGGTGACATCACTTGCTAGGATAATTTGAGTAGATTGAAGACGCGGATCGAGTTCAGAAATATCAATTTTTGCCAGCTTATTCAGCTGACCGCCTCCTGGAGTCAGTTCATTTCCTTTTTCATCTAGCAAATATGCACCTAAAGCCTGCGCCATTCCGGCGCCCCCATCATTAGTACTGCTTCCCCCAAGACCAATAATTATTCTCTTCATCCCTTGATCAAGAGCATCTTTAATTAATTGACCAGTTCCATAAGTAGTGGCCTTGGCAGGATTGCGTAAATTAGGAGTAAGCAGCTCTAATCCACTAGCTTTAGCCATTTCAATAATTGAGGTCTTCTTATCGCCCAAAATTCCATAATAAGCTTGAACCTCTTGATTCAAAGGTCCTTTTACATTTAAATAAACGCGCTTGCCATGCGTTGCATCAACTAATGAATCAACAGTTCCTTCGCCTCCATCTGCCATGGGAACTTTTACAATTTCAGCAGTTGGATCGGCTTTAAGGATGCCTTTTTCCATAGCCTCACAAACTTCTTTTGCTGTCATACTTTCTTTAAATGAATCTGGTGCTAGTACATATTTCGTCATAATTTTTCACCTCTTCTACATTTTACTATTTTTGCATTTAGAGAGCTTTTTCATTAAAATGTAAAAAAGGAGTGATTTGTTGAAAAAATTAAAATCATTAGATGATAAAACTGTTTTAACGATTGGTCGAATTGGATCAGTCCTATCAGTTTTGATGTATGTCTCTTATGTCCCTCAGATTATGAACAATTTACATGGTCAATATGGTAATCCTATTCAGCCCCTAGTAGCAGCAATTAACTGTACTATTTGGGTGCTATACGCCATTTTGAGAGAAAAGAAAGATTGGCCACTATTTATCGCCAACTTCCCCGGAATTATCTTCGGATTAATTACTTTCTTTACAAGTTTACACTGATAATTAAAAACCTAGGTTCTTAGAACCTAGGTTTTATTTTACTTAGAATTATTATCTGCACCGCTATCGATAGCTTCACGCGAAATCTTGGTCTTTTTAGCCAAATTCTTAACTTGTTGGACCTGCTTGTCTTGATTAATTTCTTTAACAATTCCTTTTAGACTTCGAGTCCCTAGATAGCTTTTACCTTCATAAAAGTAAACGCGTTCACTTGCATTCGCACCCCTCATAGTGTAGTAAGTTTTACTGGATTTGCGCTTAGGAGCAGCATGATATACGTAACCTTTTCCCTTGTCAATAAAGGAGAAAGCATTCCGATTGCGGAAAGAAATGACTAAACCATCTTTTTTAGCAGCATTCCAAGTCTTCTTCCATCTGCCACCATAAGTTTGAGCAGCATAGTAAGTAATTGCACTTGCATTTTGTTGAGCAGTTAAATTGCTTGCTTTAAGAGTAGTTTTTTTCACTTGAGAAGTTTTAGGAGTTGAAGAAGTAGAACTTGATTTACTTGAATTTTGACAGGCAGCTAAACTAAAAGCAGCTAAAGTTATCATTACACCAGCAGTAATTTTTTTCGAAATCATAATTAACGCCTCTTAAATAATTTATACTTATACTTCTATCATAATTAATTTAAGGCGCTTTCTTCAAGTAAAATGGACTAGAAAATGAAATTGCTTATTTAACTAAAAATAGGTATTTAATCATCCGAATCATCGTCATCACTATCGTTAATGTAGGCGCCAAGTTGCTTAAGATCACTAAAGTGAGTATTCTTATTCTTCTTAGCTAACTCGGGTGACTTCCACAAGAGTGAGCGGAATCCTCCACTAGTATTGTAGTTTACAATTACAGCTTGCCCAGCTTCAGTATGGGGTGCATAAACATCGGTGCCACCAGTTGGCTGAACCCAACCTTGAGTTCCAATTCCATCAAAGTCATAATTTGGATTTTTATATGAAACTGTCCTTAAGATATGCTCAGTTTGTTTAAACACAGACTCAGAATATTTCGCATCATAATCTTTACTTTGTTTATGAAGTTGATAAGTGCCTCCTTCATTCTTAAGTGTGTGCGCACCAATCGTAATTTCTTCTAAGCTATCTCCATAATATCCATACCAAGTACCTTGCATATTACTTGGCATCGTAAATTCCCCGGCATCCCCCGGAATGTTGCTCTTGCCATTCTTATGACTGCTTGAATCAGAATCGTCGGTACCAGAATCAGCTTCTTGATTACCAATCTTAGCCCTTCCAGCTAGCTTATTCACAACATCATCTCTGTTGAGTTTATTCAAATAAGTGACGATATCCTTGATAGTCGCACTGCCTAGATAGTGATTTCCTTGATAGAAATAGATGTCTTGACTGCTCCCATTTCCATCTAAAGTGTAGTAAGTATCACTACTCTTACCCTTTGGAGCAACTTGATAAACGTAACCTTCACCCTTATCAATTCCAGAAAAATCATCTCGGCTATGGAATGAAATATCCAAATTTGATTCTTCAGCCTTCTTCAGTGTCTTTGTCCAATCCTTACCATATTTTTCACTGCCGTATACGGTAATTACACTTGCATTTTGCCGAGCAGTTAAACCATTAGGTGACAAATTTCCTGGTTTATTCGACTTGTGAGGTATATTCTTCTTCACACTAATTTTGCTGGTTTTAGGAGCAGAAGTGACCTTAGTTTTCTTATTTGTGTTTTGACATGCGGTCAAAGTTGCACCAAGGACACCCACGCTTAAAATAGTTAAAATTTTTCTTGTTTTCATTAATTTCACTTTCTTGAATTTGATCTATCTTCTGTAGTAATCGTTGTTATAGCTTTCGTTTTCAAAATGAAGAACCTTCTTAGACTTATTGTTTAAGAAAAAGCTAAAGGCATTATCATTTGTCCAATCAAGCTTGAAGAAATATTTTCCTCCTTGATCTTTTCTTGCAGCTAGCCAATGATGTTTTTGCGCATAGCTATTAGCTCTAACACCTGTCATAGTATACATGTACTTGCTATACCACCTGTCATTCATGTGATACAAGTTCCATTTTCCATTGTATCTTTTATAATAATACGATAGTCCAGTAAAGGTAACAGTATGGGCTGTGAGTTTGAAACTCTTATATGCAGTCTTTTTACTTCTTGAAACCCAGGTTCCGCGCATTTTACGTGGTACTGTAAACTTTCTATCCGCACCATATTTCATGGTACTTGCTGCATGTACACTTTGTGGCTTAGCTATTGGCATTGTTGAAAATATTCCCAATAGTAAACAACTTATTCCTAATGCAATGATTCCCTTTTTCATTTTTACTCCTTTTGAAACTAATTCATGTTTGACCACATTTTTCATGCTATCACTAGCTTTTTATTCGTCAATACTTTAGAAATATATGCACAAAAAACAATCCATCTACTTCAAATGGATTGTTTTTTTAAAATCTTTATCTAAAATAGCACCTTACTCATAACAATCATCAAAACTAATAAGAATGTTGAACTAATTGCTGCAGCTCCAAAGACTGCCTTTCCACGTTGAAAGATAACCTTGAAGTTCACTGACATCCCTAAAGCCGCCATTGCCATTCCTAAGAAAATATAAGCAATTTGCACTAAAGCATCAATTGCTCCTGCTGAAAATGGTAAAAATGTGCCCATAATACTTGTTCCAATAAAGCCTACCAAAAACCATGGAACAGGTAATTTCTTCGGTTCACTTGCATTGGTTCTCACTGCTTTTTTAGTAAGACGGCGTTGATACCAAATTCCAATAATTAAAGCTACCGGAGCCAGAAGAATTACGCGAGATAATTTCATAATCAAAGCACTATCCAAACTAATGTCGCCAAAAGCTCCTCCGGCTGCAATTGCGTGCGCAATTTCATGAAGAGAACCACCAGTTACAATACCAAATTGAGCATCGCTTAATCCCAAAATTGGCTTTAATACAATTTCTAGCAAAGTGAAGACAGTTCCCATTACGCAAACAACCGCAACAGCGAGAACTTCATTTTCTCTTTTGCGAGCTTCATCTTCAGCCTCAATTTGAGGAGAAACTCCCATTACCGCAGCGGCTCCACAGACGCCACATCCACATGCAGTTAGAGCAGCCAATTCATCCTCTGCCCCAAACTTCTTACTTAACCAAAAAGTAAGAGCAATCGTTGTGCTTACAGCAATTGCGGCCACTAAAATAGTTTTCACACCCGCACTGGCTAGCTTTTCTAAATTAAGGCGAAAGCCTAGCAAGATGATCCCCAATCTCAAAAACTTATTAGAAATAAATCCTACCCCAGCCTGCGCTTCTTCTTGAATACCAGCAGGCAGCAATTGTAATCCAATTCCTAGTAAAAGTGCAATTACTAAAGCACCAATTAAGTTGACATACGGCAGTTTTGCCAAAAAAATCCCCGCAACTGAACACGTTAGGGTCATAATAGTGGCCATCCAAAAAGGTTTAGTTTTTACAATACTTAACAAATCAATAATACCTCCATACAAATCTAATTAGTAGAAATGTTATATGGAAGCTAGTAAGGTACACCTATATATTTAAATAAAATGCATAATCTATAACTTATTCCCTATTAATATACATTATACAACTAAATTAGCAAAAATAAAAGATTTTTTTCACAAACAAAAAATAGCCATAACTTAATATGACCATTTTATATTTTATTTCTTTAAACGCTTAATAATTTTAGTTAGTGTCTCAACCACTGTGTTTACTTCATCGACAGTGTTTTCAATACTAAAACTGAATCTTAATGATTCCCAAACTCGCGGATTATCCTTTCCATACATAGCTATCAAAACATGTGAAAGATCGAGCGAGCCAGCCGTACATGCTGAACCAGCTGAACCAATAATTCCGGCCAAGTCGAGATTAGTCAATAAAACGTCACTACGAATTCCTTTGAACCAAATATTAATAACTTGCGGAGCCATGTGATCTTCAATATTTCCGTTCACTTCAATGTCAATGCCATTATTCTTTAAACCATCAACTAAAGTATGCTTAAAACTTAAATAACGTTCTTTATTTGCTAAAATGGCCTTATTTGAGTGTAATTCTACTGCCTTTGCAAATCCAGCAATAGCAGGCACATTTTCAGTTCCTGCACGACGCTTTAATTCTTGATCTCCTCCTAACAAGAATGAAGGAAGATTGATTCCATCACGTTCATACAAAAATCCGAGTAACTTTGGACCATTTAACTTATGTGCTGAAGTTGAAAGAAGGTCAATTTTCATATCTTTAACATCAATTGGTACTTCGCCATAAGCTTGAACTGCATCGGTATGGAACCAAGCATTAGTAGGAGCAACAATTTCTCCAATTTCCTTTATTGGTTCTAAACTACCAACTTCATTATTTATCATCATGATAGTTACTAGGATAGTGTCTGGACGAAGAGCGTTCTTTAAATCATCTAAATTGATTTGACCATTTTCATCAACATCTAAATATGTTACCTCAAAGCCCATCTTTTCCAGACGTGCAAGAGGACGCAAGACAGCTTCATGTTCAAACTTAGTTGAAATGATGTGCTTACCTTCATTTTGACGAGAGAGTGCTGTTTGTATAATAGCGGTATTATCACTTTCGGTCCCACCACTAGTAAAAATGATTTCCTTATCATCAGCATTAATTGATTCTGCCAAAATATGACGGCTATCTTCTAAGACATGCTTTGCTTCACGCCCATAAAAGTTGGTAGCTGAAGCATTACCAAATACATTCGTCATCATGTCAGTCATTGTCTTTACAACTTCCGGAGCCATTGGCGACGTACCGGCATTATCCATATAAATTTTGTTGTTCATTCTTTTCACTTCTTACTTAAACATTATTTTTATAGCATTAATAGTATATTACTTAAAGTAAGTAAGTTCAACTCTGATAAAAATAAACACCCATCATTTGATGAGTGTTTATCTTAGATTATTAGAATTAATACTTTTTAATAGTAACCGTTTGATTGCCAAAAGCTCTTAGCAGCTGACCATGAACCGTAACGGCTCTTAACATAATTATCAGCAGCTCTTTCTTGGTTGGCAGCTGAGTAGTCACCACCTAAATATGAAGCCGACAATTGATACTTACCAATGTATTGACCGTTTCTTGAGCCATATGAACCACCGGATTCTTGACTAGCAATCCATTCCTTAGCACTAGCTTCAGAACCACTAGCACTTGAAGTGTAAGTGGTTGAAGATTTTTGAGTAGTTTGTGGTGCAGAATAAGTTTGTTTTTGTGAGGCAGTTACTGCTGAAGAAGTTTGGGTAGATTGAGTATTTTGAGTTGGTTGAGCTTGAGTATGTTTTACATGCTTTACAACTTCGTTAGCTTTAACCCATTGGTTTTTACCTAAATCGTACCACTTTTGTCCTTTTGAATCATAAGCAGTCTTAATAATCTTCCAGTCTGAGTTGCTTGGCAAAGTTTGTCCGGTAGCAACTGGATTTTCATAATTGTTGTAAACAGTAGTTGCACTTTGAGCTGTAAACACTGAGCTGTCGTTTTGAACAACAGCAGCGTGAGCAGTTTGTGAATTCATGTTATTGATTGCAACCAAGCCTGAAACTGAAAGAGCAGTTACGGCGATAGATTTTACTAAGATAGATTTAGCTTTCAATGATTTTCTCCTTTTTAGTCTAAGTTCTAAATATATAATGTTTTTTCTAACTTGTTCTTTAATCAACTTTCAGTATTTATAATACAAGCAGAAAATTGCAGAACCATAACAGAGAGGTCACCTAAGTATTAAAATAATGTTGCATTTTGTAAAATTACGTAATATTAGTAACATAAACCGCAATTATGTAATATTTGTAACAATATAATACAAAAAAACAGAGCTTCGGTAGTTCAAAGCTCTGTTTTTTTGCTAAATTGTTCTTTTTGCTAAAAATTCATACAGTAAACCATCACGTAGGCCATGATTTGAGAAAATCACTTCACCAATTTGTAAATTACGTAAAACTATGCTTAATGGAATTAATCCTCCAACAATAACATCTGCCCGACTCTTGGAAAGACCGGGAATTTGAGTACGACCTTCTTTATCTAAAGAAATCAACTTAGTAATCAAATCAAAAATGTATTGCGTTGATAAGTGCATCCCATGAATATCCGGCAGATCATCCACATTTGTCGTCATTTCTCGACGATGAATCTTAGCAATTGTCCGATTGCTCCCACCCAAAACAATCAATGGTAAATTATGAACTTTACTGAGCCAATTGGTAGATGAAATCGTTCTGCCTGCTAAATTCATCGCCTGATACAAATCGCTCGCTTTAATTTCGTCCGTTAAATTAAAATTTTGCGATAAAAGGACTGCTCCAATTGGCAAGCTAACCCTTTCACAACACTTTCCATTATTAACCCAAACCAGCTCGGTAGAAGCACCACCAGTATCCATAATTAAACCGTTTTTTACTGGAAGAGTATTAACTACTCCTAAATAGTCCAAATAAGCTTCAGTGGTTCCAGCAATTACTTCTAATTTTAAGCCAACTTCCTTTTCAACCAAATCCAAAAATTCTTTTTGATTAGCGGCTTGTCTAACTGCAGCTGTAGCTACGGCACGAATTTTAGTATTCTCTAACTTGCTGTATCGACTCTTAAACTTTTTTAAGGCCTTTATTGTACGTTCAACAGGTTCTTTTTTAAGCGTCTTTTCTTTTCCCATATTTTCAGATAAACGTACATACTCTTTTTGATAGCCAATCACATTGAAACTACCATAATTATCTATTTCAGAAATTTTCATTCTGACAGAATTTGACCCAAGATCAATTACAACTAAATTCAACATTTTAATCCCAACCTTCCTTTCTACCCATATTGCCACAAAATCAACAAAAAAACGAGTCCGAAATTCAAACTCGTTTCTTTTTTACTCTTCACCGCGTAAATACTTGGCAAAAGCATCATAATCTTCATGCACTTGCTTACTATAAGTTTCAGCCCAGTCAGCCATTTTCTTAGAAAACTTTTTACTTTCTTTAAGATACCCATAGATCATGGGAGCAGTTGGACTTTGATAATGAGCCACTGCCAAAATGAAACTACACAATCTAGCATATGCAGCAAAGCTTTCTTTATCCAATTTAGTTGAATCAATTGAGTCTTTCATATCTCTAAACTGGCGCACATAATAATTTCGCTCTTTGGTTTTAGTATATCCTAAAAACGGATCAAAGAAAGTTTGTAAAATCTTTTGCCCAGTAATTACACGCTTACCTTCCTCAAAGCTTTGTTTTTCAGCTTCTTCAACAGTTAGTTTTAACAAATCATACTTTGATGGGAGGGCTTCTTTAATTTGTAAGACTAAATTAGTATCATCTTTACCCTTTAATAAAACTAAGTAGCAACGTGTGCCAAAACTTCCTACACCAACACTATAGCGGATAATATCGGTTACCTTAAAATTACTCAAAAAGACCTGCATATCAGGTGAGAGATTTTTAAGATATTGTTCAAATGCCTCAAGAATCTTATCATAGGATTTTTGCGACATTCGCCGAGCACGCGGAGGATTCTCTTTAAATTGGACTTTTCCATCCTTTTCTTCCGTAAATTTCTTGACCACTTTATCAGAGTTTTGATGGGGAGCCTTTTTAGCAATTTTATTCAATACTTTAACCATTTGCTCATCATCTTTAGCAATCTCCAAGAGATCTTTGATGTTGTAAGAAAGATAATGTCGATCAAGCAAATTTAAATTATTAGCATATTCAATGCCATCTTCATAAGATTTGGCCGTTTTTTCCAGAATCTTGCGCGTATCCTCTGCGTCATAGCCATTAATCTCACTAATTAACTTTGCACTGACCATTAGTCGTTTGAGATCATTTTCCCAAGAACCAACTCGAGTTTCATCAAAATCATTTAAGCCAAATAAGAGTTGGCGTTCCGGCGACGCGAAAAAGCCAAAATTATTAAGGTGAGCATCCCCACAAATCATCACTGGAATATGGGACTCTTTACTTCCATGTAAAATATCGTATTCCATTATCCCAGCTGTTCCACGTAAAAATGTAAAAGCATTCTCCATCATTCTTTGATGACGCAAAGATAATAATTCAGGGATCAAGGTAGCTTCTTGTGTCTTAATCATCTCAACGGCATCTCGTTTCACCGGATGATATTGCGTAATTTCATCTATCGGTGTTTCTTTGGCACATTTCTTCCCATCTTCGATCAATTGATTTTTATCAGCATTTAAGCGGAGCTTATCTACTTTAAATTTTTTGAGTACAAAACTCTTAGTCATTACTTTCCCTCTTTTGATTGAGCTTGACTATGTCTGCTCTTCTTATCAGGCATGGTGTAAATATTTTTTAAATGCTTTATAGTCTTGACGTACTTGCTCACTATAGGCCTCTGCCCAGTTGGTCATTTTCTTAGAGAATTTCTTACTCTTCTTGATATAGCCATAAATCATTGGGGCAGTTGGACTTTGATAATGGGCTGCTGCCAAAACAACGGCACATAGCCGAGTATAAGCACCAAAGCTCTTTTTATCAAGCTTAGTTAAATCAATTGAATCTTTCATATCTCTAAATTGACGAACATAGAAGCAACGATCGCTAGTTTTAGTGTAACCTAAGAATGGATCAAAGAAAGTTTGTAAAATTTCTTGACCAGTAATGACACGCTTACCTTCGGCTGCTTCTTGAGCTTTAGCTTCATCAACAGTCATGCTAAGGAGCTCATATTTACATGGAACGGCTTCTTTAATTTGCAAAACCAAGTTACTGCCATCTTTTCCTTTCAAAAGAACTAAGTAACAACGGGTACCAAAGCTGCCCACGCCAACACTGTAGCGAATAATATCAATTACTTTAAAGTTGCTCAAAAGCACTCGAATGGCTGGTGAAACATTTTTACGATATTGATTAAATGCGTCAAGAATCTTCTTATACTCTTGAGAATTCAACTTTTTAGCCCTAGGTGGATCAACTTTAAATCTTAATTCCCCGTTCACCATTTCGGTGTGCTTTTTTACTACCTGATTAGAATTGTGATGAGGAGCCTTTTTAGCGATTTTCTTCAAAATCTTTCTCATTTGCTTGTCACTTTTAGCAAATTCAAGTAGTTCTTTAATATTGTAGGAACGGTAATAACGCTTAAGCACTTGTAAGCTGTTGGCATGCTTAATCCCTTTTTTATAAGACTTAGCTGTCTTTTTCAAGATTTTATGTACATCATGCTTACTATAGCCATTAATTTCACCAGCTAGATCGGCACTTACCATCAAGCGCTTTAAATCAAATTCCCAATTACCAACTCGAGCTTCATCAAAGTCATTTAAGCCAAATAAAAGATCTCTTTCAGGTGAAGCAAAAAAGCCAAAATTATTAAGGTGAGCATCCCCACAAATCATTACTGGAATATTAGTTTGCTTTCCCGTATGAAGAAAATCATAGACCATCACTTCAACAGTTCCGCGCAAAAATGAAAAATAGTTTTGCATCATTCTCTTATGTCTAAGAGGAAGAAGCTGAGGGATCATGTGAGATTCTTGAGCGCAAATCATTTTTACCGCGTTACGTTTTACAGGATGATATTCCGTAATCTTATCAATAGGGATTTGTTGAGCACGTTTTTCCCCTTTTTTGATTAACTGGTTTTTATCAATCTTTATACAAAGCTTATCAATTTTGAACTTTTTTAAAATAAAACTCTTATCCATTATTATCCTTCTTTTCATCGAGTTTCAAATCATTATCCTGTCTTCTGATAACTTCAAAAGTTTCAATTTTTCTTGCGTTAGCCTTGCGTCTTTGCTTTAATTCTTCATTCTTTTCTTGAGCTTGCTCAATAAAAAATTCCTGACAGTTGACGGCTTCTTTTCCTCGTCTATCAATCATTGTGTAAGTATCATTATGCAAAATTCTGCCCTTTACATTGTCCTCCCACATCTTGTTGTAAATATCAATGGCACGCTGTTTTAAGTCCGGTTGTAAAACTGGAAATAGTGTTTCAACTCTTCTGTTCAAGTTTCGTTTCATCATATCTGCACTTGAAAGATAAATCTCATCATTTCCATCATTATAGAAATAATAGATTCGACTATGTTCAAGTAAACGTCCCACAATTGAGTGAACTTCGATATTATCGCTGATTCCCGGAATATCGGTTCTCAAACAACAAATACCACGGACTATTAAGTGAATTTTTACACCAGCATGAGAAGCTTGATAAAGCTTAGCAATAATTTCTGGATCGGATAAAGAATTCATCTTCATATGAATTTCAGCATGACGTCCAGCCTTGGCAATTGCAATTTCATTATCTACCTTTTCGTTGATAAATTCACGAATATGCTCTGGAGAAATTCTTAATTGTCTGAAATATGGTGGTTTTGAATAACCTGACAACATATTAAACAAATTAGTAGCGTCTACTCCTAGATCACGGCGACAAGTAAAGAGCCCCATATCGGTATAGAAATGAGCAGTCACATCATTATAATTTCCCGTACCTAGGTGCAAATAACGACGAATTCCATCTTCGTCTCGTCTAATTACACAAGTAATCTTAGTATGGGTCTTTAATCCCTTTAAACCATAAATTACGTGACATCCCATTTGCTCTAAAGTTCTAGCCCAGTGGACATTATTTTGTTCATCAAAACGGGCCTTTACTTCTACCAAAACAGTTACTTGTTTTCCAGCTTGGGCTGCTTGGCCTAAATACTTAATAATTGGAGAATTCCCTGATACACGATAAAGCGTCATTTTAATAGCTAAAACCTTATCATCATGAGCAGCTTTTTTGATAAAGTTAAGAACTGTATCGAAAGAATCATAAGGGTGTTGAACTAAATAATCACGTTTCCTAATATTGGCAAAGATATCACTGGATAATTCCAAATCAGGATCTACATATCCTTTAAATGGCTTGTAGCGTAAATCATCATGTCCTTGAACGGCTCCTAACATTTTCTTTAAGAAAGTCAAATCGATCGGTCCATTAATTTCATAGACCTCATTCTCACTGACTTTCAATTTTTTAAAGAGACGCCGCCGAAGTTTATCCCCCATGTTTTTATCAATTTCAAGACGGACCACCTTACCATGTTCACGATCTTTCAATTGAGTCTGAACACTTCTCAAAAAGTCTGAAGTATCTCGTTCTGCTACATCTAAGTCCATATCTCTAGTAGCTCTAAAAGTAGCAGCTTCTTTAACTTCGTAGCCATCAAAAAGTTGCCAAATAAATTCTTTGATAATGTTTTCTAGCAAAACGAAGCTATTTTCGGCATCAGGCAATTTAACTAAACGTTTAAAAATGTTAGGTACTCGCACTGTGGCATAATCATGATTGCCATTTTCAGTATCTTTCAAGCGAACGGCAATATTTAAGGAATCATTTGCAATGAATGGAAATGGACGGTTAGTATCGTCAGCCATTGGGGTAAGTACAGGATAGAGTTCATCATAAAAGTAACGTCTAATGAATTCGTATTGATGTTCATTTAAATCTTCTACATTTTTGATGTAAATATTATTACTTTCTAATAATGGCAAAAGTGAGCGTGAGTAAGTTGAATATCTCTTCTCAACTTCCTTGTGTTCTTTCTTATTGATCTCATCCAATTGCTTTTGTGGTGTCATTCCAGAAGCATCGGTTGAAGTGATTCCTGCAGCAACTAATTTATGTAATGAAGCAACTCTAACCATGAAGAACTCATCGACATTACTTTGAGTAATTCCCAAAAAGTTAACTCTATCTAAAAGCGGATTATCCTTATTACGGGCTTCTTCTAATACACGATCATTGAAGTCCATCCAACTAAGTTCACGGTTAATGTAATATTCAGGCTTTCTATACTTTTTTGTTTCTTGCTTTTCAAGCTTTAAAAGCTTATCACTCATTATCTGTTCATTCCTTCTTGTTTTAGACTAACTTTAATACCAAAAACTTCTTCAAATAATTTTGCACGTTTATTAAATGACCACCGCTCAAGAGTAATATCCGCATTAGTCTTGGCGTGAATAATTAATTGATTATCTTCTTTTAGTGAAACTACTATTTGCTTGATTTTTTGCTTATGAGATGCATCAAGCGCTATTGCAATTCTTAAAATAGCTGACAGTTTTGCGACTTGTAATTGAATGTGAGAATCCAAATTACGATAATGATGGCCACCAATATCAGGTTTTCCAGGTCCCTCATCAATTGTTTGATAGCGACATATCTCCTTCACAATCTCATTTTCTTTCTCTGACAAGCCTATCAACTTATTCGCATTAAGAATTTCTGCAGATTCCTCATAGCGACTAGATTGATTGATAAAATTTCCCACATCATCAACAATCGCTGCTAAGGTAAGCAACTTCCGATCCTTTTCATTTAACATATGAACATGACGTAAACGATCAAAAATATGAAGAGCAAATCTTTCAACTTCTTTTGCATGATTTTCATCTACTAGATAGCGATTAGCCATATTTTTAGCAAAAGTTGTAATAATATCATCACTATAAATTTCTTTATTGGTGTGCTTTTTTGCTTCTTGCATCAATAACCCAGTAATTACAGACATATCTGTAATATAAATTTCATCAGGCTTGAGCAACTTAATAAACTTGCGAATTGCAATTAAATTCGGCAAAGTATGTTCTGCAACTGCCGGCTCTAGTTGATATTCTTGCATCATATATGATGCCGGCATATTAACTGTGTTTTTATAAAATTGATCGAATTCTTTCGAAGTTATTCTAGTGACTGTGTCATTTTCATGAAGATACTTATTACTTAAACTATCTGCATGTTGAATCATAATCGCTGCGTTAGCACTAGGTTTAATTTGCCGAGTTAAATGACCAATCTTTGCTCCAATGTAATCTTTGATCACATCGATCGGATTATTTGGAGTGGTAGTAGTAATTTCATTAATTTCTTGAATCTCACGTGGTCCTAAAGGTAAACTCCAAGTTGAAGCAAATTTATGATTTTCAAAATAAGACAGATTGATCATTGCTGATCCTAAACTTAATAAATAAATAGGAATTGTCTCAGTTTTCCCACGTTGAACTTTAGAAAAACTTTTAATTCCACTTAATACTTTAGCGTAGACAATTTGACTCCCGCTTAACCATTCAACTTGTAGTCCAGTTCGAACTTTAATTTGATCGGCAATATAACTCGCCGATAAGTCATCAATTAATTGTTGATTAGCGTAAAACTTAAAATCTTCAATTCTGTACTCTTTAAGTTTTTGCTTGAAACCATCAATTGCTATGCAGATTTTTTCCATGTCATTTTCAAAAACTTCACTTTTAGAATCCGCCTGTGCAAAAGAGGGAGAATCAATTTTTTCAATGATTGTCAAATCCTTCAAATTCACAATATTTAACTGAATTTTATAGGAAGACATATAAATAAGACCAAATAATTTATTTCGCATAATTTATCACCTATATTGTTAATGATGAAAATGATTACATAATTATTGTAACTTTATTTTTTAATAATGTAATAGATAAACGCTTATAAATAGCATATTTTTTATAAGTGCTTATCTTTTAATAAATTAACTAAGCGTGTTACTATCAAATTAGGCTATTAACAAAGAAAGGAAATCATTATGCAAGAATTTACTCTTGAAGAATTAAAAAAGTACAACGGTAAAAATGGCAATCCTGCTTATATCGCAGTCAATGGGAAAGTCTATGATGTCACTAATAACTCTCATTGGAAAAATGGTGAACACCATGGATACGAAGCTGGTAATGATTTAACCGAACCCCTTTACAACAAATCACCTCACGGAGATAAAGTTTTATCAAAGATCAAGCAAGTAGGGGTAATTAAAAAAGATTAAGCTATCCACGAAACGAATTATATACTTACAAAAAATGCCAGGCCTTTAAGGCTTGGCATTTTGCATTTAAAGATCTATATTATATTATTCTCTAATTATAAATAGCGCTTTTATGATATAATTTACTTTATGAATATAGTTTTATAGGGGAACTTTTATGATTAAATTAATTGCAGTTGACATGGACGGCACGTTTTCACAAAATTCATTCTAAATTAGACGAAAAAGGTATTCATTTTGTGGTAGCAAGTAGAAATCAATATTTCCAACTTAAAGATTATTTTACAGAATATAATGATATTGATTATATTACAGAAAACGGTGCTTTGATCCGTAATCCTAAAAAAGTTTATGTAGTTCATTCATTTTCAGAAGATGCGGTTAAACATATTGAAAGCTTTTTGATAAAACAAAAAGAAATAAATTTTTTAGTATGTGGTAAAAATGCTGCTTATGCTCTTAATAAATGCCTGAAGAATATTTTAAATTTTCAAATCATTATTATCATCATTTGAAAAAATACAAACTCTAGATTCAATTCACGACAAGATTCTCAAGTTCTCTATACAATGCCCTGACGATAAAACTGAGTACTATATCAAACTCTTTAAAGATAAATTAGGTAATTATAGTGATGTAACAAGTAGTGGACATGGAGATCTCGATATTATTCAAATTGGTATGCATAAAGCTAATGGATTAAGAGAACTAGGTAAAATTTTAAATATTAAGCTTAGTGAAATGTGTGCTTTTGGGGATGGTGGTAATGACTTGGAAATGATTCAAGAAGTGGGATATAGAGTTGCTATGAAAAATTCATCTCCTCCACTATTAATAGTAGCTAGCCATATAACTGACACTAATGATGAAGAAGGCGTTCTAAATTATATATAAAATAATATTTTATGATTCTCTACCTCTACTTATAACTATGAAAAAATAATGTAATTGACTACACTAATTACTAATGATTTTTACTATAGCTAAAAATGACGCCGTTGACATAACATTTTCCCACATAGTAACATAGAATAATAACTATCGTTTATGCATGAAGGAGCTGATCTCATTAATGGAATATGCAGCTAAAGACCCAGAACTCTGGAAATCCATCAAAAAAGAAGAAGATCGTCAACAGCACACTATCGAACTAATTGCATCTGAAAATATCGTTTCTGATGCTGTTCGAGAAGCACAAGGAAGTGTTCTCACCAACAAATACGCTGAAGGCTATCCCGGAAAACGTTACTATGGTGGATGCCAATATATCGATGAAGTTGAACAAAGAGCAATTGATTATGCTAAAGAATTGTTTGATGCAAAGTTTGCTAATGTTCAACCTCACTCTGGCTCACAAGCTAATATGGCAGTTTATCAAGCACTTTTAAAGCCTGGTGATAAAATTTTAGGAATGGGCATGGACGCCGGTGGTCACTTAACACACGGTTCCAAGGTCAATTTTTCTGGTAAAAATTATCAATCATTTTCTTATGGTTTAAATCCAGAAACTGAAGAGCTTGATTATGATCAAATTATGGCTGATGCTAAAGAAATTCAACCTCAAATCATCGTTGCTGGTGCTTCTGCCTATAGCCGAATCATCGATTGGGATAAATTTAGAGAAATTGCGGATGCTGTCGAAGCTTATTTGATGGTAGATATGGCTCATATTGCTGGCCTGGTGGCGACTGGTGATCATCCAAATCCAGTCCCTGTAGCTGATGTAGTAACTACTACTACACACAAAACTTTACGCGGGCCTCGCGGAGGAATGATTCTGACTAATAATTCTGAAATTGCAAAGAAGATCAACTCTGCCCTCTTCCCTGGAACTCAAGGTGGTCCCTTAGAACAGGTTATTGCCGCAAAGGCGCAAGCATTTTATGAAGATCTACAACCTCAATTTAAAATTTGGACTGATCAAGTAATCAAGAATGCCAAAGCCATGGCAGCTGAGTTCAATAAATCTGAAACTATCCGCGTTGTATCTGGTGGAACTGATAACCACCTAATGATTTTGGATATTACTAAAACAGGTTTAACTGGAAAAGATGCACAAAATTTGCTCGATAGTGTAAATATCACAACCAATAAAGAAAGCATCCCTAATGATCAGCGTAGTCCCTTTATCACATCCGGCTTACGAATTGGCTCACCTGCAATAACTTCTCGTGGTTTTAAAGAAGACGATGCTCGTACAGTTGCAGATTTAATTATTAAAGCTCTTACTAATGCTGATAATGAACTTGCTATTAAAGAGGTAGCTGAAGATGTTAGAGCTTTAACCGATAAATATCCAATTCACTAAAGTCCAAAAAGTGTTGCTAATTGGCAACACCTTTTTTGATGAAAGAGGCGCTTTGTTAATGACAAACATTATTGATGGTCGTAAAATTGCTAAAGAATTAAATGCTAAAACTAAAGAACGAGTAGAAAAGCTAAAATCTGTGGGTATTATTCCAGGAATTGTAGTAATTTTAATCGGAGATAATCCTGCTAGCGTTATTTACACTCGAAATAAACATAGAACTGCAGAAAAGTTGGGAATGAAATCTATCTTGAGAAAATTCCCAAAAGATGTGAGTCAAGCTGAAGTTTTACAAGCAATTCATCACTATAATGACGATCCAACTATTCACGCAATTTTAATTCAGCTTCCTTTACCTAAGCATCTCAATCAAACTGAACTTATTGAAGCAATTGCTCCTGAAAAAGATGTGGATGGTTTTAATTCTAAAAATGTTGGTAAACTTTATAACAATGAAAATGGACACTATCCTGTTTCTTGTACTTCACGGGGAATTATGACTTTGCTTCACTCTTATTTAGATAAAATTGAAGGCAAAAACGTAACAATCATTGGACGCAGCATTTTAGTAAGTCGTCCTCTTCAATCGCTTCTCATCAATGAAAATGCGACAGTAACAATGGTAAGCTTACATACGGATAATATCGATTATTACACTAAACATGCTGATATTTTAGTTGTAGCTGCTGGCAAACCTAACTTAATTAAAAAAGATCAGGTTAAGCCCGGTGCAACTGTGATTGATGTAGGAATTAATCGGATGGCAAATCATCATTTAGTTGGGGATGTAGATTTTGATGATGTTAAAGAAGTAGCTGAAAACATCACTCCAGTTCCTGGTGGCGTGGGTCCAATGACTATTGCAACCTTAATGCAGCAAACTGTAGATTTGGCTGAATGGAATAAATAGAAAAAGACGTTAAGCAGTATTATTGATACATTCCCCGTCAAGTAGACAGTAGAAACACATAAAGTTTTTATTCCTCAGTTGATTTTTAATCAGCTGAGGATTTTTTAGCCTCTTTTAACTTCTTTTCGTTTGCCAATATCTTTCAATTCGATGATTTGGTGCAATGGTTTGAGGATCGTAATAGTCAAAAATTGACTATCATTTTTATCCACATCATCAATCTTACTCATATTATCATTACTTAGTTCAAACCTGGATGGCAAGAAGATACAGTCGATCGCATCCTTGTCAAGATTTCTAATAAAAAGGCGACAATGACTTTTTATGCCAATTACTTAGCTAAAAATAAAAAACGGCTTCTTCCCTCAATCACATCTATGCAAGATGTGTGAGAAAAGCCGATTAGATTATAAACTATATAAGTAAGGTATGTTTTTTACTCTACCTTTTCAAAAACTTCACATACCATTGGTGCTTGAGGATAAAAGGCTTTACCTGCTTCTTGATATTCATGCCTAAAATAGTCATCGTGAACCCTACGCCAATATTCATAACTGCGATCACCCTCACCTTCGTGGTAGGCGTGCTCTTTAGAAATTAAACCATAAGGTATAATTTCCACTACCTTATCTTGAATAACACAAATAGGTTCTTCTTTACTATTCAAAACAATACTCCACTCACCTACTTGAGGTATTTTTTCATTTTTATCATAAAGTTCATAGGCAGATGTAGTAGCAGTTTTTATGCCTCGATTTACCAACTCAGCTAATTCGTCTGCTTGCTGCGGCGTTGCACCAAAAGCCCATGCTTCTACCGGAGTATCATATTCTAAGTTATGGCTTTGGCAAAAATCTTGCCAAAATTGTTTCAATTGTTTATTCATTTTTACCTAATTTCGTTAAAACTTTAGATCCAATCTCTAACCCCGCACTATGAGATTCATACCCCCAGTCGCGTTCATCATAGTTTTCTATATCAGCCAAAGTATCAGCAGTAAATAAAATTTGAGCGAAATCCACTTTTCTGAATTGCGCACAAGCTGCTAACGACGCACATTCCATTTCAACAGTTGCAGCTCCTAACTGACGAAAATGTGCGACTTTCTTGGGCGTTTCTCTGAAGAAGCCATCAGTTGTCCAAGTAGTAATTTCATCATACTTAAGATTTAAAGTAGCTAATGCATCTTCTACCCGTTTTAAGAAATCCTGATTTAAATCAATAAATTGACCTGGCTCCATATAATGAAAAGAGGTTCCTTCATCACGAATTGCACGTTTGACTAGTAACATCTCATTTTCAGGTAAATCAGTTAGCGTGCCCGCATTACCAACAGTTAAAACTTGATTCACGCCATAACTAATCAACCAATCAAGTAATTGGACAGAAGCAGGTCCTCCAAGCGGTGCTTGACATAAAGTAAAGTATTTACCATTTAATTCAACTTCATAAATCTTTGGACTAAAAGAAACTGACTCAAATTCACCTATAGTGCGGTGAAGATGCTGATCTAAAAATGCATCAATTTCATTCTGAGGAACAAAGGCATAAAGCAAGCGTGAGTGAAAATGAAATGGTTCTTGATCATGATCTGGTTCAATTACTGCATGATGGTTTGGGTCAAAATCTAAAATAAATGGTTGTTCTTTCATAAGCTTCTCCTACTTCTTTAAAGTCTTACAGATTGAATTTCTATTTAAAATTGTTCAATTTATTTAACACTTGACTACCCACTTCTAATCCAATTCCATATGACTTACGTCCCCAACCACGGCGCTCGTAGTTTTCCATTTTTGCCAATGAATCTCCAGTAAACAAAATTTGCGCAAAATCTACTTTTCTAAATTGTGCACACGCTGCTAAAGCCGCACACTCCATTTCAACAGTATCGGCTCCTAATTGACGAAATTGAGCAACTTTCTTTGGCGTTTCTCTGAAAAAACCATCAGTCGTCCAGGTGATGATTTCATTGTATTTATAGCCTAATTCTGAAATTGCTCTTTCAACTTGAGACAAGTATGCAGGTTCTAGTTTTACAAACTGACTAGGTTTTAAGTAATAAAATGAAGTTCCCTCTCCTCGAATTGCTTTTGTAGGTACAAGCATTGTATTTTCGGGCAAATCATTTAATGTACCAGCATTTCCAACCGCTAAAATTTGTTTAACTCCATAGTTAATTAACCAATCAAGTAACTTTGTGGCCGCAGGCGCTCCTAATGGAGCTTGGCATAAAGTGAAATATTCGTTTTCAATTTTGACCTCATAAATTTTAGGTCTAAACGAAATAGTACGGAAACTTCCTAGAGTGCGATGAGGATGTTGATCTAAAAAAGAATCAATTTCTTCTTTAGGAACAAAGGCGTAAAGTAACTTCGGATGAAAGTGAAATGGTAAGTCTTCAAAATCTGGTTCAAGCACGGCATGATGATTCCCATCAAAATCTAAAATAAATGGTTGTCCTGTCTTTTCTTTCATACCTACTCCTCCTACAATTTTTGTAATATCTCAAAGCAAATTTCTAATCCACGCCGATGTGAATCGGTTCCACCATCACGTGGATCATAGTCCTCTTCATTAGCTAAAGTATCAGCTGTAAACAAAATTTGCGCAAATTTGATTTTTCTAAATTGTGCACAAGCTGCTAGTGCTGAACATTCCATCTCTACTACAGAGGCTCCTAAGTCACGAAATTGCTTCACTTTTTTCGGTGTTTCTCTGAAAAAGGCATCTGTTGTCCATGTCGTCACTTCATTATATTTGTAGTCTAGCTCAGTTATTGCCTTTTTTACTTGACTTAAAAATTTGGTGTTCAAATCGACCGTTAGACTATCTTCTAAATAATGGAAAGAAGTTCCTTCATCTCTAATTGCCTTAGTCGGAATAAACATCTCATTTTCCGGTAAATCTACAAGCGCACCGGCATTTCCAAATGCTAAAACTTTTTTAACCCCGTATGCAATTAACCAATCAAGTAATTGTGTGGCTGCTGGTGCTCCTAAAGGAGCTTGGCATAAAGTAAAGTATTCTCCGTTCCTTTCAATTTCATAAATATCTGGTTGAAAGGAAATGGTATCATACGAGCCTAACACTTTATGGGGAACTTGTTCTAAAAAATTATCAATATCTTCTTTAGGAACAAAAGCAAATAATAATTTAGAATGAAATTTAAAAGATTGTTTTTCATAATCGGGTTCAATAACAGCTTTTGTATCTTTATCTATTTGTAAAATACATCGCTCTTCTTTCATACATACTCCTATTCAAAAAATGGATAATCTCGTTTATAGTAATGCTCAATAAAATTTAAGTGCTGCTTATTAAAAATATCCGGTAAATTATCTTTAGAAAAATATTTCAATTCCAATGTTTCTAAATCCGGTTTCTTATTCGTTTTACCTACTAGCTCTACCAAGAATTCAATCACGACAGCTTGGGCTACATCCCCATTAGGATAATGCTGGATAAAATCTGTCGAAATTCCTAGCAAAGATTTAACTTTCACTTTCAATCCTGTTTCTTCTAAAAATTCACGCACACATGTCTCTTGAGCAGATTCTCCAAATTCCATTGCTCCACCTGGCAGACCCCATGACTTAAAATCCGACCTTTTCTGCAACAAGATTTCATCTTGATCGTTGACTAAAACTCCACCAGCAAAATTTAAAATTAGTGGTTCATGGTCTACCTTTTTACGCAAGTTTTTAATGTAATCTTGTTCCATCTATTTCTTCTCAATCGTGTCTAACATTGTCTCTCCAATATGTCTGAAAGCCAGATCCTCAATTTTTTCAGTATAGTTAAAAATGCCCACTGCAGTAGTAAAAATCAAATATTGTTTTGTTAAGTCAGATAAGTGATAATTAGGATTCTTACTTGAATATCCCGCCAGAAATGATTGAATCAATTCTTCATTCAAATCAAAATCTTGGTAAAACAATTTTATAAAATCTTGATATACTGGCCCTAAACGTGCTTTTTCAAAGTCAATAAGTGCTAGCTTACTATCAACATATTTATAGTTTCTGATGCCCACATCACCATGCAAGACAAATTTTGAATGTTGAGATAATTCTAACTTAATTTCATTTTCATAAGGTAAAAATTTACTAGTAAGTTTCTTCAATCTTCTTTTGTATGAACTTTCTTTAAAAGAATCTATTTCAGCCACGTAATCATCAAACTGCCCATTAACAAGCTTAATTCTTATAAATGGTTTCACCTTTAAATGATATTCTCCTAATACTTGTCCCATCTCAAAAACTAGATTCGAATCAATCTTTTCTCCTATATCTTTTGGTGAGCAATCTTTTAACACTAAAACAAACGTATTATTAAGCGGAAAACCGCCTAAAACTCGATCATTTAACTGATTTGTAACCATCTTTTCAGTGTAATAACCTTGCTCTTTTGCAAATTGTTTTACAAAAATCGATTGCCGATATAAATTACTATAGCCAACAAAAGTGCTGTTAAGTGATTCATGATTAATTTCGTGCAAGTCAGATTTCAACCGCCTATTTAATTGATTAATGATTGTTGACATAGCCAATATCCTTCATAATCATTTCAATTTCTTGCCTTAAAGTTGTTTGGCTAGAAAACTTAGTTTCAGAAATAAAATTGATATAATCTTTTTCTTTCCACCACGAACGCATTTGCTTTTCTCCAAAAGAACTAATATGACGCTGCTTATGGCGTATTAGGGTTTCCTCAAAAGAAATATCAAAATAATATGCAAAAATTTCCTTACCAAATAGCTCCTCTGCTTGTCTAAACAAAGGCTCATACCATTCCGCATTCAAAATGCCTTCAAGGATCACATAATCACAATTTTGATAACCATAATGAAGTAAATCCTCAAATAATGGTAATCCTAAAGTGTTTTTTCCATCTTTAACGCGGAGTATATCTCGTCTAACTGTATCTTGTGAAATCAGTAAAGTATTACGCGGCAGCCGTTGATGAATTTCTTTCGCCAGAGTGGTCTTACCACTACCGGAATTACCTCTAATGATAATTAATTTAGACATTCTTATCTCACCTCTTTCATTTGTTGTCAATTTAAGCATTGCGTAATACAATGGTATTCCATGAAAGGAGATGTTTTTATGGATAATATGGTTACTCGTAATAGCACTGCTTCAACTCGTGTTTCTAAAAATGTAAAAGAAAAAGCAATAAGAAATTTAGCAACACGAGGAATTACTCTTTCTGAATTTTTAAGATTTGCTGTTGGAAAAGCAGCAGATGATGATATAGAACTCATTAATTTTCTAGATTCACCTGAAGCTTTAAAAGCAAAAAAAGAAGTAGAAACTGGAAATATTGAAAAAATTGGCACTTTAGACGATCTAGATAATTGGATGGATCGTTTATGAAAAATATTAGAATTTATATATCTCCGACCTATAAAAAAGAATTAAAGAAATTAAAGAGAAAAAATTATCCAGTTGAATTAATTAGTATCTGCCTAAAGGCTATTTTAGAAAATGACACCTCAAAGTTAAAGAAAATGAAGCACCATCAATTAAAGGGAAAATGAGAAGGTTATAACGAATTTCATCCTTCTCGCATTGGTAACTTTAACAATTCTACCTACGACCAATGGATTGTTGTATATTCGTTAAATCATAATGAATTAATTTTAACTTTAGTTACAACAGGAGATCATAAAATTTTAGATAAACATGCTCCATCCAAAATTTAAATATACATATTAAGAGACAACGATCACTCGATTATGACTGATCGTCTTTTTTTATTTTGCACTTAACTCTTTCTTCTGCTTTATCAACGGAATTATTAATAAAACAATGCTAAAGTAAGCTGCTGATACAAAAAACATCACTTTTAAATTTCCAGCCCACTTCATAATTGCGTTACTTACAAATAGAGAAAGACTGACTAAAATTTCAGTAATAAATGAAACTGTCGAAAGCATAGTAGATTTGTTGCTTTCTCCATAAATTGCTTCATTACTAGTAGCAAAAATCTGTCCTGACATCATCCCCATTAGTAATTCAATTAATAGAAAAAGGGGCAACAACAAATATTTATTTTCTATAATTCCACTCAGAACAAACACCAAAATCATGCACACTGTATTTAATATCGTAATACTTCTTGAACTAGCAAATGTTGATATCCTATTAAATATAAGCGACCCTAAAATAAGTGCACACATAAACAAGGTATAGACAAGAGATAAATTAAAGCCTAATTTTTTAACGTAGATAATCGACCAATATATTAGAATAAATTGCGTTCCACAATCATATCCAATATTCAGCAACAACAATATCCAGAAATTTCTTTTTTTAAAGAAACTAGCAATATTTTTAATATTATTTTTCCGCTTATGTGATGCCTTATTATCCGAAAAAGATAAAAACTGTATCATGAAAAAAATAAACGCAGGATATAATCCTAAGCCAATCAATGCAAACCAAACTGGTGCAGTATCTGTAATTGCAAAGAGCCCGGTACCAATATTTCCACCTATTAAGGTGGTTAAATTTAGGATGATAACTTGCATCCCCATTAATTTGCTATTCGGAGAAAGATGATTTTGCTCTTGCAAGTCAGTTATATAGGCAATGAGTGTTCCAGAATTAAGTGCAAGTCCAATTCCATATAAGAGTTCTGCTAAAGAAAAGAATAAAAAGTTTCTAAATAGAATTAGGATTAAAAAACTACTTGCAATAACTATGGAAGATAAAGCTAGAACTTTTAATCTTCCAATTCTATCTGCTAAATATCCAGCTGGTAGCAACCCCAGCATGATACCAATATTTTGAAAGGATTTTATTGAACTAATATTAGCATTCGGGATACCATTTTTAGCATAGAATAATGAAAATATTCCTGACATTGATGATCGGAATAGTGTAAACACTGCCGTAAAAGTTAAAAATAAAACTGCAATTTTAAAGCTTACACTTTTTGATTTCATAATCATCAATCCTCTTTATTTTTTTACTGCTACATAAACTTATTCCTATTCAAACTCCGCTTGCCAATATGGATCATGATATGCCTTAAAGCACATTTCTACCTGTTCACGTGATCCCTTATCTTCACTCAACTCGGGTAAATTATCCAACGCAAAATAACCACTTGCAATAGTTTCATCGTTTTCTTTAAAGCTTCCACCAACCGGCTTACATAAGAAAAATACTGTGCTAATTCCATAAGGATACATCCCTTTATAGTGCTTATTACTATCATGAATTGCAATTAATTTTTCAACTGTAATATCAATGCCAGCCTCTTCCTTGATTTCTTTAATCACATTCTCTTTAACTGATAGATTTACCTCACACCAACCACCTGGAATTGACCATAAGCCATCACTTTCTTGAACCAGCAACATTTTACTATCTTTAAAAATAGCTGCCCGAGTTCCTATCTTAGGAGTTTGATAGCCTACTTCATTACAAAATAGATTTTTTACCTTCTCAATTGACAAACCTGCCTTCTCAGCCACCATTTCAGCCGAAATATCGCGGATTTCTTGATAACGCTCAAGGTCAAAATTATCTTTTCCATATGTTAATCCAGCTTGCGCTAAGCTTTGAAGACGAATAGCCCAATCAACAAGTTTATCTGTCATTATTTTCACCACCTAAATCGAGTACTAACACAATTTCTTCCTCATCTTTTTCTCCGTTCGGAACAAACCCAGCTTCTTTGTATAATTTCTCCGCCCATTCGTTTCCAGGTACATAGGACAAATATATTTTTTTACCTTCGCTTAGAGGCTTTGCTCTTATATAATCAATAAGTTTATTTAGTGCTTTTTTGCCCAATCCTTTTCCTTGATATCTTTGGTCAATCATAAATCGCCAGATACAATAATTATTACGAGCTACTTTTGGTGCTCCGTCCCAATTGAATACATTAAAGTTAATCATAATAAAACCAACTAATATATCTTTTTCATACACAGCAAAAGTTTCAACTCGTTCATTTTCATTCTGGGTAGCATAAGCTTCTAATAAACTAACTGTATTAGTCGCAACATATGTCTTTTGATTTGCTTTAACTTGAAGATTGACAACATCCCATAAATTTTTGTTTGTTATCTTCTTAAATTCCATACCTGTTCCTCCTGATTTTACTCGTTCTTTAATACAAAGACTTTATGATTATTTTTATCATCTTTCACATACTGAAATCCTGCACGCTGGGCCACATGTTGACTAGCTAAATTATCCTGAGCCGTTCGTAAAATTAAAAATTCTAAATTCAGCTGTTTAAAAGCATACTCTACTAAAAACTCAACCGATTTGGTCATAATTCCTAAATGCTGCGCATCCCCAGAAAGCCAATAACCTACTTCACCTGATCTTTGATTCAATTCGTGCAAATCAATCATTCCACTAGGGACACCATCAACTAAGATAACTAAATTGAATGCCTCCCCAGCAACCATCTTTTCTTGAAACATTTTAATTGATGCAGCTTCATCTTTAGCAGACTTAATTTTTTCAATCCACTCTAAATATTTAGAAAATTCAACAAAATTCTTTTGAAGTTGATCAAACAGAGAAGCGGCTTGCCAGACTTCTGGTAAAACTAATTCAATTTTCTTATTTCCAGTTGAAAAACGATGTAAAACAAATGCAATATGTTTCATATATGGTGCTCCTCTTTTCTTAATTGTTAAATTATATTAAATTTTACTTAAGCTTATTTAATATTTCAAGAGCAAAATCATAAAAAATATTCATAAAAAATAAGCAGAGATCCACTAACTAATCTCTGCTTATCGTAATAATATACTTTTATTTTATTAAAAACTCACTAACTAATTTTAATACTTCAGGTCTATTTTTTCCGTTAAACATATGACCCTCATCTGGAATTAAATGGAGCTCACTTTTAGGCAAAAGTGTATGGAATTTTCTTGAGGCATTAGGTGACACAACTTTATCTGCTAAGCCATGAATCAATAAAACTTCCCTATTATAATGTTCTGCTGTTTGATAAATCGGTAATAATTGAGCAGTTCTAAAGTAAGCTCCGCCCACTTCAAAACCACCAACATTGACAGTTTCAGGGATATGCATTGGATCATAAGTACTGCCCTGACAAACTCCATCTAAAGCATCAGATTTAAGAGTTGCTGCAGGAGCGAGTAAAGCCAATTTTTCAATAACATCTCGATAATATCCAGCCAGCATTGACGCTACTACTCCACCTTGCGAGTGTCCCACTAAATAGATATGTTTTGCCTTAACAGTATTACGAACATAATCCAATATTTTTATTCCATCTAGGATTTCGCTGTAGACAGTCATATCTTCAAATTTACCATCACTTTTTCCGCACCCATCAAAGTCAAACCGAATTGTTGGAAGGCCTTGATCATTTAAGTAGTGAGAGAGAGCATACAAAATCTTACTGTCATCATAACCCAAATCACCTTTAAAACCATGCATTAAAATAGCAATCGTATCATTTTCAACCTTCTCGGTTCCCTCAAGTAAACCATGTAAGTTTAGACCATCACGTTTAATTGTAGTCTCCATTTTCTTCACCTCAAGTTAATTATAGTTTATAACTTAGGTTCAGCATAATTGCTAACGATTAAATAGACGAGAAATAAAACCTTTTTTCTTATTTTCTTGCTCTTTTTGCTCAGTTAACTTTTCAACTATTATCTTGTTCTGTTCAACTTGAGCTTTAATTAAAGCTGTCACAGTATCTTGCTGCTTTTCATCTTTATGTATTCGTTCATAGTGCTTTCTAATTAATGGCTCACCAATGAACTTATCAAACTTGTCAATATCAAGACGCATTCCATTACCGTATTGCTCAATTGCAATACCGCCTTCTCGTGGGAACATATTAAAGTAATTATCTAGAGTTTGATTAATATTCTCATATCCATTGGCTTTAAAATCATTAAAAATTGCTTTTGAAACATGGAAATACTTATCATCTCCATCAGTAAACGCAATATGTTCATAATGATCATCAAGAATTAACATTTTCCATGTAATACGGTTGCGATCAATTTTATAATCGTAGTTAGCTCCTAAAATATTCTTTAGGCGATCATAATAGCCATATTTCTTCAAAAGATTTCCTAAGATTTCTTTCGTTAAGCTCAAATAATCTTCGATTAGATTTGCCTCTTCTTCACCTGTAAGATGTACTAAACGCTTATTGAGTTCAGAAACTACATAGCGATAAATACGGTCATTATTATCATTAATTAACATATTATAGTTAATTTCTTGTTGATTTGATGGAAGCCATGGAGCTTCAAAGGATAAGTAATATACACGCTTGGTAATTTCTTCAAGATTGTTAATTTCTTTACTACCTGCATTATGGTTCATCGCAAAGATATTAACATTATGAATTCCTTTAATAGTATTAGACCATTGCTTAATCGCATTAAGAGCCACTTTACTATGTAAAAAATTACTATTCAATTCATCGACAATCATCGGAGAAATAAAACGTTGAGAATGCAAATAATTGTCTAAAAATCTAACTGCTTTATCAGTTCTAGCACCATTACCATCATTAATTTCAGTGTATTGCAAACTATGAGACTTGTCTCCAGTAAATTTTTTAAAATAATCTCGCACCAACAACGTTTTCCCAGTAGTGCCTCGTCCAATTAACACCATCGAAAGAGGAATCTGATCAGCACTTTTTGAAAAATTAGATTTACGATAAATTTCACGAATTTTCCAAATCATTGGAGCAGTCATCAGATAAATAAATGCAGAAAGTGCCTGGTGACTTTCATCTTTTACCTTATTCAATTTAAAGCTTTCAATAATTCTAACAAAAGTACGAACATCATCCTCACTAACTATGTCCGAATTAACTTCAAGCGAATGAAATAAATTAGTGTTTGTATCTTCAACAATAATATTATTATCTTTATAAGCCCAAACTGGTTTAGGATATAGAGTGCTAGCTTTTATTACACGGTTTTGAGATGCATCACTAAAGTCTTGATAGACAATTTTTTTAACTTCTTCACGGACCTTTTCTTCATTTCTTCGTTTATTACCCTTTTCCGTAAAAAGTTGCTTAGCTACTTTTTGAACAGTCTCAGGATGGAGCTCATAAGTTTCTTCTTTTCTAGCCGCATCCTTAGTAATCTTTACAATATCCTCCGGATTTACTTCAACAATATTTTGTTGGACTTTATCTACTACTTCATCTGCAATAATTGCAGTAATTTGCTTTTTAGTTTTACCATATAGATTATTGATAATTTTTCTATCTAAGTATTCAACACTATCTTCTTCGAAATTTTTCTTAAAAAGCTTTTGATGCTCTTCATAGATTTTTAAATCCTGTAGATCATTTTTCTTACCTTCATACATCCAAAGCATTTCATGATTCTGTTTTAAAGCTTTTTTAGTAAGATTCATTGAACCATTGAAGATAATAAAATTAGTATCATTTTCAATAATAAAATATTTACTATGAAAAAGTTCATCCTTAGTGAATCTTAAATTTAAAGTTTGATTTTCAATTCGATCTAAAAAGTCCGAATCTCGACTTAAAGACAATAGCTGTTTTACTTTATTAGAGACATTTAATAATTGATCTAAATTCTTACCAGTTTTCTGATCTTCCATCCCTAAAATTAGATCAATCTGTTTAAAGCGTGGCAAAAGCTCTTTCTCTATTATTTTAAAACTTCCAACAAAACTAACTCCCTTAAAAGAGTCATATCCTTCGACCAACTTAAAGAAATCTGGTTGTTTAAGCATTACATTATTCTTTAAATCATAAATTGTTAGCATATTTATCCCCTTTCTTTTTATTTTTTCGCACATATGTTCGCATTATTTACATAGAAATTATATCATAGTTTATTTTTATCTTTAATTTGTTTTTCCAAAAATTAATAAAAAATAGCCACTGTAGTTACAACACCGATTATCATAATTAATCCAAAAGTAGTTAATTTACTGAATTTTCTTGTTAATAAAAAGTAAGCTAATATTATTTGAACCAGCTCTGCACTAATCTGAATTATATTAAGATGGACTCGTATACTAAATATCCAACAAATAGTCACAATCGCAACTATTGCGATACCATACCATTTTAAAGCGATATTTTGAAACCAATCTTGAAAAACAAAATATACGGTGGCCAATAAATAAGGGACAAGCATATGCACTTCTAATTCCATTCCTCTTCCTCCTTTTGTAAGGTCGCTTCTGTCTAATGACTGTTAAGTTAAAAACTATGATCGAAAATCATATATTACTTTATAAAAATGTTTTTCTAAAACTTACTTTTCCTCTAAATAAAGCTCACGTAAACGATCTCTTAATTCAGGTGTCACATCCAACACATTTCTCAAATATGCATCCATGTTTTGATACTGCTCTTCGATTGTAAGTAATATCGTATCAAAAAAAGAATCAGAAGCAGAGCTCAAGATTCGCATATTGCTCCTAAAGGTAAGGTTTTCGCCTGCATTTTCAAACTTTTTATCACGTTCTGCTCGGTAAGAAGACAGAACCGAATTAGACACCAAGTAGTCTTGACGAATCGTTTCAAGATCAACGCCTAAAGTATACAAAATAAACAAAGCAACAAAGCCAGTCCGGTCTTTTCCTTCAGTACAATGGAAAAGAATCGTTCCTTCTTTAGTTTCAGACAATATTTTCAATACTTGACGAACAGTTTCTTGATCATGTGCCGCAACAACATGATCTCTATAATGATCACACATCATTTTAAATGCAGCATGCGGATTCTCATTATATAACTTTGCTTCTTGAGTTAAATTACTTTCTCCACCTAATGTTCCTTCTTCGCTGGAAAGTGGTATAGAAATATTTTGAATGCCGTCGATTTGAGGATCAGGATGAGAAGTGCTTTCTGATTTTGAACGTAGATCAATAACTTTAACAACGCCGTAATTCTTTAGAAATTGCTTGTCTTCTTGCGACATCTTACTAAGATCACCGGTTCTAAGAAGCCGATGCATTTTTATTTTGCGATTATTAAAACCTGTTAATCCACCTAGTTCACGCGGATTAATAGCTGTTGCGATTGATAATAGATTTGAGTACATATTATTCCCTACTTTTTACTATGCTTTAAAATTGCCAGCCAAATTAGATAACCTATTAAAATGATTAATCCAAATACCCCCCAGATAATTAAAGTAATATTTCTCATTTCTAGCGTCTGTACTACACCTGCTCCATCAACTTTTCTAATACAAATAAATACACTAATAACTACATATAAAAGTAAGACAATACCTCCACTAATTTTCCATGCTTTCATTTAACATTACGCATCCCTTTCAATTACCTTCTCAATATTTGGTGCAATTAAACTCTCTTCTAGTTTCATATCAACTGGCTTATATTCCATATCAATACATTCGTCCCAATATTCAATATGTTTCTTATCAATATAGCTTTCTGATTCTTCAACAGCATTTCCGCCTTCGCCTTGAACTGAATACCAGTAAAAATATGTATATCCATCTGGATTTTTTTCTTTGAACACACTCTCAATATACATCTTTTCACCAGCCATTGTGGCTACAGTATCAGCATGATGTTCATTTAAAAAATCCATCCACTCTTGTGCTTTAGCTTCTTTCCCTTTTTTAATTCTAAAACGAGTAAGTTCTATCTTAGTCATCAGTACTTATCTTCTTTCCATGCACATATTTTCGTTTTGCATTAATCGCCATTTTCTTAACAATGTTTTCACCAAGATCACTCCCAAGCATTTCAGAAATTCCTAATAGAAAAATGGCTACATCAGCCAGCTCTTCATTGATATTTTCTTGGTCCTCTTTAAGCCACGCTTGAAACAGTTCATTCACTTCGCCATACAACAAAAGAAGCTCAAACTTAACATCAGTAGTATTAAAATTATGTTTTTTCTTGTTCTCAATAACTGCTTTTTGTAATTTCTTCGTATCTATAATCATAATTTCAATCCTCAGTATTCACTATTAAATTTTTTCTCTACTATTTCTTTTACACTAGGATCAAGCAATGAAATAGAATTTAACTTTACATATATATCCTGCAATAATGATTTCAGATTATTAAATCGATAATATTCTAAAAGTTCATCTGAATAAGGGTCAAAAGTAAAAGCTTCAATCCAATTAACAAAACTACCAGAATTGATCTTATTTGCTTTAAATCCATTTACAAAAACATCGGCTAAACGATATTCTTCCCCGTTAATAAAACGTCTATCCACCTTATCCAACATTTCCTTAACAGCTAATAAAAAATCAGCTACCATTTTTTGATCAAAATTATCACAAAGTATGCTGTCTGATAATGCATCTGAGCAATGTGCTACTGCATGCACCCAACCATATTTTGGAGAGAAACCAGTAAAATCATGTTCATTTTCCAAATACTTGATTAAATCTTCAAATATTTGTCGCTCTTCATTCTTATTTAAAACCTGATAGTAACGAGATTTTCTATCATTATTTGTTCGAATAATTAAATCCCACAATAAGCACGTAAAAGATCTAGTTAGCGTTGCTTCTCTGCTTTCTTTAATGCAATAAAACAAGAGATTTTTTCTTCTAAGTTGCTTTATCAAAAATAAAATTTGCCGTTCAGTAAATTTTTCTTCTAAAAAACCAGCGCCCAAACTATTACAAACTAAATCATCTCGTATTTCACTCTTAGAATCTCCAATATTATCTAAAAGCCAATTCGTTTCTTCATCTGAATATAGAGCTTGAGAATTGTTCAATTTTTGTTTTAATATTTCTAAATCCATTTACTCACTTCAATTCCATCGTATCCTGTGAAAACTCTATTGGATACTCATCAGACCACTTTTCAACCACAGTTTTTACTACTTTAAAACCATATTTCTCATATAACATTTTAGCCGCAAAGTTGTCAGTAAACACTTCTAGCTTTATTGGTCTTTCTAATTGCTTTAAAGCAAACTCCATTAATTTCTTCCCAACTCCATGATTTTGAAAAGTTGGATCTACATATAAAAACGATAATTCATGTTGTTGCAAACCAACGAATCCGACTATTTTTTCTTCCTTAACAGCTACATAAATTTTGCATTTTAACAAATATCCTAAATATGGGGCATCCCTCAATTGGATAAACACTTGCTCCATATTAGCTGTCTTTAATTCCTGCAGTCGTGCCCTATCCATCACATGACACAATTGATCGAAATCAGAATTTTCATACTTTCTAATACACATTAGATATTAAAAGTCACTCCTAGCAAAATAAGCAGTACAATTGCCCAAACGAATCCTACAATCAAACCCAAAATCCAAGCCAGCCACTTTTTCATCTTTTGACTAAATAACATTGTGGCCAAAACAAACACTGCACTTTCAGAGAGAATTACTGGATAAGTAACCCAAGATTTTAAATTAAAAATTGGCAAAAGGAAACTAATAATTGTTGAAATAATAACTATAATGATCGGTACTCTTATAGAAGCATTTTCATTAAGTGAAACTACAAAGCCAATAATAATTGCAATAAATAAAGGTGAGGTATTAATAAACGATATTAAATTTTCTTGCATTTACACTTCCTCCAAATTCTTTTATTAAAATAATATCTAATACTATTTTAATTTTCAACAAAATATGCTATATTATTTTTATCAAAGAAGAAACGACTAAATAAGTCACTTTGATGGGGTCTAGAAAGGTATATTATGTCTTTAAAGTTTGCTAACAAAAAGAAGCTAGCACTTTATGTCCTTTTAGCCTGCATAAGTGCTTGTGGTAATGTCGTCATCGCTTATGTCACGAAGATAATGTTGAACAGTGCACAATATCATCGTGGCTCATTAAAGCAATTAGTTCTTATCGCTCTTTTAGGAGCAACTGTTCTAATTGTTATCATGTTTTTAAATTTTGGATATCGTTATTTACGTTTCGATATCACACGGGATATTAATATTAAGCTCAAGGATAAAACTATCACCTACTTAGTAAATCAACAAGCTGATTCACAAAAAGAAGGTCTCAACTTGATGACCAATGATTTAAAACAAATAGAATCACTAAAAATTGCTAACGAATTAATGATTATCTCAGAAGCTGCAGCTTTCATCATTTCAATTATTGTTGGTTTATTAAACTCTTGGCTTTTAACAATAATCTTTGTAGTAGCCACGATTATTCCAGGTTTTGTTCAGAAATTATTCGTTAAAGATATTCAAAACAAGGCAAAGGTTTGGGAAGAGAAAAATGCCGAATATACTCAAGCCGTTACCGATGCTATTAATGGTTCGAAAACAGCGATGCTCTATGATGTTGAAATACCGCTTGTTTCTTATGTAATCAAACAAGCAAAACAGATGGAAAATGCATTGCGTTCTTTGAACTATACCCAGGGTGCTATTTCTACTTTAATTATTACAATAGCAGATATTTTCAGCTTTATCGTTCCATTTTTAATTGGCGCCATTCTAATGTTCAATGGCCAAATTGGAGCTGGTACCTTAGTCATGATTGTTCAATTATCTAATGACTTTATTAATCCAATTACAATGATTTTTGATCAGATTAACCAAATACATTCTACTAAACCAATCTGGGACAAAATCGAAAAGGCACTACACTCAAAAAATACATCCCCTACCTCATCTTTTTTATCTTTCAATCAATTAAAGATTGAAAATTTAACATATATTGTGAATGATAAATCAATTTTAAACGATGTATCCTTTACACTCGAAAAGAACGAAAAAATATTACTAATGGCTCCAAGTGGTTTTGGTAAAACTACTCTCTTACGCTTGTTAGTAGGACAGCTTACTCCAACTGCTGGTTCAGTCATTATCGATGATCAACATATAGAAGATAACTGGACCAAGGCTCATGAATATTTCGGTTATATCAACCAAAAGCCATTTATATTTGATCGGAGTTTACTTTTTAACTTAACTTTAGGTAAAAAATATTCAAAAGATGAATTAATGAATGCGATTCAATTAGCCGGACTGACAGAATTAATTGACAGCAAAGGATTCGACTATCGAGTTGGTCAAAATGGTAATAATCTTTCTGGAGGTCAAATTCAGAGAATTGAGATCGCTCGAGCTATTTTAGCTAAAAGACCAATTTTACTTGCTGATGAAGCAACCAGTGCGTTAGATAATAAACTTTCATTGCAAATTCATAAAACACTTCTAACTAATCCTAACTTTGCAGTAATTGAAGTAGCCCATAAAATTTCCGATCAAGAAAAGAAACTTTTCGATAAAATTATTGATTTAAGTAAATAAAATATAGTAAAAAGGTACAGCCACTACATATAGCGTCACTGTACCTTTTTAGTATATTTTCACTTATTTTCTAACCACTTTATAACGATTGCTTCTATCTTCTACTTGTTCTTTATCAGCTGGATAACCAATTGGCACGAGCACAGTAGTTTCATAACCTTCATTCATTCCCAATTCTTTTTGGAGCTCAGGAAACTTATTTAGTGCAAATACTCCGCCCATTACATAAACTGATCCTAAACCTAAATCAGCTGCTTCTACCATTACATTCTCAACAGCTACAGAAGCATCCCTTTCACCAAATGGACTGTCCTTTTTAGTATTAATCATAAATATTAACGGTGCATTGTAACACGAATTGTCCGTACTATCTTCTATCTTTTTAAGTAGTTCTGGTTTTGTAATTATGCTAAGTTCCATGACATCTGTTTGGTGCATAGCACAAGGCGAAGCTTGAAAAGCATCAATTAGCTTTTGGATTTTTTCTTCATCTACTTCTTCATTAGTATATTTTCTACCTGCTTCTCTTTCAAAAATTGCGTTCATGATGTTCTCCTCCCTTCAAAAAGTGAAATACTTTAATAAAAATGTCTATAAATTAATCTTACACCATTTACATTCATCATCCTTAATGAGCGTTTTTATCAATTATTTTCTTCTAATCTTGTTTTTATTTTTCTTCTTTTCTATACTTAACTTAAATATAAGCACAATTAAGGAGTTAAAATGACAATTCACATTACTACTTTAAATGGAATGGCCTTATATAATGATGCTCAAAATAATCAACAGATAGTTGCAAATTACGGTAAGCAATTGGGAATGAACAAATTTTGTATCTTCACTTACAATTGGCCAGATGAACCAGTAGATGCCCGCAATACACGTTTTGATGGAATCATGGCTTCTTTAAATGCTGGAGATACAGTTATTTTACAATCTCCTAGTTGGATCTCTATGGACTGGGATCAAGCTTTTATTGATCATCTATTTATTTATCAAGCTATTCAAAAAATTATTTTTATTCACGATGTTATTCCTCTAATCGATAATAATAAAAAAGATTTACTGCCTAATGTAATTAATTATTATAATAAGGCAGATGTATTAATCGTTCCCTCTCAAAATATGTATGATTTTCTAAGAAAAAATGGGCTCCAAAAGAAGAAATATGTAATCCAGCATTTTTTCGATCATCCCTATACTTCTACTATTGACTCTTCTAACAAGCCTAAAAATAGTAAGACGATTAATCTTATAGATAAATTTCCCAATTCTGATTATATAAATCAGTGGAGTAGTTCTGATATAAAATTAAAATTATATGGTGCTAGAATTGACCACAGTATTAGCAACAATCCTAATGTAGAATTAGCTGGTCAAAAAAGTGATCCTGCTTTACTTGCAGAACTCCGGCAAACTGGAGGATTTGGCTTCGCTTGGTCTCAAGATGAATACAGCCACCTTCACCCCTCTTATATCGTAAGCACATATTTAGCCGCTGGTATTCCTGTAATAGTCAGTGATACATCTCCAATCGCAGAAAAAATAAAAGAGAAGAAATTAGGAATTGTCACTACAAGTTTAGAAGAAATCGCAGAAAAAATTTCAATACTCTCTGATGAACAATATGAAGACATGATTAAAAACATTGATAAGTTTTCAAAATTGATACAAAATGGATATTTTACTAAAAAAGTTTTAATAGATTCAGTAATGAAAGATAATTTTGAATAGGTAATTATATAATGGCCGTATATATCACAAAAATTAATGGTTTTTCCGTAGATATTATTCAACCAGTTCAAAAAATGGTTGTAGATTATGCAAATGAATTAGGTATTGATGAGTTTGGAATCTTTACTTACAATTGGCCAGATGAGCCTAAAATGTACCTTGATACGAGATTTGATGGAATCATTGCAGCTTTAAATCCGGGTGACACTGTGATTGTTCAAACTCCCGTCTGGCTTGGAGTAAACTGGGAAAATGCTTTTATCGATCATCTTAATATTTATCCGAATATCAAAAAAGTGCTATTTATTCATGATGTTCCTCCCCTAATGTCTCCGGAGAATCACTATCTTCTTCCTGCTTATATTGACTATTATAATAAATTCGATATTTTAATTGTTCCTTCTCAAAATATGTACGACTTTTTAAGAAAAAATGGATTAGCTGAAAAACCATACGTTATTCAGTATTTTTGGGATCATCCTGCTCAAATTCTTTATGATACTAAGCCAGAAAATAAAAAAATAATCAATTTTGCAGGAAGTGCTGAAAAATTTGGTTCTCTACCCGATTGGAAAGATTCCAAAGCTAATTTAAGAATTTATGGCAATCCAGTTGGTGAAAACAGGTCTAATGTACAATTTGTTGGGCATAAACCCGAATCAATATTATTAGACGACATACGTTCTCATGGTGGCTTTGGACTTGTATGGGGAACTATTAATAAATCCTGGGAACAATATATGACCTTAAATACTACTTTTAAAACTAGTACCTATTTAGCTGCCGGATTACCACTTATTGTAAAAGATAACCTAGCTGAAGTAGAAATAATAAAAAGAAAAAATCTCGGTCTAGTTGTAAACAATTTAGAAGAAGCTCAAGAAAAAGTCCTTCAAATTAGTGATTCTGAATATAATCAAATGGTCGAGAACGTAGATAATTTTGCAAAATTAATTAGAAACGGATATTTCACTAAAAGAGCACTAGTGGAGGCAATTTTTAAGGCTCGATTTGACTAGTTTTTAATCAATATCTTTATTTTTAGGCTTGATTTCAATATCGCATTGTAAATCAAGCTTTTTTCTATGTTTTCCTTATTCTTCCTTTTACTCCTAATGTTTATTTCTTATTCTTCTACCTATCTTTGTTAGAATGACGGTGAAAGCAATATTTTCAAAGAAAGGACGATAGTTATGGATATTGAAAAAGAGGTATCTAAACCAATCTTTAAAGCTACTTTATTAGCAATTTCTCTCTTCATTATGATGCCCTCTGTTATTTCTCCTGCTCTTCCCTTAATGGAAAGAGCCTTTCCTAATATTCCTCGTGTGACAGTTGAATTACTGACTACTATTCCTAATTTTGGAGAAATATTTGGTCTTTTAATAAATCCTTTTCTAGTTAAAAAAATTGGCAGAAAAAAAGTAATTTTAATTGGATTAGCTCTAGTTGGAATCTGCGGAACTTTACCAGTAATTGTTAATAGTTTTTGGCTAATATTTATTCTCCGGATCTTGCTTGGATTTGGTATCGGGATTTATAACTCCTTAGCCGTAAGTTTAATTATGATGATTTATGAAAATCATAAAACTGAACTCAATCGCCTATTATGTTTCCAAAACATTATGAACGATGTTGGCTACATCGCTTCTGCCTTTATTATTTGTTATCTAGTAACATTATCTTGGCACGCTGTTTTCTGGGTATATATCCTAGCAATTCCAGTATTTTTTATGTTTGAACACTTTATTAAAGTTCCTAAGAAAACTAAGCATTCTTCTGGAAAACATTTTTCCCTTTCTAATATAAAACAAGCTTTTAATTCAAACATTATTTATCTCAGTATCCTTACACTTTTGATTTATATTTTCTACATGGCTCTTGCTTACAAACTTCCTAGTTTTATCGTAGATTTTCATTTAGGAAATGAAAGTATGGCTTCGTTAATGCTAGCAGTAATTGCTATTACTGGTATTCCATGTGGTATCGCATTTAATTGGCTTTATATTAAACTGCACCAGCGGGTATGGGTTTTATGTATGGTTTTAAATGCACTTGGGTTTTACTTAATTAGTAGCGCAAGAAATACCTTTGTGTTGGTAGTGGGATGCATTGTACTTGGTGCAGGTTTTGGTATTGTAATGCCATACATCTTTAAATCGATTTCCTTAAGTGTCCCTGACAAATTAAGTAATCTTGCTACCACCTTATGCTTAATTATGATGGACATTGGGGCTGTAATTTCTCCCTTTATTATTTCAATCATTGCTAAGAATTCAGATAAAGCTCTACTTTCCTCAGCTATCTTCTTTGGAATCGTAACCTTAATTGAAGTTGCTAGGAATATATACGCCAGTCTAAAATACAAGAATTAAATACTTTAATATTAATCTAAAAAATGCTGCTAAATCTAAAGGTTATTAAGCCTTGATTTAGTAGCATTTTTCTTGTATTAGAGTATTTCAAACTTCTAATTAATCAAAATCTTATTTGGAAAATTGCTTAATTGTTCAATTGTTATCATTATCTGTCTTCTCATAAAAACATTTAATAAATGTGGATTTTACGCTATATTTATTTTAATACTTCTTTCGTTTTTATAGTAAAGGGTTAAGAATACAATGACTAGCAAGATCCTTAAAATCAACTCAAATACTTACCAATTATTTGAAAATAACAAAAGTATCGGCACAATCTCTACTTATACCAACGACTATCATAATCAAAATTGCTATCTTAAATTTAACCTTCTTACATATCCACTCTCTTCGCCTTTTTCTTTAATCATACAAGATAAAAAGAAACCACTACAAGTTATGCTTGATTCAACTGAAAAGTATTTAATCGCTTTTTTAACTAAAAATGGCTTTCAATTAAAAAGACGGTGTTTTTCATTAACTGTTAAAAAAGATAATATGAAATTGCTTCCTGAAGAAAAAATAACTATTCAAAAATTCGATATGCACAATAATAAATATTTAGACTGTTGTGATTTTCTATACCAATATTATAAAAATAGTCATAAAGTTGTGTCACCACTAACGATCTCAAAAGATCAGTTTATTAAAGAAGTTCCGACTAAAACAGGATATTATCAACTTAATAAAGATTCTCAAATTGAAAATATTATTTTTACCGAAAATAATGAAATTGCTTATATTTGTTCTACGAATCCAAAAACATGTCCTAAGTTCATTCAAAGCGTGCTATTAGATATGTTCAATTCTTTCGAAAGCATATTTTTTGAAGCAGACGATACTGATTGGGCAGCAATGGACTTACTTAACCAGTTTGATGTAGACGTAACTCAAAGTTACAATACATATATTCTAGATACATCCGTTACTAAAAATAAGTTAGACAATGATCTTTAATTAAAAATACATCCCTTTAGGCAGAAAATACTGGCAATCAATATTTATTTTAACGTTGATTACCAGTATTTCTTTATCTTCACTCTTTAACTAAATGAATTTCACGATCAAATAATGCACGCATATCTTGATTAAAATTGTGCGCTATAAAAATAATCGTTTCTTTACCCTTAACTAAATTCTTTAAAATATTCATGGTTGCTTTTTGATCTATCGCACTAGTTCCTTCATCGATCAAAATTATATCACTTCCATGCACTTTAGCTCGGGCTAGAACGATCTTTTGTCTTTGACCGCCCGAAATATTTAGTTTATCTAGATTTAATTGATGCTCTAATCCTTCCTTGAATTTAGCAATATCATTAGCAAAATTAACTTCTTTGATTATAGGCTCTACTTGAGAATTTAATTTTGAATTAAACATGGTAATGTTTTCTTCAATCGTCCCAGGAAAGAGATTTGGATCTTGTGGAATATAACCAATCTTCGACATATCAGGAACAACTTCTTTTCCATTTTTATCTTTAAAAATAATAGATCCCTGTGTCGGCCTTACTGAACCTAATATCAATTTAAACAAGGTAGATTTTCCAGCTCCTGAATCTCCAGTTAACAAAATCTTTTCTCCGGATTTTATTTGAATATCAGGAAAACTTAACTTCTCACCATTTGGAAAAGCTAAAGCTAAATTCTCAGTAGAAATTAGAGCTGGCTTTTTCCTCTGAACATTTGAATTATTCTGTAGTGGTGCAGAATCATTACTAATTTGGCCCATTAGTTCTTCAGAAGATTTCATAAAACTCAATGCTTGGATCATTTGTTGCAAGCCAATGGAAATATTAGCTGCAAAATTTTGTACTGACATGATTGCACCAAAAAGTACTTGTCCTTGAGTGATCATATATCCAGTCAAAGAAAGAAGGATCAATTGTCCTATTGAGTTACATAATCCATTTATTACAATTAGTTCTTGCTGAGTACCAGTTTGATGAATATGGGCTTTTTCAATCTTATTAGCTGCTTGATTCTGAACTTGAAATAGCTTTGCACCAGCAAAGTATCTGCGTAATTCTTCAACTCCAGAAAACCATTTTTCCAACACATCTAAATAATGTTTATTTTGAACAGAAACATTTGTTGTGGCCTTCTCCATCTTTTTCTGAATAAGTTTAGGAATATAGTAAGATGCAATATCAATCAAAATACTTACAACAAAAATTTGCCAATGAATTGTGAGTAAGGCAACTAAAGCACCAACAAACATTGTTCCATAAAAAGGAACGATAATGTACCAATCAAAATAATTTTCTCTTACCATCTCAAGGTCGTTGGTCATTCGATTTTGAACCGCAGCTATTTTGTGATACTTATCATCTTTAAAGTAATGACTAGCAAGATTATTACGAATTTTTTTATTATATTCCTCTTCTTGAATACGCGTAACAAACTGAATGTAATAAATTAACCCTTGCGCTGCTAAATATAAGAGTCCGCTAGCAAGACTTGTCCATAACACTCCCATCCAGTTTTTGTTCTTGATGAAAGTTAACCAGTACATTTGGACATACCCAGCACCAATTGCGCCCAATCCAGAAATAATGGATAAAAAATTGATATAAATAAATCTAAGGTAATTTGTCTTGATAAATCCTTTAAAGCTCATCCCTACTCACCTCCATTTTTCAAGCTGATTTTTCGATCAAACAGGTTCTCTAGCTCATCATTAAGATTATGGGCAATCATGACAATAGTAGTTTCATGATCAAGTAAATTTTCCAAAATTTTCTTTGTTGCCTTACTGTCAATTGCACTTGTTCCCTCATCAATAAAGAGCCATTTTGATCCGGCTAAAACTGCTCTCGCCAAAACGATTTTTTGCTTTTGTCCTCCTGATAAATTTCCTTCATCCAAATTAATTTCATGCTTTAAACCATCGGGGATTTTTTTAAGATCATTTTCAAACTCAACTTGTTTAGCTACTCTTTTTACTTTCTCATCAAGCTTTGAATTGAACATTGTCATATTATTTTCAATAGTATCGGGGAAAAGAGTATTATCTTGTGCTACATATCCAAGTTCATCACGATTGAGTTTGACTTCTTTACCATTCTTATCTTCAAAAATCACTTTTCCACTAGTTGGTGATAATTTACCTAAGATTAGCTTAAATAAAGTGGATTTTCCACTACCACTATCGCCTGTTACTAAAACTTTTTCACCACTTTTAATAGTTAAATCTGGATAAGAAATAAGTTCACCATTCTTAAATTGATGCTGTAGGTTCTTTATCTGTAATTTAGCTACTTTTTTATCTTGATGTTCATTTTGTAAAGGTGCGCTCGCGCCTTCTAAGGAGGTTATCTTTTCATTTAACTTCTTTGATGATTTAATTAGGTTCCATTGAGCAGCAAACTGTGCAGTGCCATTCATAACCGTTGTACAAAATTGAATTGTTGTAATGACAGCACCAAAGACTATTTGCCCATTAAAGTATAAATATGCAGCCAGAATCATCAAGATTATCTGTCCACCTATATTAACAATAGAGGTAGCTAAGTCCGCAATAGCAATTGTCGCACCTTGGTGAATAGCCGCCTTTTTATAATCATCAGCTGCTTGATTCATGGAGTCAGAATAAATTCTAAAACTACTATATCTTCTTAATTCATCTAAGCCATTAATCCAGTTTGAAATTGCTTTTAAAAGTTTTTCATTGCTTTTAGTGACTTCAATCGTGGCATTTGAACTCATATTTTCAAATACCTTTGGCAATAAAAGTGAGACTAAAGTTAGGATAACCGTTAATAAAACTAAGCTCCAATTATAGGAAAACAACACTACTATTGAAAAAATAACCATCAACCCATATAAGAAGGCAGCTTTAATTGGCGTTAAATAGTTTCTAGTTAATTGATCTAAGTTAGCAGCTAAATTGTTTTGAATTGATGCTGTATCATCAATTTGCTTTTTAAACAAATATAAGCTGATCTTTTTTCTTATTTGATGTAAATAACTTTGACTTTGTTTACTGTATAAGTAGTCCGAACCAGAACCCAATAATAACCGGCAAATATCACAGAGCCTTGATAAAGCAATAAAGATTACAAAGCCTAAAAAATTTAAATTCTTTAAATTATTAAATGCCGGTGTCATCAAATACTGAGAAAGGGTATCAATTACAGCAGCAAGTATTATCATTAAAAAAATTAAAATAAAGCGACCTTTATTTATTTTAAATATTCCCTTTAGCTTCATCCCTAGCCCCTCCCTTTTAATTATTTATTATATTTTAATGTTACTGCACCGATTTTAATTTACAAGCTATTTTTATTAAGTGGTCAAAAAGATAAACTAAGATGCAAAATTATACAAGTTAAGCGGCATAGATCGCTAAGTACGTGCATTTTTACTGAAAAAATAGAGTAGTATTTTTTATGCTTACATAAAGTTATTGCTTAAAAGTTACTATTGATACAACAAAAATGATTAAATAATATTTCATTTTTGCTTAAAGTATTGGATAATATCATTAAATTTAATTAATGGAGGTTATAGGGATGACGTATGTTTTTATAGGAGTAATTATTTTATTAATTCTTATCTATTTTTTATGCGGCTTACGGATCGTACCGCAAAACTATGTAGGTTTAGTTGAAACTTTAGGTAAATACTCAAGAACTGTAAAAGCTGGTTTAGTCTTTATTTGGCCAATTTTCCAAAGTTTAAGAAAAGTAAGCTTAGCATTACAGCCTTTAGAAATTTCTAAATATCGTATTATCACTAAGGATAATGCTGAAATCACTACCAGCTTAACCTTAAACTATCTTGTCACTGATGCATACAAGTATTTTTACAACAATACTGACTCCGTTGAATCGATGGTACAGTTAATCCGTGGTCATTTACGTGATATTATTGGACGAATGGAATTAAATGAAGCATTGGGTTCAACTAGTGAGATCAATGCTCAACTATCAAAAGCAATTGGCGATTTAACTGATATTTATGGAATTCAAGTAGTTCGTGTTAACGTTGATGAATTGCTCCCGAGTCCAGAAATTCAAAAGGCCATGGATAAGCAGTTAACTGCTGACCGTGAAAAAACTGCCGCTATTGCTCGTGCGGAAGGTGAAGCTAGAAATATTGAATTAACTACTAAAGCCAAGAATGATGCACTCGTTGCTACTGCAAAAGCAAATGCTGAAGCAGTAAAAACTCAAGCTGATGCCGATGCTTATCGAATTGATAAATTACAACAAGCTCTTGATAAAGCCGGAGATGGTTATTTCAGAAATCAAAGCTTAGATAGTTTTAACCAACTAGCACAAGGACCTAACAATTTAGTTGTGTTAGACAAAGATGAAATCACTGATTTAGGTAAAATCCCAGCCGCTAAAAAGATTTGGGATCAAAGTAAAGATTAATAAGAATACTAAAAAAACTTCTACCGTAAAAAAATAGAAGTTTTTTGCTCTATTCTAGATTGTAGTAATCAATACAAACATATCCCAAACGATTTCAACCTTAAGAAATTCCAGAAATTTCCTTCAGTTATATAAAAAACATCTTGCTCAAATCTCTACAATATGATATAAATTTATATACAATATAGGGAGTAACCTACAAATATAATTTGTATTTATGGCGTCATATCACGAAAGCAATTTCCGCTGTAAATTTAAATGGTGAGACTATGCATAAGCTTTTTAAGTTTGGCATAGTCTCTTTTTTGTCTGAACTCACCTAATTTCTGGAGGTTTTTATGAAAGACTACTACTTACAGCCAAAAGCTGAAGTTTTAAAAGAATTTAAAACGGACGCTAATGGTCTTACCGCTGAGCAAGCCGAAAAGAATCTTGCTAAATACGGTAAAAATGCTTTAGTTGAAGGCAAAAAGAAAACTGTTTTTCAAGTCTTTTTAGAGCAATTTAAAGACTTGATGGTCATTATTTTGATCATTGCTGCAGTTATCTCAGCTTTCACAGGTGAATTAGAAAGTACATTAGTAATCATTGCAGTTTTGATTTTGAATGCTGTATTAGGCACCGTTCAACATGTTAAAGCTGAAAAATCACTAGCATCCCTAAAATCACTTTCCTCGCCGAGTGCGAAAGTTTTACGAAACGGAGAAAAGATTGAAATTGATTCTACCGAGGTCGTACCAGGAGATATCATGCTCCTTGAAGCCGGTGACATGGTCACAGCTGACGGTAGAATTTTGGATAATTTTTCTCTCCAAGTAAATGAAAGTTCCTTAACTGGTGAATCGACTAATATCGATAAAGCCGATATAGACATCGATCACGAACTTCCTATTGGAGATCGAATCAATATGGTCTATTCAAGTTCCTTAGTTACTTATGGACGTGCAAATGTCCTCGTTACTGGGACTGGAATGAATACTGAAATTGGAAAAATCGCTTCTTTAATGAATGAAACTAAAGAGCGTAAAACTCCTCTTCAAGTTTCTCTCGACAACTTCTCTTCCAAGTTGGCTACCACTATTTTAATTATCTGTGCGGCAATTCTAGGTTTACAAATCTGGCGTGGTCAGCCCTTAATGGATGCCTTACTCTTTGCAGTTGCCTTAGCTGTTGCTGCCATTCCAGAAGCTTTGAGTTCCATTGTAACTATCGTACAAGCTATGGGCACTCAAAAAATGGCTAAAGAAAATGCAATTATTAAAAATTTAGCAGCTGTTGAATCCTTAGGTTCTGTTTCTGTTATTTGTTCTGACAAAACTGGTACTTTAACTCAAAATAAGATGACAGTAGAGGAAATCTATATCGGAGGGAAAGTATTAAAGCCCAACCAATTAGATTTAAGTAATCAGCTTCACCGGTACTTGCTCTATGATGCAGTTTTAAATAATGATTCAAGTATTAAAGATGGAAAAGTTATCGGTGATCCAACAGAATCAGCTCTTATTGAAATGTATCGCCAAGTGCCCGGAATTGATTTAGGTAATAATCAACTTGGTTTATCTGAAGACGATTTACGCGATTTATTAACTCGTCAACAAGAAATTCCATTTGATTCTGATCGAAAATTAATGAGTACTAAGCACCTGATTCACAATAAGCCAACAATTTTTGTTAAAGGTGCTATCGATGTTTTACTTGATCGCTGTGAAAATATCAGAATTGGCGATGAAGTTCGACCAATGACCGCTGAAGATAGAAAACAAATTTTAGCTCAAAATACTCATTTTTCCGAAAACGGTCTCCGCGTTTTAACTTTTGCTTATAAAGAAAAAGACGAAGATCTCTCTTTAGAAACTGAAAACGGCTTTACTTTCATTGGATTGGTTGCAGAAATGGATCCTCCAAGAGAAGAAAGTGTTGTAGCAGTTGCTCGTGCCAAAAAAGCTGGGATTCGCACAGTCATGATTACCGGTGACCACAAAGTTACCGCGGTTGCTATCGCTAAAAAAATTGGTATTTTCACTGAGGGCGATATGGCCGTAACTGGATTAGAACTTGATAAAATGAGTGATTCAGAACTTGAACAAAAGATTGACAAGATTGCGGTTTATGCTCGAGTGTCTCCTGAAAACAAAATTCGAATTGTTAAAGCATGGCAAAACAAAGACAAAATCGTTTCCATGACTGGTGACGGCGTTAATGATGCACCTGCTCTTAAAAAAGCTGACATCGGTGTGGCGATGGGAATTACTGGTACTGAAGTTTCCAAAGACGCTGCCAGCATGATTTTAGCCGATGATAATTTTGCAACTATTATTAAGGCAGTGGCAAACGGTCGAACAGTATTTGAAAATATCAAAAACGCAATTATGTATCTACTTTCAGGTAACTTATCCGCCATCATTACTGTTTTGTTCGCTTCAATTGGCGGCTTGCCAGTTCCATTTGTTGCTGTTCAGCTTTTGTTCATTAACTTAGTCACTGACTCTCTTCCAGCCCTAGCAATTGGTATGGAGCCGGGGGCACCAGATGTTCTAGATAAAAAGCCACGTGATCCAAAAGTGGGAATTCTTGATAAAAGCTTAGTGACTAAAATCACTTTACAAGGGGCACTTATCTCAATCGGTGTAATTGTTGCCTTTATGCTCGGCCTTCAAACTAGTTCTGCTGTAGCAACTACAATGGCCTTCTCAACTTTGACGTTTGCTCGTTTACTTCACGGCTTTAACTGCCGTTCACAACACAGCATTTTCAAGATTGGATTTAAGAATAACTGGTACAGTTTAGCTGCCTTTGGATTAGGTACGTTATTATTAGCTGCAATTTTATTCATTCCTGGATTACACAGCTTATTTGCAGTAACTCCATTAACAAGCACTCAATTCATTTGGATTGGCGTTTTAGCTCTAATTCCAACTGTAATTATTCAAATTGTTAAAACTATTAATGATAATAAGCAACACGTAGAAAAAGAAGTTTCTAATGTGAGATAGTATCAATAAAGAAGACAGTTGTAGTTCCAGCTAAGAATGATGATAACAACAATACACCATCATCAAGTGCTTCAACTTCAGCTCCTGAAGAACAACCTAAGACTGTTCAAGCTTTACCAGTAGTTACTGCTCAACCAAGCAATACTTCAAGTGATAATACCGATACTAATACAGGTGCATTACCACAAACTGGTAACTCAAAGAGCAACGTCTTTGTTGAATTGATTGGTCTTGGCTTCGTGGCTATTCCAGCATTGGCATTTGTTGAATACATTCGCCGTCACCAAACTTCTGGTATTGACTAAGATATATGTATTACGAAAAAAGAGATAAGCATTCATTGCTTATCTCTTTTTTTATTTATTTAATAATTAAATTATTTTAAATCTGCAACTAATGAGCCGAAATTGAAATTATTAGTACCTTTAGCGAAGTAAATACCGACTCCTATAGTTGTCCAGTAAGAATGTAATAAGTTGTTTTTATGTGCCCAATTTTGATCAGCATCGTTTTCCATAAATTGATTGTATGCAAAACGAGCTAATTCTTTAGGGGTATCATTTGGATATACCATAATTCCTGCTTCTACTTCTCCACCAGCATCAGAAGGCATTAAATCGTTACCTTTTTCGTCTTTATGGGCATCTTCTTCCCCAGTATTTGCTAAAGTGGTTCCATCGTGAATAGCTCTTTGTTGAGCTTCTGCGCTTAATTTCTCATCTAATTGAAGTGGATTCAATCCATTTTTAGTTCTTTCTGTATTAATCATTTGTACAAAGTAATTAATCACTTCTTGTTTTTGAGTAGAAGATAAATTTCCTACAATAACATCACTCTTTGAAGAATTCCTGTTTTTATGAGATGTGTTCGAAGAAATAGATGATTTTTTAGAGGTCATTTCAGTATCTTCTGAATGAGAAGCATTGTTAGTAGGGAGTTTTTTGGTTTTATCTTGCTTAGTCGAAAGATTTGGACTTGAACTGTTTGAAATTACTTCTGCAATATCGCTATGAATCCATTGACCATTACCAATTTCGTACATACCATTATCTTCTGCATAAACATTGTATGTACCATCTAATGCCATAGTTCCAATCCAGCTACCATTTGCAGTCGTATGAGAAGCACTGAAAACATCAGCATTTGTCTTATCAATTGAAACTTGGAACTTTGGTGTACCCATACCAGCAGTCTTAATTGTTAATTTGGTATTTGTTTCTTCAATAGAGCCAGTATTTACTCTGTTTGTGTGCTTTTTTGCATGTTTCTTTCGGCCGAGAATATAACTGGTTTTTACATTACCAGATTTAATGTAGCGGTTTTTACCTACTCGATAAAATACTTTGTCATTAATGCTTTTAACTGAGTAATAAGTGTAAGAATGACCTCTGTATAACTTACGTTTACCTACTCTGTGGCCTTTGGAATTGTATAAGAAAGCATTGTGCTTTAAAGCAACTTTCATAGTAGCTGCTTCCACAGTTTGTGGGTGACCAAGCAAATTACCATTAGTAGTTGCAGTTAATGGAAGGGCAAGTCCCATAGAAATTACAGTTCCGACAATAATCTTCTTTGCATTTAGTTTTTTCATAACGCAAACTCCCTCAAATTATTTTTATAATCATCAATAACTTAATGCTCTATGTCCATCCATTGCCCAGTGATGTTTGAAAGTTGCAATACTCATTGAACGCCTAGTTCCAGTCCACGGATCGTTATAATAAAGTGTATTTCCATGATAACCCGTTAAGGTAATAGCATGATTTGAAAAACCATCAAACCATCCTACCCAAGCTACCACCAAATGAGAGCGAATTAATTTCCTTTTAATTGCAGTTAAACTGCAATTGGTCATGTTACTAGCAGTACCAAGATAATGGGAAACAACGGGTTTAACGCCATTAGGAGCAACCCAAAAACCAAGTGGGAATTCTCTATATGGGGAACCTATAAAACCTTTATTTGGATTGTAGCTTCGTGGCATAATTTTAGCTGCTTGATCTTTAGTAACCATTTTGCCGGCAAAATTAATCATCATCGTTACGGCTGTAATTTCACATCCAGTCGGCATCTGGGGTCGTTGACATATCACCTTAGCGTTGTTTTTAATGCCCACAATAGAACCAGATTTATTAATCCAATAAGAAGATTTACCAGAGTTAGTATTGTTAAATCTCCTCTTACCATCTTGAGCAAAGTAACCGTAAGAAGATTTTTTAGGTATTTTACGCACTCCTGTGAGCATTACCCCTTGTTTATCAAACAAATACCAAGATTTATTAATATTTCTTAGTCCCTTTACAGGTTTATTATTTATTAAATAGTAGTTGTGACCTTGACGAGTTACCCATTGATTAGAAATATTTTTTGATTGAGGATGGGATGTAGGCGTTTTGACATCTTTATTTTCTTGATTTGGTTGCTTCTGTTTTTGAATATCTTTTTGTTCAGAAGTAGTTGTGCTTGACACATTTGAATCATAACTTTGATTATCTGCATTATTAATAGCTTTAGAACTAGAATTAACACTAGTTACAGTAGCAGCTGATACACTTTGGCTATTGACATTGACAAATATTATTCCTGAACATAGGAGCCCAACTAATAGAAATGCTTTTTTATTTTTCATATCTTCCCTTGTAACTAAATGAATGGTCTCTTAATACCAGCAATTATATTTCTTTGTCCGTTGACAATTGGCTGAACCATTACGCATGGTGGCCAGCTCTCAATTACACGGTTATTTCCAAGGTAAATAGCAATGTGCCAAATTGTACGGGTTCCTGGTTGATAGTAAAATACTAGATCTCCTCGTCTACGTTGTGAATATGGTACCCTCTTCAAATGCTTATCTGCCCATAGATTGCGAGAATTCCATTCATTTCCAGGATGAGCGTGGCCGATTGAACTAGTTGGAATTGGGCTAATACCCCCAGCATAAAGACTTTGCATTACCAAGCCAGAACAATCAACACCATAATTTGGACTTGATGAACAGCCAGCAAGCCAAGGTTTACCCATATATTTATAAGCTTGATTAATCATAGCTTCAATGTGAGCAGAGCGACCTTGCCATGCTTGAGCCTTAAGGGGCGCAACATAGCTATCAATGCCATACCATGAACTCTTAGAAAAGCCCATTTTTTGCCAAGTCTTCAAGTCAACATTCCCTGTTACAGGTAAATTATGGTTTCTTTGGAAATTTTTTACAGCATTATAAGTAGCTTGGTTATAGTAGTTTGTACCATACCACGTACCCAGTCTGTGCATTACTTTCCAAGTTTTGATACCTTCATAGCCTCGATAAAGATTATAACCTACTTTTCCATATGGTTTCACTTGTGTATAGTGAACTTGATGATAAGCTTTTGGATTTTGATAACCCTTAATCTTTTTAATCGAATTCTTTTTAGCAATGATAAAGCCAGACTGAGTTTTCAATACAGGAATTCCATCACTATTTTTAATCAAACTACTAATTAAATAATGACTACCAGATTTTGCTTTAACAGCAACTTTGGTTAAATTTGCATCTTTATACAAAGTAGTAGTTTTATTTAAACGAATAATCTTTGGATTTTTCCAAAGATAATCTGACTTGTTAATACTCGACTTTTTTTGAGAATCTATTGTTGCCGAATCATTTCCGTTAGACTCCCCTGAATCAATTTTAGCTGAAATTTGTGATGAATTCCCTTCCAAATTATCAGCATGTGCAACAGTAGAAGTAGATAAACCAAGAGCTAATAAAACAGCAGTAATACTTGCTGTAAACACTTTTCTTTTCATTCATTTTCCCCTCACATTTATAAAATTCAATGTAATTTTACTCTTAAATGAATCAAATTAAAAGATAATAATTTGTCTAAACACATTAAAGTAAAAATCCACTTATTTTTATAAGTCAAACGAAAAAGAAAATAACAAAAGTGAGTAAGCTCTATTCACAAATATATTCAGACGAAACATTAAAAAGTACTTTTATAAAATATTACTCAGAGCAATTTAATTGATTTCCACCATAAATATACAGAAAAAGGAGCGATGCTTTCGTATCGTTTCCTTTTTTCTAGATTCTAGCTTTATATCTTGTTAATCCATATTTTATGCTTACATATACAACCATGAAAATCGATCCACTAATAAGCCAATTAGGAAAAACGGATGTCATAACCACGGAGTAATCATTACTCCTAAGATCTATCTTTACCCCTAAAACATTCGAAATTAACGGAATATTTAAATGAAGCCATAAAATTAGTGAAAAATATCCCATTATTATAAGGATCCAAATTCCTAAAGCTTTAATTATTTGCCTTTCCAAATACCTCATCATCGTTATTTTCATCCCCCATAAATTACTCCTACCAAACTTATCAACCAGATGGCCCAAATAGTTCCTGCTATCAATGCGATAATGAATGCTAGTATTTTATTGATTTTCTTTTCTAGGAGGATGTTAATAAAAATTATCATCAGTACTTGAGAAATAGTTACTATCCCTTGTATTATCCTTTGTCGACCAATTAAGGGTAGTAGTAATGCAAATACAACTGTAGTAACTATTAAAATTATCCATACTTTCCAGGATGCTTTTTTCAATAATCCATCAGATTCAGTCAAAGCAAATCCTATTATTCCACCAATTAATACTGGGATCATAATAACACCTCCTAAAGATTATTTTTAATTATCACATAATCTTACTATCATTTACAATTAAAATTTCTACTTTTATAAAAATCTGCTTAACAATATTCTACAGGTACCTGTAGAATATTGTTATCATTTATAACAGGTACCTGATGTAAATTCAAGAGGATGTTGAAATAATGGAAAACGAAAAACAAAAATTGAATGAGATATTTATGGATTTACTCTATTTAATTCGAAAATATCATATGCTAACGCATCAACATGGTGGCCCGCTGGCAGATACTAGTCGGGACCAAGGAAGAATTTTGGCTATTCTTAAACTTAAACCAGAAATGACTACCAAAGATTTAAGTTATCTTCTTGGAATTCGGCAGCAATCTTTAAATGAAATGCTGAAAAAGCTGGAAAAAGAAGGCTATATTTCTCGAAATCCTTCTTCAAAAGATCGACGTGTAATGTTAATTAACTTAACTGAAAAAGGAAAAGCAGTTAAACAAATCGCTGATGATAATTCCGGGATACTGGACGATTTTTCCGAAGAAGAGCTCAGAGATTTCAACAAGTATCTCACTCAACTTTGCGAAGCTTATAATAAGAAAATTAAAGAAATTGCTACTCCAGAAGATGAAGCAAAATTTGATGAATTTTATCAACGAATCGAAAAAATGCGCGAAAAGATGGGCGATGAAGAACTCCGCAAGTTTATGCAGAATAACAGTCCTTTTGGTCCCATGTTTCATCGCCCTTTTTAAAGGAAAATTTAAATGAATAAAGAGAGACAAAGCACATTCAAATTTAGTGACTTTTTTTAAATTGATCAATCAAATTCATCCCAAATATTGGCAGCTGATTGTCGGAATTTTACTAGGTTTTATTTCAACGGGTGCTAGTTTATTCGTTCCACAATTAGCCCAACGATTAATTAACAACTTTCGACATGTTAGCACCAGCTTGATTATCTTAACAGCAATAATTTTTATTGGAGGATTATTAATCGGTGCTCTTTCTGGTTTAATTCTAGGGATTTTTGGTGAAGATGTTGTAGCCAAAATGCGTAAAACGCTTTGGAGTAAATTGCTTTATTTACCAGTTAAGTATTTTGATAATACTAAAACTGGTGAAATCAGCTCGCGTTTAGTAAATGACACTTCTCAAGTTAAAAATCTGCTTGCTAATACTTTGCCAAATGCTGTTACTTCTCTTCTCCAATTTTTTGGAGCCTTAGTGATTATGATGGCGATGGATTGGCAAATGACTTTAATTATGTTCATTGCAGTTCCCCTAGTAATTTTAGCCTTGTTGCCAATCATGCAACAATCTCGTAAAATCGGTCGCAAACGTCAAGATGAACTGGCTAATTTTTCTAGTGATTCAACTAGTGTGCTCAGTGAAATTAGATTAGTTAAATCTTCAAATGGAGAAAACAAAGAACTCACTACTGGAAACAAACGAATTTCTAGTCTTTATAATATTGGCGTTAAAGAAGCTTTTATTAATTCATTAACTCAACCAATAACTAACATGCTGATGATGTTTTTATTCCTAGGAATCTTAGGCTACGGGGCACTTCGCGTAATGAAATGCTTAGCGAAATTGAAGAAAAAGCCAAACATGATCAAGAAGTTGATATCGCGAACAAAGAACTTAAACTAGAACATGTTAACTTCTCCAAACAAATCTTACATAATATTAATGTTGAAGCAAAGCCAAATACAGTAGTTGCTTTCGCGGGACCATCTGGGGGCGGTAAATCGACTATCTTTTCCCTTATTGAACGTTTCTATAAACCAACGTCTGGTAAAATTACCATTGGCAACCAAGATATTGATGAAATTAGTTTAGAAAACTGGCGTAAGCAAATTGGTTTAGTGGGACAAAATTCAGCAGTAATGCCCGGAACTATTCGCGAAAATCTTCTCTATGGATTAGACCGTGAAGTTAAGTGATGCGGAATTATGGAATGCTTTAGAAATGGCCTATGCTAAACAGTTTGTTTCAGAAATGGACGATCAATTAGATACCCAAATTGGAGAACGTGGAATCAAACTTTCAGGTGGTCAACGTCAACGAATTGCGATTGCACGTGCTTTCTTACGTAATCCGAAAATTTTAATGCTTGATGAAGCAACTGCCAGTCTAGATTCTGAGTCCGAAGCAATGGTTCAAAAGGCCTTAAGTAGTTTAATGAAAGATCGAACTACTCTAGTTATTGCTCACCGTTTAAGTACCATTGTAGATGCGGATCGAATTTATTTTATCGATCATGGAACAGTTTCAGGGTTTGGAAAGCATGAAGAACTGATCAAGTCCACCCCGCTTTATGCAGAATATGTAAAGAATCAATTTAAGAAATAAAGTAAAAGACTAGTATTCTCGTTAATTTAAAAACGAAAATACTAGTTTTTTACTTTATCCATGTAATGCCTTATTTTCTCACTACCTTATAGCGATTCGATCTATCTTCAGGTTGACCATTATCAGCTGCATAGCCAATTGGCAAAAGTACTGCAGTTTCAAATCCATCATCCATTCCTAATTCTTTTTGTAAATCTGGAAATTTATTAAGAGCGATTACGCCACCCATTACGTAAACTGAAGCTAAGCCTAAGTCAAAGGCTTCAACCATCACATTCTCAGCAGCAACTGAAGCATCCCTCTCACCAAATTGACTGTCTTTTTTAGTATTAATCATAAATACCAAAGGTGCGTTGTAGCACGAATTATTAGTCTTTTCTTCTAATTTTTGCAATAATTCAGGATCCGTAATTACACTTAATTCCATCACATCAGTTTGATGGAGTGCACACGGAGCAGCTTGAAAAGCTTCAATTAGTTTCTTGATTTTCTCATCGTCAACTTTTTGATCCGTATACTCTCTAACAGCTCTTCTTTCAAAAATTGCATTCATAATTGTTCTTCTTTTCTATCCATGTAATCTTTATTTTAGAGGCATTTAGAGTGATTTTCCATAAACAACCTTTAGGAAATTATCTTTACGGCTCTATAATTTTTCCTGTTGAGAATACATCCTAAAAAAATAACCTCTACATACGTGGAGAACATAAATTGCAAATAATACATCAAGTACAGAAGAAGTTCCTAAAGAAGTACCAAAGAAGACTGTTATTAATAAATTACACCAAATTAAGAAAACTAAAAGACTACCGCAAGCTGATTTAGAGCTTTGGGACGATCAAAATTTTGACAATTTATAGAATTAAATTTGCCATTTTAAGAATATTTCTATGTCCATAATTTGTAGACGCATCTTTGTAGATAAACATATTAAAAACATTTTGCGCCATTTCTTGTGGTGTACTATATTTAATCAAACAAGATACTTCTCCGTAAGTTGAAGCGACTCCAACATGATAATCTGGCTGTTAGGTAGTATCCCATGCATTTACGTCATGGATTGCTCGTTGAATATCATAAAAATATTTAGCTGTATCATAAGTAACTGGTGCAATTTCCCGTATTATTCTCCATTCATTTACAAGCTGTACAAAATAGCGACCAGTTTCTTCAATAGTCTGCTTATCTAATGTTGGAACCGTAGTTGTAGAATTATTAATTGTTTTATTATTCTAAACACTGCTATTATCAGCAGTGTTCGTTAAATCAGTTTTAGTTTAAGAACACTCTCATCACAACAAGAAAAATTACTTCTTGTTGATTTCGTGAATGATTAAAAGTATGACGATTAATGTAAGGATTGTGTCATTCATTTTTCTCCCCTCGGCGGTGATAAAAATGATGACTGGGCGCCCTAAGAGTTTTTTACTCATTAAGGGATGTATGGAAGGCGTAAAATTGCGCCTTCTTTTTTTATCGGGTTTTTTTAGTTGTCATTTTCAAACCAAGAAGTATCCGATAGACTACGTTTAGTTGTATATATCTCATTAGTAAGTAAATGATTATTATCATCATATGTCCATAAAATGTCCCAGTGATATTTTCCATGAGAAGCTCGTTTTAGTTTAATACAATCGTTTTTTTCTAGATCGTAATAATCCCAACTTATTGCTTTACCATGCTTGTTAAGACGATATACTCGTGTTTTCTTAGTAATAGCTTTTGAACTATATCTATTACTACTTACTGGATTAGCTTTCTTTGCCAGTTTAAACCACGAATAGTCATTATGATTTCTAAGGATAGTATATACCCCTTTATCACCCGGAATCTTTAAGAACCACCCAAAATCAGCTCCTGTTTGTTCTACATATACAGGATCTCCTTCTGCGAGGTACGTTTTATAGCCTAAGGTACTTTTATAAGCTGGAACTCGTAAATAAATCTGTCTGATATAAGTTTGTTTAGTAAGCACAACTTTTTGAAAATGATTTCTGTTAACAGCTCGCTTTCTAGCTTTTAGCGTATTGCTATTAACAGCTTGAACAGTTTGTGTAGGAGTAATAGTAGTGGAAATTGTACCTACGCTCCCAGCCAGGATAATTGAAACCATTGCAGCAGTTAAATATTTATGCTTCATGCTTTTTCCTCCAATAAAAAATTTTGTCGAATACTTATACATTCTATTATCTGGAATATCGTAGTAGCTTAAAAATGCCGTCGGCGTAATAAAACTACTTTTCCGTAATTTTTTGCATAGGCATGAATCAGCTCAACAGAATACACATTTGCTGTATGTTCACAGGATCTTTTTGCATTCGGATCTGTACATATAGCTACATCATCTTGATGTATTATGTGGGCTATCTCATGACCTATCCCAAAAAGCAGCTTCTTAGTTTTATAGTAGTTTATATTAATGATTATCATATTTTGTGAGGGAAGAGCCTTACTGGAAAAACTAGGACGATGTTCGCCCAAATCGTAGTCAATATGATGAGCGATTGCTACATATAACATATAATAGGAAGTTGATTAAATCAGCTTCATATTTTTTTCTTATTGTGGCGTTCCAGTACAGCTTCAATGATTTCTTTATCTTCGTCGCTAACGGGGATACCATCGTAAGCTAAAACCACAGGGTCCTTGGCTAAATCTACTTCTAAGGAATGGGAAGATGATTTCAGACCGCCCATTCCTTTTATTATTTCATCTAATGTTCTAGGATCATTTGATTTACCAGTTAAATAATCAGTAGTTGTATTAAACTTATCTGCAAGTTTAGCTATTATTGGAATGTCTGGTTCTCTTTTTCCTAATTCATAGTTGGAATACGTTTGGTAAGGAAGATTAAGCTCAGAAATAGCTCGCTTCCGTGACCACCCCATAGCTTTACGCAGGCTGCTAAGCCTTTCACTAACAATACTCATAATATTTGTCTCTTTTTTATCCGATTTGATTTAATTATAGTTTTTGATTTCCATTTTAAAAATATCAATCACCTCCACATACGTGGAGAACACTTTCTTGCCAGTCTGTCACTTTTTCGCTTTGTGAGGATCACCTCCACATACGTGGAGAACACAAATGATCTATGGTGACATCTATCCATGTATCGGGATCACCTCCACATACGTGGAGAACACTAAAAGATGGAAAGGCACAAAGTACGAAGACTAGGATCACCTTCACATACGTGGAGAACACCTACAAGTGCCGTATCTGCAGACCAATGATTAAGGATCACCTCCACATACGTGGAGAACACTTTCTCATTATTAAATGTGTACTGTACAGATTGGGATCACCTCCACATACGTGGAGAACACGAAGGAGAACTGCAGTCAGCAAAGCGTGAGCTGGGATCACCTCCACATACGTGGAGAACACCACAGTTGCATTGTCGTCGAAGGTTCCTTGTTTAGGATCACCTCCACATACGTGGAGAACACAATTACTGATATTCCATTAAAATCAGTTCTTAGGGATCACCTCCACATACGTGGAGAACACTGATATTGGCGATTGCTACTTTAATTGGGGCGAGGATCACCTCCACATACGTGGAGAACACGATTTTTTTCTACTTCTTGAAATGAATTGGTCAGGATCACCTCCACATACGTGGAGAACACCTTATTCTACTTTTAAGTACTTTTCCAATCGAGGGATCACCTCCACATACGTGGAGAACACACTAAAGAAACGCCGTCATTAACCCATTTCAAATTTGGTAAAAAGCAATTTTTCTTTAGTTTGTACTTTATCCCACATCAAACCATCGACTCAATTATATCAAATATTCTTCTATATATATCTATCTCATATAATAACAATCTTAAATTATTATATTAAATAATTAGAAAACAGGATCAATCTTATAATGATCATTATTGCAAGTTAGTTTTTTACTACATCTATGAACTATATTTCAACTTCCGCATCACTTTTATCAACTACCATCTTAAGCAATAATTTCATCGAGCAATTGGATACTGGGCCGTAACCTCCTTCTGAAAGAAACGGAGCAATCTTTTTATTAGAAAATTGACTGCCATATTGAAGTAAAAAAGCTCTCATTGGCTGGCTTAAGATCATGGTCCAAGTTTGATAGCCTAAACAAACTAGGTCATGTTGACTCAAATCAGGTAAAACCATCACACGCTCTGGTGGATCATTTTGAATTCTTTCACGGTTAGCAGCCTTCACTGTTTTACGATAGTTACTCTGTAATATGTTCTTAAAATACTTTCTAAAATACTAGCATCAGTTTTAGGAACAATTTTACTTACTAATAATTTAGTTGAACCAAAGCATAACTAGAAAATAATAATACTTTTAGCATCCTTAGTTATCTTTCTGACTGGTTGACCATCGCCGTTAATATCTTTTTTCATCAGACGAAGTAGCATATCCATTTTTCCAGTCATAGCCACGTCTTTCTAATTGATTAGCACAAACATCTTCACCATCTAAATTGTCAAATCTTAAGAAGTACGATCAAATATAATTTTTAATTTTCCTTTTCATTCTTAACTTGATACTACAAGTACAAGTGATAAAACAAGACTGAAAATCACTTAAGATTTGCCAGTCTACGATTACGAAGATGATCTTATCAAAAAAATAGATCAACTCTTGACTTGAGAATTGATCCATTACGGTTCTATAATTTTTCCAATTGATGACAAGCTCTTTACTTACGATAATCATCAATATAGATAATATTATCAATATGGTTAGTATGCTTAATATTCTTTTTAGACGTAAAATGCTGATTAGCTGGATTCAGTAAATCAATCAATTGGTCCATTACCGAATCTTCAGTCGCTACTTTGCGAACAAGACCACTTTCTCTTAAATCAACGTTTTTAGTGCGGTGCAAACCCAATAACCCTGACTTAGCCAGGATTTTACGTAAATTACTTTTTTCAGTCATATTCAATTTTCCTTATTACTATATCTAAATTATATCCTCTCAATAATTAAATATCGCACAAAATTTGTTAGAGATCAAGTTAAAACAAGAGTTATGTTATTTTTTGAAAAGTATAAGTCAAAATTCTTTAACTCCTCTTGAAAATGTTTAATAATGACAATGTAAAGAGGGTGTTACTATGAACGAAACTGTAATGCGCGTAGCAATCAGAGAAAGAAAAATGGGTGAAATTCTTGCCCCTATTGAATTGATTTATATGTTTTGGTTGATGATGACTGTAATGTTTAATTTCAAGATATTCATGATTTCATTGGTTGTTCAATTTATCCTCATTGGGTTATTTGCAATTGTTGATTTGGTAATTGAAAGACCCGAAAGAAAGTTATTAGCCCAAAGGTATTAATTTATAATACTGTTTGTTATTTGACTTTGCATATAAAAAGCTCTTCGTTTGAAGAGCTTTTTTGTTACATGGTTAGATGTTCATCATGAATATGATTCTTCTTTATTCCCAATTGATGCAAAGTTTGTTTAACTCTAATTACAATTGGCGCAGATCCCACTATAAAGAAATTACTCCTATGCATTTTAGAACCCGACAAAATCTGATTCAATTCTGATTTCGTATAACGGTTTTTCTTTTTATCTATTTGAACTGCTTGAGATTTTAACTTTTCTAATTCATCTTCAAAATAAGGTTCTGAGCTGCTTCTTGACCAAAAAATCCAATTTTCCTATCTTCCAAACCAACATTTCTATAAAAGCAATGGCACACAAAAAACTTCAAGATCACAAAAGGAAACTTATTCCAATTAGTGATCCTGAAGCTCATTTGAAAATTTATGCAAATTATAGAATTAATGAGAAAGATAAAGTGTCCAAGCTTATTTTATTAAGCCAAAAAGTGATAAGTTTCAACCATATTCATACTCCTTTGTAATTACTTCTAAATCAATTTACATATTTATTGTAATAGTTGATAATTAAAGATAAAATTACTTTTTGAGCATAGTGGTATACAGTTTGTTGATAGTAGTAAGACTTATTTCTAGAAATTAGTTTCTTAATTACATTTGTTGAGTAGTAGGCCGAATAATAACTTCATTCCAAGCAGCATCAGCTGGTAAATCAATAGATTGTTGGATAGTTTCAGCAACTCGATCAACAGGAATACTAAAGTTCTTATAGAATTCCTCAGTTCCTTCTTTAATTTTTTCATCCGTAATAGAATTTACCAATTCGGTATTCACTGCTCCTGGAGAAATTAATGTAACTCGTACATTAGATTGTGCTTGTGCCATTTCTTGACGCAATCCTTCACTAATTGCCCGAACTGCATATTTAGTTGCAGAATAAACTGCACTCATAGGACCAACAATATGACCAGCTACAGATGAAATATTAATAATTTGGCCGCTCTTTTGCTTCATCATGTAAGACAAGGCAGCACCAATTCCATACAAGGTACCTTTGATATTAATATCAATCATATTGTCCCAGTCTTTAATCTTCTTTTGAGAAAGTAATGACTGTGGCATCACTCCCGCACAATTGATCCAAACATCAATTCTACCAAACTTATCACTTGCCAATTTAGCCAAAGCTTCTACTTCATCGTCTTTGGTAACATCGGTAGGTAAATAAATTGCTTCGCCACCTAGATCAGTAATATTTCCAGTAATTTCTTGAAGCCGTGGCACACGGCGTGCTCCTAATACAACTTTATTTCCATTTTTTGCTAAAAGCTTAGCAGTTGCTTCACCAATTCCACTTGATGCTCCAGTAATAACTACAACTTTACTTTTGTTCATTTTATGTTCTTCTTTCTAATACTAGTGATTAACTCTCTATGTTTTCTTCTTTTATTGTATATTCACTTTACCTTGATTTGCACATGATTTGAATTACTTCTTAGCATAAAGCTATAACTCACACTTATAGCTTCTTTGATCTCTTATCATGAATATAGATGTAAAATATGCAAAACAAGCTTTAAAAAGCAATCAAGCAGTAATCACTAAAACGCGACAATTTGATCATAAACTTTCTTGCATTTCTCTAGAAGAATGATAGTTTTACTCTAGATAACGCCAGTGAGCTGCAAGATCTTTTTCGAAAATACAATGTCCGAGCAACTTTTTCTGGACATATTCATGCTCAAAATATCATTTCTGCCAAAACTGATTGTCCTAGTTTTGACGTGGCAAGTTCTTGTTTTTCAATGTGTGATCAAGGCTATGGAATAATTTCACTGACTTCCAAAGAATTAAATTATCAACATTGTTCTTTTGATTCCACTGCCTTTTTAACTCCAGAGGAAATGCAACAACTTCCATCTGGCAATTTTCACGATTACTTGAGACACCAATTTTCTAAAGTTAGTCAACTACAAATGGACAAATATCAAGCAAAATTTGATTCCAAATCGGATTGGCAAGCAGCTACCAACTTGGTTAACAATTTGAATTAGGATTTTTTTACAGGAAAAAGCAATTACGACGTTGTAAATAAAGAAGAAATCAAAACTTCACCAGCTTATCAATTACTCCAGCAAAAGTTGCCCATGATGATTGACTATGTTGACTCTTTACTTTCAGTATCAACTAACAGTCAGCACATTAACATTAAATGGTAGCTTTTTCTAAAGATATTTAAGTCTTAGTAAAAATTATTCCTTACTTATTCCAAGTTGATTCATTTAGATCAATAATATCTTTTATTATGAAGAAATTTTTTACTATTTTATTTTCAATCATTATTTTAATAGGTTGTGCCTATTATTTTTTACCTAAGAAAGTGAATCCAGTTAAAAATGGACAAATCGTTCTTCAACCAGCAAAAATTACGGATTATGATACTGTTCAAACCAAATTAGCAAGTTCACGCGACTTTCCTATTTATCGAAATGTTTCCCAAAAGGGTGGGATTAATGCAATTTCTTCCACCAAGTATTTTAAAAAAGGACTGCTGCAATCACAGCATTCTGCTAAAACCGATCATGGAACTTATTGGCAGTTAGCCATTAATGGTAGAGACGTTGGCTGGGTTAGTGAAAAATTTTTCCGCCGAAATGAGATTTCAGTTGCAAAGAATATCTCACTAGTCAGAAATCGCTATTATAGTTTTCCAAGCAGAGACGCGATCGCTTACGCAGTTGATAGTCACGGCACCTTAATTAATCCAAGTCATGTGCATGTTTCCCAAAGAAAAATTAGTTCCGCCAACTCAGGGACTTTTCCAGTTAAATATAGCTATGAAAAGCTAAGCACTCAAGCACTGATCAATGTACGTTCCGATACTAGCGAAGGTATAACTGTTGCTAATAAAATTGGAGCACCGGGGCCAAGTGAAGCTAATGCTTTTACCGGAAGTTCGCAATCTTCTTCTCCGAATTGGAACCCCGAAAATAGCTACCAGCCTGAGACACAAGTTAATAGTTATGCTGGAAGTGGGCATGCAACAATGCGGACAGCATTTTACCAACCACGCTTTCATCTTTTGAGCTATGATCAAGAATATAATCAACTGAATCAGGTCGGCGTGATCCCTCAAGGAATCAATTTGTTTAATAATCAATTGACAGTTTCGTATTTCAGCCAGCCGAATGCTACTTGGGGACATTTAGTTACCTATAATCTCAATCAACTAACTAGCCCAACTCAAACTCAAAATTTACTCAATATGAGTTTTAAAGATTTTAAACAAACTAGTCAAAATATCGCGGTGTCACCATATTTGAAACTTGGTCATGGTCAATCGCTAGGTGTTACCAAAAACTATATTTATGTTTTGGCTAACAGTAATGCCATAGCCAATCCTGCTAAGTCAGAAGAAATTTTACAAATTTCACGTAAAAACTATCAAAGCAAGAATTTATGGACAATTAAAGTTTGGAATCGCTCGGAATACTATCCGCGTTATTTCCACAATGCCTACTTCGTCAATAGTCATTTAATGTATGGTGTTTTCCATAATGCGACTAAAGGGACCTATGAATATTGGCGGCTCAGCCGCCAAGGAAATACATGGACGCCAACGGAAGTCTCTGCCACTCAGTCTAATTTTGTTAAAAACAACTCTCCTCTTCAAGGCTTTACTTACGCAAATGGTAATTTCTATTTAGCCTTTAACGATAATGTTTTTGCAGTTAACGCCGAATCTGGCAGAGTTCTTAAACATTATCATTTTCATACTTTGCGCGAAAGCGAAGGAATTGCAGTTAAAAACGGCACGCCATATGTAGAATTAGCACGCCGCCCTGAATTATTAGAAATCAAATAGAGAGGCCAATTACGGCCTCTTTTATTGTATTTACGTAAAATATTGGCTGGGAAGGTGATCACATAACCACACTTCATCATTTCCAACATAGAAATCGATGCCATCATCATGTGCTTTTTGAGCATTGATCTGCAAAATTGCGGGGTGTGCATCCTTGCGCCGACCCACAGATTCAGCCATTTCAATATCAGTTGAAAGGTGAACATATTGGCGCCCCATTGGAAGAAGGCCCTCTTTTTCAATACTTGACAAAAAACGACGTGCAGTTCCATGGTACAGAACCTTAGGAGGAATGGCTTTCTTACGTTTAATAATTCCTGGAATTGAGTGACCATAGAGAGCGCAGATTTTATCATTTTTTATCTCAAAACGTTCTTTATCACTTGCTTGCATAATTTCACGGATCTTTATCTCAGTCAGCTTTGGCCAAAAATGGTGCATGTGATTCATCGCATTGAGAAATTCTTGTAAATCAACATAACCATACTCGTCAAGTTTTAAACCATATTTTCCAGGATTATGACGCAGACAGTAGGACATCTTTTTACTAATGAAAGTATTACTGCGTTGATCTTTCCTCGTTTGCATTTTATCATCTTCCTAACTAATGATTTGCATATAAATAATGAAGCCTAATTACCCCATCATACTTAGCAGGAACATCAAAAGTTTGTACTTTATCCGTGTTTTCATTTAAATCATTCGTCCCCTTAGTATATACCGTCATCGCATGAAGTACACTACCAATTAGCATGAAAACATAGTCTGCTCGATGCATAGCATCAAATATTCTTCGTTCTCCATCTTTATATCCATTGAAAGTTTCAACAGAACAATACTTCTTTATTTCATTTAAAAAGCCTACTGAATATTTATCTCCTATAATCACAATGCGCTTACTTGCTAACCGCACTAATTCCTCTGGGTTAGTTAACGAAATTGTAGGCTGACTTTCTTTTATCTTCTTAGAACTCTTCTTTTTATTAATTGACTGTGATTTAGAAACTGATCTAAAGGAAATTGTTCGATAAAAATGATCTACTCCCCAGCTCGCATTGTCATTAAGATGACATCGTACCACCGTATTTAAATCAAAATTAATATTCTTTAGAATAGAATCTGGGACTATAACCGGATAGTCTTGATTTTGGTTGATATCATGTAAAATATATTGGGCGTTCACAGTTTTAATATAACCATAGCTGTACTTTTCATGGTAATGAAAAGACAAAAAATCTTGCATGGCATTATCATAAATTTGATTTAATGTCGTTAATCGACGATATGAAGTAACATTATTTACTGAACACTTATCTATTAACAAATCAATCATTAATTCAGGAGAAGCAGCTCGCACGTTATCACGATAATGTACATTTTTTACCAAATCTCGTCTTCTTTTTCTTTCTGCGTTTAACTTACTTTCTAAATCAGTGATACGCCTTCCGTTTTGACTTTGACTCCGTTGCAATTTTAAATTTTCTCCATACAACTTATCAAATTGCTTAAGATTGTTCTTGTACAACATGTACAATTTATCATTCTGTTTCATTACTTCTTAAAATAATTGTGCCATGAATTCATTCTGCCTGATTAAACTATTAATAAACTGACGTACTTTACCATTTTCAGTTAATCCATGTTCTTTGAGCCAGTCAGATTCTTGATTTTTCAACTTGTTTATTTTGGTTGGTAATTATAGTTTGTAGTTGTTTTATTTTCTCATTCTTTTCAAATTCAACTGTCTTAATTTTTAAATATAAATTCTTTTGAAGAGCGTTCGCTTCTTTCAAATCCTTCTTGGTTTCCCGAATTCCTTTTTCTAAAAAATTAGTCCGAGCCATAGCTTTAGACAATTAGCGTCTTAACTTCTTGATTTCCGACTTATCTTCTTTAGAACCAATTTTTTGGATAGGTATGGTACTTTTCAAAGCGTGCTTCTTTTTTACTTTATTAAGCAACTCTTTTCGACGATCAAATTTTTGCTTATTATCTTTTGGAAGCTTGGCAGGCTTAAAACCATTAATTCGATATTTCTTAGCTACACTCATCTAAAAAACCTCTTTAATTATGTTCTATAGTTTGTAACCATTATACTATTTAACAAATAAAAATCTCCCTTCAAACGAAGAGAGATTTTATTATTTTTATTCAACTTCATCAACAGCAGTAGCCACATTGCGACTTCTGACAAAGTGTACTAAAAGTCCAATTACTAAACCAACCAAAGCGGGAACTAACCATGATAAGCCCATGCTTGCAAGTGGTAGTGCATTTCTCATTGAAGCAACCGCTAAGCCGAAGTTACTTTGACTAACGACACTTGGAAAGGCAACTACCATATCACCCAAGGCTGGCACAACTGTAAAGACGATTACAAAGAAGTAAACTACACCATCCTTTTTAAATAAAGGTGAACAAACTGACAAGATGATCAACACCATTGACAATGGGTATAGGAACATCAACATTGGAGTTGACCAAGAGATGATTTGATCTAAACCAAAGTTAGCTGTCAAAAATGATGCCAAGCAACTAAGTGCAAGCCAAGTATGGTAACTTACCTTTGGAAAATGCTTATGGAAGTCTTGGGCAAAGGCAGCTACAAGTCCTACCGCAGTGGTTAAGCATGTAACAGTTAATAAGAATGCCAAGAGAGCTTGACCAAACATCCCGCCGTAGTAATTAACGATTTGGTTAAAGGCAACACCGCCGTTGTCAGAAACCTTAAAATGACCAAGTGACATTGCACCCATTAAGATCAACAATAAGTAGATCAAGCCGATTGCCAAAACTGCCAACACACCTGATTTAGCAACCACTTTTGAAACGCTCTTGGCATCTTTTTGTCCCATGGAGCGAACCGCCGTGACAACAGTTACACCAAAGGCTAATCCAGCCAAGGCATCCATTGTATTATATCCTTCAAGAAAGCCGTTAACTAAAGCTGAACTCTTGTATGCACTGGTAACAGCTGCAGTTTGCGGATTTCCTAATGGATTAACAAATGCAATTACAAATACTAAAAACAATAAAGCTAAAAATAGTGGATTCAATACCTTACCAACATTAGATAAGATATTATTTTCGTGATATGAAAAAGCAAACGCTGCTAAAAAGAATAATGCTGAAAATACTAGTAACGCTCCAGTTTGCATATTTTTAGGAATAAATGGAGCTACCCCAACAGTAAATGATACAGTCGCAGTTCTTGGAGTACCAAAGAGTGGTCCAATTGTTGCATGGATCAATACCATGAAAACTACCGCAAATCCTGCACCTAGTGGCTTTCCGATATCATAAACCCCTTCCGATCGAGTGATGGCAACTGCTAAAACTGACAACAATGGGAGTAAAACCCCAGTGATTAAAAATCCAACAGCTGCGGTGCCCCAATTTGCACCTGCTAATTGTCCTAGATGCAGTGGAAAAATTAAGTTTCCTGCTCCAAAGAACAATCCGAATAGTAAGGAAGCAACAACTAAGTATTCCTTCCAAGTCAACTTACGAGATGTAAGGTTTTTCATACTTTTTCCTCCTAAAACATAACTCTGACCACAAAAAAAGTCCCCCAACCAGAATTTACTGATTGAGGGACGCTTGAGCGTGGTACCACCCTTTATTTATATTGCTATTACTAGCAATACCTTTCACGTACAGCCAAATTGGCGATACGCTGGCACTATAATGGGTGCTCCCACTATTTCTTACTAAAAGATTAAGAAATAGAACTCGAAAGTGATTTTCACTTAATCTTGAATTTGTCTTCTTCCACCTAACAAGACTCGCTGTTAATTAAGAATTAAGTTACTCTTCTTTCTCTTTGTTTTCAGATTAATTAAATTTGTTAATAACTATTTTAATTAATACATCATAATTGTCAAGACTTTTTAAGCATTTATTTATTAAAAAACATTTTACTCAAATTTAGCTTATTTTATGGTATCTTTAAGATGATTAAACAAGAAAGGAATTTCGACATGACTGTTAAAAAATTAGAAAACAGTAGCGATGAAGCTGTAGTTGCCGAAGAAGCTAAGATTTTAACTAATTTGCTTAATGAATCTACTCGCCAAGTGGTCAGCGATGAAACTTTCAATAAGATTCAAGAGTTGATTAAAATCTCAGCTGATAAGGATCATGAGAAACTTAAAGCTCAAATCGCCAAGTTAAATAATCGTGAGATGATCGTAGTAGCTCGCTATTTTGCGACATTGCCACTTTTAATTAATATTTCAGAAGATGTAGAGTTAGCAAGTAAAGTAAACCTGTTTAACAATACTGATCAAAATTATCTTGGTAAACTTAACGATACTATTGATCTAGTTGCCAAAAAGAAAGATGCTGAAAATATCCTTGAAAATGTCAATGTAGTGCCAGTTCTAACTGCTCACCCTACTCAAGTTCAAAGAAAGACAGTTCTTGAATTAACTGACCAAATTCATCATCTTTTACGCAACTATCGTGAAGTAAAAAATGGAACCATCAATCAAAAAGAATGGACCGAACAATTACGTGCTTGCATTGAAATCTTAATGCAAACAGACATTATTCGTAGCCATAAATTGAAGGTTTCTAACGAAATTACTAACGTTTTAGCTTATTATCCTAAGGCATTAATTCCAGCCATTACTAAATTCACTGCTCGCTATAAAGAATTAGCTAAAAAGCATGATTTAAACGTGCAAAACGCCACCCCAATCACTATGGGTATGTGGATCGGTGGTGACCGCGACGGAAACCCATATGTAACAGCTGATACTCTCAACCTAAGTGCCACTCTTCAAAGCCAAGTTATCTTTGAATACTACATGAAGAAACTTAAAAAGCTCTATCGCGGAATTTCACTGTCTACATCTTATATGACGCCTTCAGAAGAAGTAGAAAAATTATCTCAGCTTTCTAATGATAATTCTCCATTTAGAACCAATGAACCTTATCGTCGCGCATTTTACTATATTGAAAGTAGACTGGTTCATACTGAACAAGAACTTCTTGGGGTAATTGATAAAAACAATTTCCTAAAAGATCATGATTTAAAGCATTTAGATGGGATTCCAACTTATAAAGATGCTCAAGAATTTAAACATGACCTTGAAATTATCAAGGACTCATTAGAAGTTGATCACGATCAAGCCATAATCCGCAGCTACTTTACCGAAATTTTAGAAGCTATTGATGTATTTGGGTTCCATCTAGCAACCATTGATATGCGTCAAGATTCAAGTGTCAATGAAGCTTGTGTTGCTGAATTACTTAAGAATGCTGGTATTTGCGATAATTATAGTGAGCTCGACGAACAAGATAAAGTTGAACTTTTACTTAATGAATTAAATAACGATCCACGCAATTTACACGCTACTAATCGGCCAAAATCCGAACTTCTTCAAAAAGAGCTCAAGATTTATAAAACTGCTCGCCACTTAAAAGATCTTTTAGGTGAAGATGTGATTAAGCAACATATCATTTCTCACACTGAAAGTGTTTCTGACATGCTTGAACAAGCGATTATGCTTAAAGAATATGATTTAGTTGATAGTCAAAAAGCCCGCATTCAAGTTGTCCCTCTCTTTGAAACAGTCGAAGATTTACAAAATGCTCGAGAAATTATGAAAGAGTATTTGAGCTTTGATATTGTCAAAAGATGGCTTGTATCCCAAAACAACTATCAAGAAATTATGCTTGGCTACTCTGACTCTAACAAAGATGGTGGCTATCTGGCTTCTTGTTGGAACCTTTACAAGGCCCAAAAAGATTTAACCGCGATCGGCGAAGAAGATGGTGTAAAAATCACCTTCATGCATGGCCGGGGTGGTACAGTTGGCCGGGGCGGTGGTCCTTCCTATGAAGCAATTACCGCTCAACCATTTAAGTCGATCAATGATAGAATTCGGATGACCGAACAAGGAGAAATCATTCAAAATAAGTACGGCAACAAAGACACTGCTTATTACAATTTAGAAATGCTCGCCTCTGCCACAATTGATCGTATGGTTTCTAAACAAATCGTGAGCGAAGATCATATTACTGAATTTCGTTCCTCGATGGATGAAATCGTCGCCGAAAGTAATAAGATTTATCGTAAGCTCGTTTTTGAAAATTCTGCTTTTCTTGATTACTTCTTGCAAGCAACTCCAATTAAGGAAATATCTAACCTAAATGTTGGTTCTCGTCCAGCATCTAGAAAGAAAATTTCTGACTTCTCTGGTTTAAGAGCAATTCCGTGGGTATTTTCTTGGTCTCAAAGCCGGGTAATGTTTCCTGGTTGGTATGGCGTGGGTTCTGCTTTCAAGCACTTTATTGATCAAAATCCAGACAACTTAAAAGAGCTTCAAGCTATGTACCAAGGTTGGCCATTCTTCCATTCATTGATGTCAAATGTTGATATGGTTTTGTCAAAATCCAACATGGAAATTGCCAAACAGTATGCCGAACTTTCTGAAGGATTAGAAACTCAGGCTGTTTTTGACGCAATTTACAAAGAATGGAAATTAACCAAGGAAGTTATTCTTAAAATCGAGGGTCATGATGAACTTTTAGCTGACGCTCCTCTTTTAAGAAAGAGCTTAGACTACAGAATGCCATACTTCAATATTTTGAACTTTATTCAAGTTGAAATGATTAAACGCGATCGTGAAGACGAAATTCACGGCGTTTATGAAAGCATTATTCCAATTACTATCAACGGGGTTGCTTCTGGTTTACGTAATTCGGGATAAATTTTCTAAAAAGTCCATTGCATTCGATGGGCTTTTTTGTTTTGCTTCTTTTATATTGATAATAGAAATAGGAGGAAAAAATGGACATAGTTAAGAATTCTTTTACTGATGATGAAGAACTTAAGATTTTACAAGATCTAATCGCCATTCACTCTGTAAACGATCATGAAATGGAAGTTGCTTTATATTTACAAAAATTACTCAAAAAGCACGATATTTCGGCTAAGATTCTGCGATTTAGCGAAACTCGAGGAGATCTGATTGCAGAAATTGGAAGCGGTAAACCTGTTTTAGGCTTGTCAGGTCATATGGATGTAGTGGCAGCAGGAGATTTAAGTCAATGGAAAACCGATCCTTTCACACTGACCAATATTGATGGAAAGCTTTATGGTCGCGGAACTACCGACATGAAATCCGGTTTGACAGCAATGGTGATTGCATTGATCAGTATTCATGATCATCATTTATTAAAACATGGAACTTTACGTTTGATGGCCAGTTTTGGTGAAGAAATCGGCGAACAAGGTTCCCAACTGCTTAAAAATAAAGGATATATGCGGGATGTTGATGCCCTTTTGATCGGTGAACCAACCGGATATCAAATTGCAATTGCTCACAAAGGCTCTATGGATGTTCGTTTCACTTCTCATGGAATTGAGGCCCATAGTTCACGTCCTCAAAATGGCTATAATGCAATCAATCCATTGATGAAATTGCTTATCGAGGCCAATAGGTTCTTTAATCATAGTTCAAAAACTAATTCTCAATTGGGAAAGTTAACTTTTAGTACTACAATTTTTAATGGTGGTGATCAAGTAAATTCAATTCCTGCATTGGCTCAAGCTGAAGCAAACATTAGGACAATTCCCGAATTCAATAATGCCGAAGTTGAAAAGAACTTAAAAGAAATGATCGCTAAACAAAATAAAGCTGGCGCTAAAGTCGACCTTGATGTTTACATGTCTGAACCTTCTATTGAGACTAATGGCCAATCCAAATTTATAAAATTAGCTCAAAAGATTGGCGCTGAATTTGTAGGAAAAGCAATTCCAACGTTCGCTCTGAATCCAGTTACTGACGCTTCAAATCTAATTATTGATAAAGGTCCAGATTTTCCATTGGCAATTTTTGGCCCAGGAAATGATACGCCTCATCAAGTCAACGAGTATGTCGATCAAGAGATGTATTTAAAATTCATTGATATTTACATAGCGTTGTTCACTGCCTATTTAAATAATTAGATAGTTCGTATACAAAAATGGATCTTCTCACTTCTGGGGAAGATCCATTTTTATTTTAAAACTTGAATTGCTTTTGAAAAATTGGTTGCTGGCGCAAATCATAGATTGAACCATTAATGGGAGTAATTGCAAATGGACGTAAAATTTCAGGTCTTTTAGCAAAAATTTCATCTAAATACTTATCGTCCACTTCATGAACATCTCCATTTAAAGTAAAACTAACACTATCTAATGTCTCCTCACCCTTTAGAGCAGTAATTGAAATTAGCGGATGATTTTTCAATCTATCGTAAAAGGCTTTTTGATAAGTTGTGGCAAATATTAATTGATTGGCATCTTTTACTTCAATATCAGCAACATTGGTGATGGGATTGCCGATTTTATTGACAGTTCCAAATAGTACGGATTGAAAACTCTCTACAATTAAATTCAAAAATTGATCATTAGTTAAACTATCATCTAATTTTGGAACGGCTTTCCTCATGTTTACTGTTCCTTTTTTACTGTTCCTTTCCAATTTTGGAAACATAATCTTTTAGTTCTGACAATTTATCAATCCAAAAAGTAAAACCATACATTCCTAAATCTTCAGCTGCCGCAGTATTTTCCTTCAAGTCATCAATGAATAAAGATTCCCCAGCTTTAAGATGGTAACGGGTGAGCAACTTTTCATAAATGCGAGCATCCGGCTTCATCAATTTTTCGGCTGCCGAGAAAACACCGCCATCAAAATTTTCCCCATACTTACTCTTCATCAAATAATTCGCAAAGCGCATCCCCGTATTCGATAAAGCATAAATATGATAACCATCGGCTTTTAATTCTTTCATCCAATCAAATACATCTTGATAAAAGACCACTTTGCTTGGCCAAGTCTGCATAATAGTTCTTGCCTGATCATGCAATCGTTTAGGGAGCTTTTTGATAAAAATCTTGGTAGCTTCATCTTCTGACAAATTACCCCGATCTATTTCTAACCATTCTTTAGATTGAAAAATTGTCTTCTTAAGTAATTCATGATCAGCCGGACTTAAGTCATAATGATTCAAAATTTTATCGGGATCATAATTCATTACTACATTTCCAAAATCAAACACAATATTTTTCAACATTTTAAACACCCTTATTGAAACTAAAATAATATCTTCTATCTATTCTAGTAGTTTCAATCTATAATAGGCAATTTAATTTTCTTGATAATTTCTTGCTAAAAAATGCTCCATCCCTTCCGGTTCATGGCCAGTAATATGAGCAAAAGCGTCACTCATTCCATGCAAATATCCCATCGCTCCACCTTTATACATTGAAGCAAGTTCTGCGCCATCACCTTCAGCAGCATAAATTTTTCGCAATTAAAACTACTCATGGCACCCCTGATCCTAAATTAGCTAAAGCTACTGATCAAATTTCATTATTGGATGTTTATTTAGTAGTTGAAAAAAATAAACCACTTTTTCAAATTGATTATAAAACTAATCCTGACTGCATCGTGGGTGGCAATATCCAAGAAACTCTAAAAGAATATTACAATCAAGCTGAAGTTGCAGCTAAAGCTAAACTCAATAGTATTAAGCTTTCAGATGTAATTGACACAATTTTAGTAAAGCAAAAAGAAAAAGAAGCTTTCAAAAGACAAACAGAACAATAAAAAGGATTTTCTCTAAGATGGTTCTTTTGAGAAAATCCTTTTTAATTCAATATTGACGCAAATAATTACCAGTTTTAGTTTCAATCAGTTCAGAATTGATATTAAAAATCGGATCAACCAATTCAGGTATTAAAATCTCTTCGCTTCTTCCCTCAGCAACAATCTCACCGTGATTAAAAAGAACACTTCGATCACTAAACTCAAGAGCTTCATTTAAATCATGCAAGATCATACAAATTGTCAGATTCTGTTCTTTATTTAAACGTCGTAAAAGTTTTAAAAAACTATATTGAAAATGTAGGTCAAGATACGTAGTGGGCTCATCTAAAAATAAATATTCTGGATCTTGCATTAAAGCCACTGCAAGCCAAACTCGCTGTCTCTGGCCTCCAGAAAGGCAACTAAGATCTTTATTTTTTAAATCACTCAATTCCAAATAATCAAGAATTTTAGTCAACCGATCACTGTTTTTAAAATTATCCTCATAAGGGATCTGGCCCATTCTAACTAAATCAATTACTTGAATCTGATCATAAATTTGATTTTGTTGATGAACAATGGCGACATTTTGAGCATATTTTTTAGGGGGATAAGTCCAAATATCCTCTCTATTTAATAAAATCTGGCCTTTATTCGGCTTTAAGCTTCGCGTCAGTAATTTAAATAAAGTTGATTTTCCAGAACCATTAGGTCCAATTAAGGTCGTAATTTGATGGTCTTTTAATTCATAAGACACGTCCCTCACCGTCGGATAATCTCCATACGCAAAACTCACGCCTTCGAGTTTAATCATAACTTTTACCTCGATTTTCTTTAGCCAAAATGGCAATCAAGACAGGCCCCCCGATAATTGCTAAGAGTACGTTGGCAGCAATTTCATCAGGAGCAATGATTGTTCTTCCCACCGTATCGACAAATAGCAAAAACCAGCTTCCTGCAATAATCGAAAATGGAATTAATTTGTCATAATCATGACCTACTAAAAATCTTCCTTGATGAGGAACAATAATTCCGATAAAAGCTAGTACGCCCACACTGGCAGTCACAGCCGAAGCCAAAATCGTTGCCAAAAGAAGTAAAATCAGCCGCATCTTTTGTGCTGATAAGCCTAAAGAGCTCAATTCTTCATCATTCACCTTTAAATAATTTGCCCATGATGATAGAAACAAAGCACCAATAATCCCAATGATCCCAATAATGCCTAAACAAATTGTCGTCGTCCAGGTACTGGTAGCGAGCGACATCCCAGCATTTTTTTCAGGAGCAATCACTGAAATTAACCCACTAAAAATTGCATCGAGTGCCACTCCAACAATAATTAACTTATAAGGATTCATTCTAATTTGGAACTGAACTAAAAGTAAAAATGCAAAACAGCCGCCCAAAATGGCAAAGAAGATTTTCCCTAAAAACATGCTGGGAAAAATCAAGGCAAATACAATTTCAAATAAACTTGCCCCTGTCGAGACTCCCATAAATCCAGGATCCGCAATCGGATTGCGCAAACTTGCCTGAAAAAAGGCCCCACTTACCGATAAAGCGGCACCCGCTACTAAGTCCGAAAATATCCGCGGAAGCCGAATATTAAATAAAACATTTAATTGCGTGTTGATTAAATTTGTAAACGAAACCTTACTGGCGCCATGCGTTAAAGCAAAATAGAAGGTCGCTGCTAGTAAAACAATGAGCGCAAAATAGGTAATAATAGTTTTTTTCATTCTTATTTCTCCGGATAGAGCCAGTGACTTACTTTATTCAAGGCAATTGGGACATTCATATTCGCCGAAGCATTAAAATCAGGCTGCTGCAAGTCATAAACGCGATGGTTTTTAACCGCGAGCATTTTCTTCCATAGTGAGTTAGTCTTAAATTCTCGTTTAAACTGAGGCAGAGTTACCTTTGGCAGCGCATGTTCTAATCGTAAAATCACGTCTGGATTCTTTGTTGCTAAGCTTTCATTGCTAGGAGAAAGATAGATTTGATTATTTGAATGATAAACATTTTCGCCACCAGCAATTTGAACTAAATTACCAACATAAGACTTATTGGTCAAAATCATATAATTAGCACCTGGTAAGCCCATTAAAACTAAAACTTTTGGCTTTCGACCATGAATGCGTGCCTTCACCTTTTTAACAGCGATATTGATCTTATTAATTTGAGTATTCGCTTCGGACGTCCGATAGTACTCTTTGCCTAAATTGTTAAGAGTTGACTTTAAGTCATTTACTGAATCTAATTTTAAATACGTGACATCAACACTTTGCTTCTTGAAAGCTGCCCCATATTGATCTTTAAGTGTTGAAACCGCATAAACATGAGTGGGATTTAGAGAAGCAATTTTTTCAACACTGGGATTCATTGGACTACCAATTTTGGGAACATTTTGATAACGAGCTGGGAGTTTAGTCTGCGTCTTGGGCACGGCAGCCAGATTAAGATTCAATTTATCAAAGATTTCCACGATTGCCGCACTCGTTGCCACAATCTTTTGATTATCGGCAACCTTTTTATCAATAAAATGTTTAGCTGTAAATCCTCCCCCTACTAATACCAATAGGAAAATGATTAAGCCAATAATTAATCCTTTATGTGATTTCATTTTTTGTTTTTTGACCTTTTATTATTCTTTACACTTAATACGAAGAAGACACATGCTACTATAAGGATAATTAAACAAATTATCCCTCCGAGCATCACATAATAAAACATGCGCTCGTTATGTTCATTATCAAGCCTATTTTTTTGATTTTGCTTTAAACGCTGAGCAGCCAGATCCCCTTCTTCTTTCTTCACTGCTTCTGACTGCTTCTTTGCCTGACTAATTAGTGCATCTGGATCTTGTGTCTTCTGACCACTCTTACTTTCATCCCTTTTAGGATGAGAAGTGCTCGCTAATTTAGTAGGTGGTACTTTGTCCTTGGTCGGAGTTTTATCCGTTTTCTTTAAGGCAGGCAAATTTTGATCAAACAGGAACGAAATTTGGTGATCGGCCTTGTAAACTTTGGGCACATCAATGCTAATCGAACTCGAGATTTTGTGGTCAAGATTGTCGGCATAAAAACTGTAGTTATAATCATAATCAGTTCCATGACGCGTTTTAGTAATCTTCAAAGGGCTTTGCCCATTGATGGTGTTTACTTTTACCGGCCACGGACTCAAGTTATGCTTGGTGCGAATCGTCATTGTGACTAAATAGCGATTTCCGTCCGCCACAACTTTAGCTGGGCGAGCATAGTAACCATCAGCCATTGAAGTTTGGGAAGTCCCATATTTATAAGTCTTGTAATTTACATCTTTAGCTAAAACCGTCTCTGCAGAAAACAGACAGATAAAAAACAGCAAAAAGGAGAATAATCCAAATTTTACAAATTTATTCATTACCTCTCCTCCTTTTTCTTAACTTTTTTCGACAAAAACAAGGTCACTCCAACAATCGCTCCCGCTAAAACGATAAAGATAATTACTTCTTCCAAAATTGGATATTTAATTAGTACCACATCTGCATACGTGGGCTGTTTATCTTTAGGCAAAACATCATATTTAGCAAGGGCCTTTTTACTAGGCAGAGCAGCTTGAGATTCTGCTTTTTCTGGTTTGGTAGCAGCTTCTTCAGCTAAAGGCGCCTGCGTCGCAGCAGTGGATGTTTTTGAACTAGTTGTGCTCGCTGAATCCCGGGAGATAGAAGTTTTGGACTCGGTTTCATTACTAATGGCACTTTGTTTTTGTATAATTGTGCCTTTTCTTAAATCAAGCTTACCAAAACTAAACCAAACTTCAAAAGTCCGCTGATGAATGTTCGCAATCGGAACGCTTAAACGTACTCTACCCGAAATTTCATGCTCAAGCACCTTAATAGAACTAATATGAAAAGTATAAGTCCAAATATCTTTGCCATTTTGATGGGTAAAAGTTCGATCAAGAATCCTCCCCACTGACATTGATAACGGTTCAAATTTTACCAATCCATGTTTAACTCTGATAGTTAAAGTGACTTTGTAACCAGATTTTTGCTTTACCACCTTGGCTTTATGGGTATAAAAGTTATTGGCAGCAGAAACTCCACTATGATATTTCTTATATACTACATATTTTATATATTGGATATGTTTACTTTCAGAAAAAGCCTGATTTTTACTAATGGCTTGCTTTCTTACTCACTTTTTTATGTGAAACTGCCTTAGTTTTGGGAGTAGCAGCAGTTTTGATCCCGCCTATTTTACCGAACTTGATCCAAGCATCTTCAGTCATTTTGCCACCAAAATTAATAGTCACTTTCATTTTACTCCATGAGTCATTTTGAAAAGCCTTAGCTGGAAAAACAAAATCAAAACTGGAATGATTCTTCGTGATATTGGCTTTCTTACCACTAATTCCATTAATCTTTAAATTGCGAATAATACTTTCTACATTTTTACCTTTTCCTAAAGGGCTATTTTTTCCATCTACATGGACAATCAGCTTAGTGATTTTTCCATTTTTCACTCCTACATGAGCTTTAGTACCCACGAAGCCACGCGCCATTGATTTTTGTCGACTAGTGTGGTTAGCACTATATTTATAAACAAGCATGCTGACACTCTTTTGCGAAGCTTGGGCTGCCTTTACAATTTGAGGTTGATTAATTGATGAATCCGCTGTCATTCCCATTAGACTAATGGCCGCGGTGGTTGTTACTAGAACCTTGATAAAATTTTTATTCATTCTTATTTACCTTCTCTTCCACTTTTTTACCTATTATAAAATTTTTATACCAACTAAAGCAAACGGTTACAAGTTTAAAAAAGCTGTTATTTATATAAAATAAAAAATAACGTAACCGCTTTACTTTTTTGAACTATAATATAAAAGTAATATATTTATTCAAATAGTTAGGAGTTAATTCCATGAAAAAAAGTACTAAAGTCATTTTAGCTGCCTTGTCTTTAACTGCAGCTGGTATTACTACTACTGCCACTGCTGTACCTGCTTTTGCAGCAGATGATACCACTAACGATGTAATGGTAATCAGCACCCAAGATCAAAAGCAAACTGTTTCCCTTTCCGTTACTAAAGCAGGCACGACTACCCCATCTGAAGCTGCCCAATTTTTTGGCGACAGCGCAACAGTTACTACTAAGGATGGCAAAGTTACTGGTTTAAGCCTTCACGTTGATGGTTCTAAGTCACCAATGACTAAAGGCCAAGACATTTCAAAGATGATTGAATCTGTTACCTTGAACGGCGCTGAAGGCACAAAAGAAAACGTTGCTACTGACGGTTCAAGCTTCGATCTTGTCTTTCCAGCTTCCGCTTATAAAGAAGGTAAAGGCAGCATTGAATTCACCCTCAATGTAATGGGCCAAACAATGTCAGAAAAAGCTGACGTTACTTTAGGCAAATTATCTACTGAAGAAAATAAGGACAGCCAAACTGAAAACAAAGATAATCAAACTACTGATACCACTGATAAAACTGACGAAGAAAAGACTGACACTGATACTACTAATACCAAGGGCAGCAAGAAAGTTGTCATGGCTAATGCTTACGTTTATAACAAATCAGGCAAGCGTGTTGGCAAAAAGACTATCAAGCTCGGTGCCACCGTTAAGGTTTTAGGTACTAAGACTATCAAAGGCAAGCGTTACTACCAAATTGGTAAAAACAGCTTCATCAGAACTGTTAACATTGACGGCACTAAGCGCACTTTGAAGAAGAATGCTTACACTTACACCAAAGCCGGCAAGCGCGCAAGCAAGAAGCTTCTTAAGAAGAACACTAAGGTTGCAACTTACGGTAAAGTAATTAAGTTACATGGTAAAGATTTCTACCGGGTTTCTAAGGATACTTACGTTAGAAAAGCTAACTTTTAAGCTATAGAAAAAATTTTTTAAATGAAAAAAGGCGAGGATTCCCTCGTCTTTTTGTGTAGATGTTATTTATGGAATTTGGTGCAACTATTCCTCTACTACTGCAGAATTCTGTCTTCTCAAGAAATGAATTCCCAATCCAACAATCAATCCTATTAAGCTGAAACTTACCCAACTAAAGCCAATATCAAACATCGGCAAGTAATGTTGAGCATAAGTCAAAATTTCTTGAATAAAAGCAGTTGACCGCAATCCATCTGGCAATGCATTAATCATATCAAAAATCGCCGGAATCAACGTCAATGCAGTGGTTACTCTATAAACAATTGGATCATTTTTGAATAAAGGTGAAAGAATGCCCAAGATAACCAATGAAATTGCTAATGGATATAGAAGCATCAAAACTGGCTTTGACCAACTTATAATCATATCTAATCCCAAATTAGCAATTACGAATGAAAGGAAACAATTAATTGCTAAAAATGTTTTATAAGAAATTTTAGAAAAGCGTTGATGAAAATCTTGCGCAAATGCCACTACTAATCCCATTGCTGTTGTAATACAAGTCAAAGTAGTTAAAACAGCAATTAGTGCATCCCCTCCAATACCTAAATAACGATGGAATATTTGAGATAATGCTGTTCCCCCATTTGAACTTAATTTAAAGTCATGCAAACTTGTTGCACCTAACCAAATTAAGCAAATGTAAATCACCGCAATCCCCAAAATACCCACGAGACCACTTTTAACGGTAGTCATCGCAACTTCTTTTTCTTGTTTAAAGCCCATCTCACGAATGGCCGTAATTACTGTGATACCGAAGACCAAAGCAGCCAAACAATCCATAGTATTATAGCCTTGTAAAAAGCTATTCGTAAAAGCATTTGTCGTATATGCACTGGTCACCGGAGCAGTTTTCGCAGCTCCCATTGGATTTAAGAAAGCCAAGAAGAAAATCAAAAATAAGAGAACAAGGAATATCGGATTCAAGATTTTCCCAATTAAATCAGTAACCTTAGCTTCTGTCGCTGACAAACCATATACAATCCCAAAAAATATTGCTGAAAAGATGACTAGACCTACTTTATCTAAATTTGCTGGTAAAAATGGTGCAATTCCAATTGTATAGGGCACAGTTGCTGTTCTAGGAGTTGCTAGAAGCGGTCCAAGAGTAATATGAATTAACACTAGAAAAACGAGAGCATACTTTGATCCAACAGGTTTAGCCAAATCAAAAACACCTTGTGAATGGGTAATACTAATCGCTATCAACGCCATTAACGGTAAAAGCACACTCGAAATTAAAAAGCCATTACTCGCTGCGAGCCAATTTTTACCCGCTAATTGACCGAGATGTACTGGAAAAATCAAATTCCCAGCCCCAAATAACATTCCAAAAATCAATGATGCAATAACTAATGTTTGTCGAAACGATTTCGATTTTTTCATTATTTCTATCCCTTCCCGTTTTTTCACCATGAAAAAAGGCATCCCTTAAGCGAATTGCCTAAAGGACGCCCTTTGCGTGATACCACCTTTTATTTACATTATTATCACTAATAATGCCTTACGCGTACGTGAAAACTCAGATACGCTGGTGCAGTAACGGGCACTCCCGTCTAAAACTTCCTCCTGGTCGCCTTAGTCACTCATAGATTACTTTCACCTACACAAATTTAAACCTGCTTTCACTACGCCAGGCTCGCTGAATTAAACTAGCTGCAAGCTACTCTTCTACTCATAGTGTGTGAAATTATTGTTGTTAATAAATATACAGGATCGTAGTAAGTGCGTCAACTAAAACTTGAAAGTCCTTCTATCTTATATTCTTTTTATTATACCTGATCTGTTTTTATTTTCCTTATTGAAAGCGTGTTACAATTTTCTTCAGAAAAACACTTTGGAGGATTATATGGAAAAATATAACTATTCTAGTTTCAAAATTGCCGATATTGGTGATTATCTAAAAGTTTTTGCCTGCACAGCTGTAATGTCCCAACCCATCATGGCAATGATCATGACGCCTAAAGAACCCAATCCAATTCAAGATATATTTGGACTTTTATATAATTTGGTCAAATACACTGCCCCAGCTTTTATCTTTGGCATCCTCTACACAACTATTCGAATCCATGACCTAAAATGCACATTCAATCCTAAACTTTACTATCAAAGTAGCTGGAAGAATCTCTTTGTACCAACTATTTGGTGGACCTTGATTTATTTATTAATTATGCCGAATTTGCAACAAGTAAATCATTACTATAATTTCACGTCGTTCTGCTGGCAATTCATTAATGGTAATGCCGCTCCCCATCTTTGGTACAACACAATGATGCTCCAATTCATTATTTTAATGCCACTCTTTTGGCAGCTAAGTCAAGCCATGACTAGCCCTAAGCGCGGAATTAAGGTAGCAATTTTCACTTTTATTATCTATTTTGGCTGGCTTTTATTTTATGATTATTATGTCTTTCACGGAATTCACGCTAAAGATTGGTATTTATTAGATCGCATCTTTATTTCATTCTTCATATATGGTGTATACGGGATGCTCGCTTGGAAATTTCACACATATGTAAATTCATTTTTTACAAAATTTTGCAGTGTTTTTGCACTGCTATTTGCGAGTTGCTTTATCTGGACAAATCTCGAATTTCAATCTTTTGGCCATCCTGTTAATTTTAATAATGCTCCTTATTATAAACCATCTATGACTTTTTATTGTTTAGCAGTTATTGCCTTAATTAGCGCTTTTTGCCTCTTTCAAGTAAAAAACCACAAAATCAAAGAATTACATATCTTTCATTTCTTAGCGACATACGCTTATCGCGCTTATTTATCAAATGTATTTTGGAGCGAATTACTTTGGCAAATTCTCCATTTACAATCAACTGCTTATATCCATCCCTTTCTCACATTAATTTTCCTATGGTCCAGTACATGGATACTATCCTTTGCTTCAGCTTACTTAATCCATCAAATTTGGACTAAAACTAAAAGCATACTTTTTAGAAAAATTTCTTTTACTTAACACTTTTTTCTAATTCTTCCTTTTATAATTAAATACCATAGAAAAGGGTGATTAATGTTGAATATTTACGGAGATTTCGAACCTACACTACACGAAATACTAGATGACTTAATGACAGGGATCAATGACTTAAATTCTGATTATCAAAATCAGCATCATGAAAGTCTATTTGAACACTTAAATGGTCGAATTAAATCGCAAGATAGTATGAAGCAAAAGTGTCAAAAGAAAAATTTACCCTTGACGCCTTATTCTGCCTTAAGAGAAAATCGCGATAGTATCGGCATTCGAATTGTCTGCAATTTTATCGATGACATTTATACTTGTATCAACTCGCTAAAACAGATGTCAGACATTCAAATAATTAAGAAAAAAGACTACATTACTAATGCTAAAGCAAATGGCTATCGCTCCTACCATCTAATTTTAGCTAAGACAGTAGAAAAACTAGATGTTGATGGTACATTGGTCTTTCTATGGCGCGTGACTTAGTACATACTTTTAAAGGAAAAATCAAGGTCGAGTATCATGGGGATATGATCTCGTTCATTATTAACTTAAAAACACTGAAATAGTAAAAAACATTCATGCATCGTGTCATGAATGTTTTTTCTGTTTTTATCTCAAAATTTTACAATTAGTCATTGCTATTATCTTGTAATTTTTGTGCTTTCTTTACTAATCTCTCATTTTCTTTTTTAGCTTTTAATAAGCGCTCATGATAATAGAACCAAAAACTAATTAAAATGACTAATATAATTAATGAAACAATCTCTAGAGTATTCATTTTTATTATTATGATTTAAGGTATGGCAAGCTCAAAAACTATAATCATGAAATTGATTATCCCTTAAACTATAACTGATCTCCTTTTCAGTAATCTCACTTAAATTATAAGACGTTCACAAACTAAAAGAAATCAATTGTTAAAAAATACTCGTCATTTTCATCAAATCTAGCATCTGTTTCGCACTCCATGGAAGGTATTCCGCAATAGTAAAACCAGCCAAATCAAACTCGTTGCTAAGGTCACCAATATAGCGCCATATAGCTTCTCGTTCAATTTTTCCTTTAGCCGCATTTTCTGGAATTTTCTTTAGCTCTGGATTATTGAAATAAGTTGCATAAAAGACTGATGGGCTAGGATCCATCACGTCAACATCTAAGTGAATATAAAGATATTCGAAATTGTTCTTTTTAATCCATTTTCTGACTTCAGCCGGATCCAATTCATGAGACTCTTCGATTTTGTACTCTACGCCAGCTTGACTCAAGAGATCCTTTTCGGCTGGTGTTACTTCTTGCAAGCCTGCATAGTAAATTTGATTAGGCTTTAAAGGATGATCCACTTCTTTTTGAATGACCGAATCACCGCAATGAAGCAAATTTCCCACCACCATCGCATGTTCATTGTAATAAACATCGGGTGTTGAAATGTCTGGATGCGCATCAATCCAAATTACACCCATCTTTTCGCCATAAATTCCATTCAGATAGCTAATCGGTTGTTGCGAAACCAAACAATTTCCGCCAAAAGTAATAATGCTGTCAGGCTTTTCTTTTAAAATAACCTCTTTAGTATTTTGAAGATTTTTCAAAATTGCGGATTGTCCCTTAACCCCATTTTCCATTTTTTGAGGTTTAGTGCTATGGACTGTTTTTACTGTAATCGTCTTTTGATTTTTATTTTCAGGGGCAATAGCTTTTAATACTTTAGCCCCCAATTCATAAACAGGGTTATCTCCTGCTTGCCAATCTGGAATTACAAGTCGAATAGTTTTTTCTAACATAATATTTCACTCCTTTTATCTTCATTATAAAAATTGACATAAGTTAGCAGTCAAGAAAAACACCTTCCTACTCTTTATCCAACTTTTTTACAACTTTAGCAGGATTTCCAGCCACCATGACATTATCTAGTACACCCCTTTTACATTTATTCAAACTTAGTTTTCCAATTAGGACCTTTAGCTGCTGCCAAACACATCGCAATTTGCTCTTTAGTATTTCTGTCAATTGACAACTTCGGTAAATTATCTAAACTAAAGTAATCACAAGCATCAGTTTCATCATTAGGTACAAATTCCCCACCTAGTTCCTCACACAAAAAGAACAATTTCGTAACGTTTGTCGCCAAAATAGGTTTATTGTGATGATTTCGATCTTGAACAGCAATCAATTTTATCGGCTTGACAATTCGGCCAGATTCTTCTCGAGCTTCTTTAACGCAATTCTGGGCTACAGTTTGATCATAGTCATTCCAACCCCCGGGAAGTGACCATTCCTGGGCCATTTTTTCGCGAACAAGCAAAATTTTGTCATCTTTTACAATTACTGCGCGCGTTTCAATTTTTGGAGTTTGATATCCTTCATCCCCTAAAAACAGAGTCTCTATTTGCTCTTGCGGAAGACCAGTTTTGGCTTGCATCATTTCGCCGGCGATTCTCCTTACTTCTTCATAACGCTCACGATCAAAAACATCTTTGCCATAATGCAAGCCAGCTTGGGCAATACTTTGCAAATCTTGTGCCCATTTTGTAAATTGATTAATTTTTCCCATATTAAAACTCCTTATCTAAAAGAGGTAACAATGAATAATCTTAATATTGAACTCATCAAAATCTTTATCGCTGTCAGTCAGTTCCATAGTTTTAGTCGTGCAGGTAATTATCTTTACCTGGATCCTTCTACCGTTAGTAAAAAATTCGTCAATTAGAGAAAATCTTCCATCAACAATTTTTTACTCGCAACAGCCAAGGTGTCGAGCTTACAACAGCTGGTCTTAACTTAAAAAATAAATCTCAGTACCTTCTGGATGACCTAAAAAGTCTCAGCCTTACTCCTCAAATCAACTGGGAACTGCTACGCATCGGCATCTTGGACAATATTGCTGCCTATCACTATTCTAACTTTATCGCTCAACATCTCAATGATATCAAACACCTCCAAATTTCTGTTAAAGGGATTGATTTAGTTAAGTATTTCAACGACGGTCAGCTTGACACCATCATCATTAACGAGGAAAACCAATCAGATATTGAGGGCGAATTTTTGGAAAACAAACTATTTCAAGAAGGATTTGCCTTAGTTTCTAGCCAGTCTGCTCTTCCTTCAGCCTTTTCTTTAAAACAAATTACTTCTTCCAAATTGTTAATTGCGTCGCGTTATTGTCCCGTCAGCCAGCAATTACTTAATATCTTTGATTTTTCTGACGATCTTAAGCAAATTGGTCACACTAACACCCTTTTAGAAGTAATTGCTAATTCTGATTATCAGACGATGTTACCCTTGCAAATGGCAAAAATACTTACAACTAATGATCATCGCTTTCAAGCAAGTGAATTAATTGATTTTCCACCACGTACTATCAGCCTATTTTCTTGTACTGAAGATGTCCAGAATTTCTTACTTTCTCATCTTGGATGATCTGCCATACCTCCTTTGGCTGAAATAGCACTTCTCTACTCAATTTCCAAATAAAGACTATAATTACGTTCGGATCCTCCTATCCCTTCCTAAACTCTTTAAAAAGTATCGCTATCTTCGCGGTTCAGCTTTAAACGCTTTCTGCATGTTCGGAATTGTCAAACTGTTTTGGTCAACGCTGGCTTTTCTTTTAGATAAATATTTCAATTATGATAGCGCTGTAGCTGGAAGTATGGGACTACTAGGAATCGTATCGATTTTTGCTGCTCCCTTTATTGGGAAAATGGTCGATCGCTATTCTCCTAAGACTAACATTCTTATTAGTTGGTGGTTTGGAGTAATCGTCTATATCATATTTAGTATTTTTACTCATTGAATCTATTTATTGATGGTTGGAATTATCCTTCTAGATTTGAGCACTCAATTCAGTCAAGTTACTAATCAAGCAATTATTCAATCACTGAGTCGGAATTCTAACAGCCGGAACAATTCAATTTTTATGTTTTCCTATTTTTTAGGTGGTTCTTTAGGAACCCTGATTGGAATTAATGCTTGAAGTTACTTTGGCTAGATTGGGGTAATTATTAGTGCCGTCATCTTCTTGACGATCGCGCTTCTTAATTACCTCTTCGTAGGTGCGCCTGAAAAATTAAAGTAGCTATAATTAATAACAAGCTAAATTGCCAGATAATGGAGAAAATGGAATAATAAGAAAAAAGAAATGTTTTATGGATCTCTTTTACATTTGCTCTGGAGGACATTATGTAGCTAATAATTTTACTAATCCTACTTTTACGTCCCTTTATTAAAGGAACGTTTGAATACGAAAAGATTACTCGTAAAGAAATGGTAATTTTGCCAATCTATTCTTTCATTATGATGATTGTTTCCATCAATACCCACATGAATTGGCAAGATATTTTATTAACGCTGCTTTTATTCGCACTTGGCCTCTTTATTGGTTGGCTTCAAGCGCGCGGGGTAAATATTAAAGATGACGGAAAGAGCGATAAATATGGGCGCCCTATTATCAAAATCAGACGCAATTGGACTTATTTAGTGGGTTGGATCTTTATCTTTGCTCTTAATATTGGGATGCAAATTTATTTTGGCAAGCATCTTGATGTTGAAGACCTATCTTCTGATTTGGTAATTGATTTATTAAAGGATGCTTCTAGTGTCTTCTTCATTTTCTGGCATTCAGAATGGTTTGTGTGGGTATTGACAGTTGCTTCTACCTTAGGATATAGAATAAGTATTATAAGAAAAGATCCTCGTATCCAAGAAGCCGTCCAAATTAAAGAAAAGCGCAAACAGGTTATCACACAAAAGAAAATGAATAAAATGGCCAAGCAAATCAGCGAAAAAGATAAATAATATCTATAAAATTAAGTGAAAATTTCAAACTTTTTCTAACCTTAAAACACCTAAAGCTCTAGACTTTCACAAAAATATGTTAATTCTGTTATCAGAATATTAAAGTATGATTACGTTCTTTATTTTTAGATTTGTATATGACAAAATAGTAAGTAACAACCTTTGAAAGGATATATTTTGATGCAAATTATCACAAGAATAATTAATGTAACACTCAATTCAGATTTAGTTTTTGCTGTAAAAAAGCGTTTAGCTAAAATTGGACTAAGCCAAGGAACTTTTATTAATGGATTCGTACATTTTCTGGCAAACAATCGTTTCTTACCCTTTAAGAAGATGACACGAAAAGAAGAAGAAACCGCACAAAAGATTGCAACATTGAATGCTCTTGAAGAAAATGTATGTGAATATGACAAAAAGAAAAAAATTCAAAAATCTGTTAATAATTCCGCATATATTGCTGCCAAACAAGTTTTGCAAACTTGTCATTTGACAATGTCACGAGCAATTAGAATGCTATATGAAAAATTTGTTTTATCTGGCGAAATGCCATATCAATTCATAATATCAACTCCAGATCCCGTATATTGATCAAACTCCCCTTTAAAAAAGGGGAGTTTTTTAATAATCCGTATTATTTATTACTTTTTTGGCTCAACCTTATTCTACGTAGCGCTCAACTGTGTTAGAATAGTGTAGCTATGGAAAAACGTAATTGTTTTTCCAAAATTGTCAATCAGAAAGAGGTATTTTAAATGGCAACTATTAACAAAGCTGAATTGATTAAAGAAGTAGCTGATTCTACAGATTTGAATAAGACTCAATCTGACCAAGCTATTGATGCTGTATTTTCAGCTATCCAAAACGCACTTGCAAAGGGCGAAAAGGTTCAACTTATTGGCTTCGGTTCTTTTGAAGTTAGAAACCGTGCTGCTCGTAAGGGCCGTAACCCACAAACTGGTGCAGAAATTGATATTCCTGCAACTAAGATTCCTGCCTTTAAGCCAGGTAAGGGCTTAAAGGAAGCTGTTAAGTAATTTTTATTACAGAATAGTTCACACGACTTTCATCATGAAGGTCGTGTTTTTTTGTATTCAAAATAGTGAACATTCGTCTTTTGTTCTAACTAAATAGTATGCTTTTTGCTGTTATTTTTGCAAATATTAGCTAAATATAATATTTTTATTTGACTAAATACGTACATATTGATATTATAATACACAAATCGTTCGTATTATTTGATGGAGGAAAAACGATGAACACAAAGTTCAAAAAGATTTTATCATTCGGTGCAATCTTGGCATCTGTTGGAATTGCTCTTTCAGCTTGTTCAGGTAAAAAACAAGATACTGGCGGTAGTAAAAGTAGTAAACATAGCATTGCCTTAATTACCGACTCTAACGGTGTTGATGACCATTCATTCAATCAAGCTGCTTGGGAAGGTTTTAAAGCTTATGGCAAAGAACACGATCTCAAGCAAGGAAAAGGTGGTTATCAATACTTCCAATCCAGTGGTGCTGCTGATTATACTCCTAACTTTAATCAAGCTGCGAGTGCTGGTTATCAAACCATTTTTGGGGTGGGATATATGCTGGCTGATCCTGTTAAAGCAGCAGCTAAAAAGAACCCTAAGAAAAACTTTGTAATTATCGATAGTGTTGTAAATGGTCAAAAGAATGTGGCATCCGCAACTTTTGAAAGTAATCAAGCTTCCTATCTTGGTGGATTAGCTGCAGCCTACACTACAAAAACAAATAAAGTAGGGTTTATTGGAGGTGCCAAATCTCAAATTATCGATTTATTTGAAGCTGGATTTAAGCAAGGTGTGGCTGCGGGCGCTAAAGCTCTCCACAAAAAGATCACAGTTCAAACCCAATACATCGGTAATTTCACTTCAACTGATAAAGCAAAATCAATTGCTCAATCGATGTACGCTGATAAGGCTGACGTAATTTATCAAGCAGCTGGTAATGCTGGAAACGGTGTCTTCCAAGAAGCTAAGGACTATAACCAAACTCGTCCTGTAAAAGATAAGGTTTGGGTAATTGGAGTTGATGTAGATCAATCAAATCTCGGTAACTATACTGCTAAAGGTGGTCAAAAATCCAACTTCACTTTAACCTCTGTATTAAAGGGCTTAAACGTTGCTACTAAGAGTATTGCTAATGATGCTTACAAGGGTAAATTCCCAGGTGGTAAGCATTTAGTTTACAGCTTAAAAGGAAACGGTGTTTCAATCACCAAAGGTAACCTAGATGCTAAAGCTTGGACAGCAATTCAAAAAGCTCGTACTCAAATTATTAATGGCAAGATCAAGGTTGCTACCTCACCTTCAAAGTAAGTAATTTTAACGAGAAAAACTCTTCGCTTTGAGTCGGAGAGTTTTTTTATAAACATAGAAAGGCTAAATTATGGACGAACAACAAAATGTCATCGAAATGGCCAATATTGTTAAAGACTTTAATGGTTTTAAAGCTAACAATGGTATTAATCTTGAACTTAAAAAAGGTGAAATTCTAGCACTTTTAGGAGAAAATGGTGCTGGAAAATCCACCTTAATGAGTATTTTATCTGGCCTTCTTGAACCAACAAGCGGAGAAATTTTAGTTAGAGGTAAAAAAGTAAACATCAAAAATCCAACTGTCGCTAAGAATTTAGGAATTGGGATGGTTCACCAACATTTTATGCTTGCCCACTCTTTTACAGTCCTAGAAAATATTATCCTTGGTCATGAAACTACCAATGGACCCCTGCTTAATTTAAAAAAAGCACGCGAAGAAGTACTTGCCCTTTCTAAAAAGTATGGTTTAAGGGTTAATCCAGATGCCAAAATCTCAGACATCACTATTGCTCAGCAACAAAAAGTAGAAATCTTAAAAGTCCTTTATCGTGGTGCTAATATTTTGATTTTTGACGAGCCCACTGCGGTTTTAACTCCTCAAGAAATCACTGAATTTATTCAAATCCTTAAAGGTCTCGCCAAAGAAGGAAAATCTATTATTTTAATTACACATAAGCTAGAAGAAATTAAAGCTGTTGCTGACAGAGTAATTGTTATTCGCGCTGGAAAAAGTGTAGGCTACTTTAAAGTTGCGAATGTCAGCGATGAAAAACTAGCTGAATTAATGGTGGGCCGCCATGTTGAAATGACTCTCCATAAACAACCTGTTCAGCTTGGACCTGAAATATTACAAGTTAAAGATCTAAAAGTTAAAGAAAATCGTGGGAATTTGGCCGTCAAAGGATTGTCCTTTGATATTCATGGTGGAGAAATTGTAGGAATTGCAGGAATCGATGGGAATGGTCAAGACGAACTAGTTGAAGCTTTAACTGGTTTGCGCCATGTAGAAAGTGGTCAAGTAAAAATCAAAAGTAAGGACATGACTAATCGATCACCTCGCACAATTACGCAGCTCGGTGTATCTAGTATTCCTGCCGATCGTCAAAAATATGGCCTCATTCTTCAATTGCCTATCGCTGAAAATTTAGTTCTAAAGAATTACTACCATTCTCCATTTTCTAAGCATGGAATTATTAACTTTGATAAGATTCATCAACATGCTAAAAAATTAATCAAACAGTTTGATATTCGTACCACCAATGAAAATTTAGCAGCAGGTGAACTTTCGGGCGGTAATCAACAAAAAGTAATCATTGCTCGAGAGTTAAATCTTAACAGTGATCTAATTATTGCTTTTCAGCCTACACGAGGACTGGACGTTGGTGCGATTGAATATATTCACAAACAGCTTCTCCATGAACGTGACAATGGTAAAGCAATTCTCCTAGTTTCTTATGAATTAGATGAAATTATGCAACTCTCAGACAGAATTTTAGTTTTACACGATGGACAATTAGCTGGAAAAGTTAAACCTGAAACCACCAATGAAACTGAACTTGGCTTGCTCATGACTGGGGTTAAAAAAGAAAGGGCGTAAAAAATGATTCGTGTAAGTGAAAAAACTAAAAAAATTTTAGTACCGATCACTTCAGTTATTGCCGGTTTTTTGGTCGGTGCGATCATTATGATGATCTGGAGTTATAATCCTATTCAAGCTTATAGCTCTATGTTCGAAAGTGCTTTGGGAAATATGAATGGAATTGGTGAAACGATTAGAGAAGCCACTCCGCTAATTTTTACTGCGATTGGTTTTTCAATTGCTTCAACTGCTGGCTTCTTCAACATTGGGTTGCCGGGACAAGCTCAAGCTGGCTGGCTGACTTCTATCTGGATAGTGCTAGCAAATCCTCACCTGCCAAAAATAATTCTTCTTCCTTTAGCAATTATTGCTGGTGCATTTGCTGGTGCGGTTATTGCTGGAATTGCCGGATATTTAAGAGCTTATTTTGGTACTAATGAAGTAATTACTACCATTATGCTTAACTATATTGTGCTTTACTCATGCCAATATTTAATGCAACAAATCATGCCCCAAAGTTTTCGGATTGATACCGATACTACTAAAACTATTTCCGAAAACGGAAGCCTACATATTAATTGGCTCAGTGAACTTTTTGGAAGTTCTAGAATTAATGGCGGTATCTTCTTAGCCCTAATTGCTTTAGTCAGTTTCTGGTTTTTAATGAAAAAAACCACTTTAGGATTTGAAATTAAAGCTGTTGGTCTTAATCCATTTGCAAGTCGTTATGCCGGAATGTCCACTAAGAAGAATATTATTACTTCGATGCTGTTATCTGGTGCATTTGCCGGAATGGGCGGTGTTGTTCAAGGTCTGGGAACTTATCAAAATTACTTTACTCAAACCACTAGTGTAGATATTGGTTGGGATGGTTTATCAGTATCTTTACTTGGAAGCGGAACTGCCTGGGGAATTTTGATCGCAGCTCTCCTTTTCTCCATTTTAAAAATTGGTGGTCTTGGAATGCAAACAGCTGCTGGAATTCCTTACGAAATCGTTTCAATTGTAATTGCCGCTATTATCTTCTTTGTCGCAATTAATTATGTTGTGGGACTTTTATTTAAAGTAAAGAAAAGTTCTGAAAGTCATCCTCTTAAAAAAGGTGAAGAAATCGGTCCTAACAATGCTGTCGATGGTCCTGACATTAAGATTCCTAGAAGTGAGGTAGAAAATTAATGGATTTAACTACAATTTTAGCTTTAATTATTTCATCAACTCTCGTCTATTCAGCTCCTTTAATTTTTACATCTTTGGGTGGAGTTTATAGCGAAAATTCAGGAATTGTTAATATTGGGCTTGAAGGTATCATGACGATGGGAGCTTTTAGCGCAATCGTATTTAATTTAACTTTCGCTTCCACTTTCGGAAAAGCAACCCCTTGGCTGGGCGCTTTAGTTGGGGGAATTGTTGGCCTAGTATTCTCACTTTTACATGCTGTGGCTACTATTAATTTTCATGCCGATCATATTATCAGTGGAACTGTATTGAATTTAATGGCTCCTCCTTTAGCTGTATTTTTAGTGAAAGCTATCTATGAAAAAGGTCAAACTGAAAATATTACTGCCAACTTTGGTTACTTTTCTTTCCCTGGATTGGCTAATATTCCTATTGTTGGTAACATATTTTTTAAAAACACCTCTCTCCCAGCATACGTTGCGATTGTCTTAGCTATTCTTTTATCTTTTATCCTTTATAAAACGCGCTTTGGGCTACGCTTACGTTCAGCTGGTGAAAATCCTCAGGCAGCAGACACCATGGGTGTAAATGTTTATAAAATGCGCTATGCTGGCGTACTAATTTCCGGATTCTTAGGAGGAATTGGAGGCGCTGTATTCGCTGAAGCCATCTCTGGCAACTTTTCTGTTTCAACTATTGTTGGTCAAGGATTTATGGCTTTAGCTGCAGTAATTTTTGGTAAATGGAATCCAATTGGTGCCATGCTTTCTTCATTATTCTTTGGCTTTGCTCAAAGTTTAAGTATTATCGGCAATCAATTACCGGTCATTTCTAAAATTCCAGCTGTTTACATGCAAATCGCTCCATATGTAATTACCATTATTGTTCTTGTAGCTTTCTTAGGAAAGTCTGTCGCACCTGCGGCTGATGGTATTAACTATATTAAAGCTAAGTAAATTTCACCTATACAAAAAGACGAGTTCTACACTCGCCTTTTTTGTCTATCATTTTTATTTTTCTGTAAAGGTATTAGCTTTAATATGATTTAAAATTTGGTAACCAATAGCTTTATTCTGATCCTCATTATTTTGAGTTTGATTTAAAAACATAATCAAGCCATTTTGATTATCAGTTGTCATTTGGAACCAATTTCCAAAATGAGTCCCATATAAGTTACCATAGGCCATCTTCAAATTATCATTATTTTTCAGGTAAACCCCACCGGAATAGGAAGTTACTCGTGATTGAAGATGGGTTAAATAATTAAACTGGTCCTTCGTTAGGATTCTACCATCAGTTAAAGCAACCTGAATACGGTAATAATCCATTGGTGTAGAGAACAAGTTACCCGCACCCGGGAGTTGAGAAGCAAGAGAACGCTTCACATATTGAGCATTTTGGTAATTCTTATTTCTCCAAGTATAAGAAATTGCATCGGTTTTACTTTTTGGGATATCAGGATAAAAGAAAGTTCTCTTCAATCCTAATTTATTAATAATTCGGCTTTTAACATTAGCTTCATAAGATTGATTAGTTACTTGACGAATAATACCAGCTAGTAAAATATAGTTAGTATTATTGTAATAAAAGTTACCAGGATTTCCTTCTCGAAGTTGATTTACCCGGTTAATTACCCAATTAATCGCATCCCCTTCAGAATAATTAATCCCTTGATTCACTTCAGTTCCTGTAGCTAACAGCCCTGAAGTATGAGTAAGCAAATTACCAACCGTAATTTTATCTGCATTCTTTAAATTTGGATACCAACGAGAAATCTTGGTGTCTTGATTAAATTTCCCCTCAGAAATAAGTTGAGTAATAATCGCCCCAGTAATTACCTTTTGAAGAGAACACACAGGATAGACTACTTTAGTATTACCTGCGCCTAATCGGCGTCCATAATAGCCATATCCATAACTAATTTGTTGAGCATGTCCATCTTTAATTACTACTACAGTCCCTCGCACCTTATTTTGAGCTAAAGTGTTTCTGACAAAACTACGCATCTCATTTGTATCATAAGGTGCACTTGCAGCGAAAACTTGATTACTTGTTTGATTAGCAACCACAGGCGCACCCACTCCTAAAGCGAGTGCAGCAATTGCAATTTTTATGATTTTATGATTTTGTTTAGAACTCATTACCTTATAAATTCCTCTATCTTTACTTGATACAAAATCATTTTAGCATTCCAGTTTTACAAAAAAATTACAAAAGAAATACCGAAGCATCAATACTTGAAAAAGTTTGTGCTTCGGTGTAAAAATTATCTATTTACAAAAGTATTAGACTTAATTTTCTTTAGAATCCGATAACCTGCATCTTTATTTTTATTCTTATCTTGAGTTTGATTCAAGAACATAACTATTCCATTTTGATTATCAGAGGTAAGTTGAATCCAATTGGCAAAATGAGTATCTCCAAAATTGCCATACGCCATTTCAAGTTTACCTCCACGTCTCATATAAAGTCCACCAGAATAAGTGGTATCTTTTGCTTTAGCCTTTAAATGGGTCATGTACTTAAATTGCTTTTTAGTCAGGATCTTACCATTTTGCATCCCAACTAAAATCTTGTAATAATCCTTAGGACTTGAAAATACATCACCCGCTCCTAATAATTGAGTTGTAAGCCCCTGTGGTGCATATTGTGGGTCCTGATAATTTCTTCCATAACGATAAGTATACGAAATAGCATCTGTCTTACCCTTAGGTATTTGATTATACATGTAAGTTTGCTTCAAATTAAGAGGTTTAATTATTCTACTCTTTAAATTAGAAGCATATGACTTTCCCGTGGTCTTTCTAATAATGCCAGCCAACAAAATATAATTAGCATTATTATAATTAAATTTACCAGGACGCTGCTCCGATTGAGAATTTATCTTATTAATAATCCAATTTAAAGCTCCATTTTCAGAGAAGTTAATTCCATTATTCACTTCAGTTCCTATCACTGTGATTCCTGAAGTATGAGTCATTAAGTTCCCTACGCTAATCCGGGATGCATTCTTTAAATTGGGATACCAACGAGAAATTTTAGTATTTTGACTAAATTTTCCTTTATAAATTAGTTGAGTAATCATGGTAGCTGTTATTGATTTTTGTAAAGATCCTAATGGATATACTAATTTGCTACTTCCTGCTCCAATTCGACGTCGATAATATCCATAGCCATAACTTACTTGTTGAGCTTTCCCATCTTTAACTACAATCATACTTCCACGCAAATGATATTTTGCCATGGTATTCTTTGCATATTGTCGCAACGTAGTCTTCTTTTTATTAGATGTCTTTTTTACTTTTTTACTAGCTGCATAAGTAGGAGCAGAACTAGCTAAAGGAGCTGATAAAAGTAGCCCACTTGCTAGAGTAGCTACTGTGAATTTAGTAAGTAATTTATTTATCTTCAATTTTTAAAACCCTCTATTCTCAATACATCACTCACTATTCTAGCATTAAAATTCTTTCGCAGATAATATTTATACCAAAAGTTGTTTTTTTATAAGTTTATCTTTTTACTAATTTTTTGAGCATCTCTTTTATAGACACTATGAACAACTTTTTTAGCTAAATCTTGAAATTCAATTGCTTGGCTAGCCCCTTTTCTACTATTAATAAAAGTTATTCTGGCATTTTCAGGGTTGGTCTTATCCGATACCACATATCCTACAGCAGGACTTAGGACATAAACTGTTCCAGCGCTAGGCGCTTTGACTTCGTAATTTCCAAAATCATATTGAGGATAGGATGCAATGGTTAAACCTTCATTTTCTGCATTATTAAATACATTGTTCCATGCTGGATCATCAGAAAATTTTATATGAGCATATGCAATTGTAAAAGCTGCCGCTTCTTTAGAGGATATATTTCTATGATGAGCATACCTAACATTTTCAGTTGTTTTAGCTCTATTTTTATTACTAATCAGGGCCGATGAACTAGCCTGATTGCTACTTTGCGTTTGGAGAGTAAAAAACACCACCCCACCTGCTGCTAACAAAATTGTTCCTGCCGCAATGATTAAACAATTTCGCCGAGTTTTCCTATTCTTATTTGTTTCATGGTTATTAGAAGCTAATTTTCTAATTGAACTATTTTTTAAATTAGCTCCACAATGATTACAATATTTATCATTTTGACCTACTTTAGTTCCGCATTTTGGACAATACTTCATTATTTTTTACATTCCTAACTTCTTCATTAGTTCATCGTTGTGGTTTTTATATTTATTAGTGAAGCGCGCCGCATCGGTTGGATTTTTAAAGAAAATTCCTGCGGGTCCTGTAGATCCACTCATTAAGTATTGAACTCCATCAATAGTATCTACACTGTAATTTTGAGTATCAATTCCATAATTTTGTGCAGGAATATAACTCACCCCATCCGGGGTACTTTCGCCAATTAACTTACCATAATACTTTTTGCGAAATTCGTTTAATCCTTTTTCACTATTAGGCATCTTTTTAACTTTATAAATAGTCTTTCCATCAACAGCATTATTGGTAATTTGAACTCTATCACCTAGTTTTGAAGCAAATAATCCAGCCGCATACCAAGTTCCTTGTAATTTCGATGAAATAGAAATAGGTTGAAGATTTCCGTTATCATTGTTTGGTTTGCTCTGTTCTCTTGAAGCATGAGATCGCAAAGATTGCTGTGCTTGAGAACTACTCTGCTTTTCACTTTGGGTAGCCATTTGAGTCTCAAGATTCATATTTTCACTAATCTTTTTTGCAATTGACAGTTTTCCTTGCTTTTTAACAGTAGTATAAACTGCCTGCAAATTAACATGCCCCAATTCTTGTTGAGTATCGCCAAATGTTACACTTCCTTGGCCTGGACGCTTATCATTACTAAACGTCAAAGCCCCTTCTTTATTTATAATGTATAGAGATTGAGAATTTTCAGGCTGAACAGTATAATTCTCAAATTTATATTCTTGGTAGCGATCAACTTCAAGAGTTCCTACTAGTGAATTTTGATAAATTTCATTCCAATTTTGATTATTACTATATTTCAAGTGAGCGTATTCAATGGCTAACCCCGTAGCTTCCTTAATAGTTAAATCTGCCACAGGATTATTTTTAGATGATATTTTACTTAATGAGTTTTTATGAGTTACAACCACTTTATGATCTTGATGATTAAAATAAAAAAGTCCCAAAAATATCACCAATAAAATTAATACAACAACGATTAAACTTGTTAATAATGTTTTTTGTTTTTTAGTATTCATTCTTACTCCAGATCTATTATTTCTACACTTTCAAGGTCTATTCTACTACGAAAAGACATCTTAATAACAATAAAAAAGCCCCAATAAATGGGGTTAATTGACCTAGGGAATATTAATTTTCAGATTCATCCGTGAAAGTTATTTTATTAGCTAATTTCTTAACTTTAGACATGTTATTTACATCCTCTAACATTTGATAATCATAGACGCGAACTGGATCACTCATATCCTTGTCAAAAAACGAAACCAATCTTTGCCCTTTTTTATCTTGATAACCAATGCCGATGCCTTTTTCAAAAACATAAATATAATTCTTACCTTTTGCGGTAACTGTCGCATTCCCAAAAGTATAACGTGGAAAACGTCCAATATTATAATTGTTATTGCTTACATCGTCATAAACACTCTGCCAATTGCTATCTAACTTAGAATCATCGTTGCGATTTGCATAAATTAAACTAAGCGCTAAAAGTTGTTTAATAGTCAACTTTGCTGCTCGCTCTTTTAAAGAAGAATTTGACGTTTGAACGGTGGAATTAGTTGGCGCATTTACCATTTTAATCACTTCATAGCCAATTCCTGTCAAAATAATAATTCCCACTACAGCAAAACAAGCTATCAAAATTTTCATTCCAACACTCATTTTCATGAATTGAGATTTATTTGCTGAAGTTGGCTGAATTATTTGTTTATTTTTAGGTGCTATTCTTTCATCAATGTGGCCGTAATTAGTATCCGATTTTAAAATCCAAGAACTTTGATCTCCCACTCGATAAAAGGTCCTCCCATTAATTTTTTTGACTTCAAAAACTGTCAACTTTGTACCGTTTTTTTCAGTCTTATTCTGTTGTTGACCTTGTGCATTATACAAATAAGCTGGTGCACCATTTTCAGTCATCACAATAATTGTATCTTTAAATTGTGGATCGGTTTTATGATTCTTATCCATTTTTCCTCCCCTTCTTATCTATTTATCCAAGAAAAAACTACTGCTAACCTCGTTGACCTAGCAGTAGTTTTATAGATATTAATCGTCAGAATCTTCATTATGAGAACTGATTAACTTACCATCACCTATAGTTTTAATAAGATAATCGTCCCCATCTTTTTGTAAGATTCCCCCCGTATATTCAACAATTTGTTTCTTAGTGTAATCATCATAATTCAAAGTATAGGTAACCTTATAGTTAACCTTGCTTTGATTACCTTTAGCAGGATAGATAGATTCAATAGAAACATCTGTATCATAACTGTTAATCTCATCTGATTTATCCCAACGATCATTTTGTTGTTTGATTTGACCGTACCACTTATTGTCAGAACCATTCACAAATTTATCATCATTTGGATCTTCATAAGCATCACTCAACAAATCATTGGCATCATCTTTTGAAATTAGGCCCTTCCATTTAGGAGTAACCACATAAGAACCGTCTTGTTTAGTAACATCGGCACTGTTTTCATTACTTGCATCATCAGTGTAATCGTCATCCTCGTCACCTTCGCTGGTGAAATCACCAAATGAATCAGACATATCAGTTACAAGTTCAGACTTGGTACCATTATAAAGAACATAAAGTGCCATATTACGAGTAATTGGATAAGATTTAAACGTTATCTCTCCATCGTTATCCAGCGTACCAACTTTTTTATCATTAATATATACTTCACCATTTGGAACACTCTTCACACTAAAAGTTTGAGTTTCAATATCCATATTTAAGGTCTTATTTGCCCAAATATTGCTAGTTGAAGTTGCTGATAAAGATCTCCCTTCAACCTTGGAGTTAACCGCAAAATGATACTTACCTGGAAATACGAGACTTAATTTCTTATAGTACTTACCATTGTCTCCACTTAGTTTTCCAATGCTCTTGCCATTCATGGTAACTGATGAATCACCGTGATTGGTTTCTACTTGAGGTTGATAAGTCTTAACTTGTAATTGATATTTAGGGAAAAACAACAAGTAGTGTCCATTTTTAACTAAAGAGATATCCGAATTTGGATCAATTCCATCCTTCAAATTTTGATTCATTTTAGTAACTGAAGTTTGGTGTTCTTGATAATAGTTCTGAAGTGGCTTAACTGTCTCAGCCGTCACTTTCATTGCAGGAGTATCCGGAACTACATATTTGGACATATCTTCTTTAGGATTTCGTAAGGTTTCAGTAATTTTATCAATCTGGTTATTTTTACTGTAATGGTGAGTTCCCCAAGCATAGAAGATGATAAATACCACGAATGGTGCACTTACAGTTGAAATAATAATTTTAGTTTTCTTGGAAAGTGGCTTATGTGGTCGCGGTTGTGTACTTCTCGATGGAGTAGGCTGAGTAGAATTTTCTTTTTGTGGAGTTTGCTTTGTCCTCACGTTATACCCACAGTTTGGACAAAATTCTGCACCTGGCTTTAAAGGATGACCACAATTTGGGCAAAACACTTGCGCTTTCGACCTCTTAGGAGATTCTGGAATTTCTTGTTTCTTTTCACTAGCCGATATAGGTGCATCTTTCTTTTCAGTTTTTGGAACTTGACTTTGTTTATCAGCTTTCTTACTAAGTTTAAAGCCACAATTTGGACAAAAGTCAGCATCAGATTTTAATTCAGCACCACAGTTTGGGCAAAATTTTTTCGCTTTTTCCACGATCTCTCCCCCTCTTTATAGTCCTGGAATCGAAGATCCGATTTGAGAAATAAGTGTAGCGCCCATAATAGAAACAAAGATTAAGCCCGCAACAGCTTGTAATACCATGAATAACAAAAATCCATAAAACTTATCATGTACAGGATTAGGATCACCGAGAACTACTACCATTAAAGCAAGTTCAAACACACTTACAGCTAACCATAGCATCAAAACAGATACGGCAATACCTGCAGGTCCCATAATTAACATAAAGAGGAAATAAACCACTATAAAGATTGCAGCTAAATTGCTGGTATGCACAATATGATTAGTAAATTCCATAAAGTCTTTACTTTTGCCATAAATAACTTTATAAGATAAATGAGCAGCCAAAATAACAATAGCTTCAGCTAATGCAATAAAGAAAATAATTTCGATAGCTGTACCAAAAGTAAAATTGGCTGATGAACTCATAAAGTTTGTACCACCAAGCATAGAATCAGCGGCACCAGCTACTCTTTGCTCCCCAATAAACATCCCTAGACCAATTAAAATATCTTCTACCAATAAGGTGACCCAACCATACCATCTTTCACCTTGCTGATCCGCAAAAGGATGTTTCCAAGAATTTACAAACCATTGCCACATATTATGAGCATCAAAATTTTGAACGTTTTGAGTAATATGTTGTCTCATTTGAGCACCAAGAGGTTGTTGATTGCTATTTGAATTAGAATCAGCAATTTTTTGAGTATTTTGAGTATTCTGAGTATTAGGATTAATACCTGTATCATTGGTGGAACTAGATTGATTATGCCCAACATTTCCATCAGTGGAAACAGTTTGTTGATCATTTTGTTGAGGTGCATCTTGAGTAGAAACCGATTGCGCCTTTTCCACTTCAGAATCTAATGGTACATTTCTTAAATCAGTACCACAATTAGTACAAAAATTTACATCTTGGTCCATTTTAGAACCACAATTTGGACATGCTTTCATTTCATTCTCCTCCATATATATGTCTCCACACCATTTTAAGCTATAGATCCAGATAAAAAAACACTAAATTTAAATTTTATATAAAAATAGTTAATTTTTCACTAAGAAGCTGGACTTTTGTGCAAATATTACTATTTTTGATAAAAATTTCCTTCTAATCACCTCAAAATCGATGTAATTAGATAGAGAACTTTTTAAATTTATTCAAATAATCAAATTCAATGCTAATCCTCAGATTCTTTCATTCTTTCAATTGTTACAATTCGAGGAGTGGTATTAATTCCATACTTTTTAGAAATATTGTTAGAAGGAAGGATAATTTTTACCTTATCACCATTTTTAGATCTTCAGCTGTGGATACCAGCTTAGGATGTGTCTTTTCCATGTAATTAGTAACAATATCTGAAAAAACTTTTCGCAATGCGCTATCATGTTCAGCATAATCTTCTAATTGTTTAGATGCAGCAGTCTCTTTATAATCATAAGCATCTAAAAAAGCACTTGGATGATTAATTAAGTATTTTGCTCCTGGAGAATTAGGATCAGCAATTAGGACAGAAATTCATTTATACTATATCCTCCATTTTCCACTTACTCCCAAAAACCAAATAAAATATTATTTAACTTTTGTTTAAACATTTTTAGTATAGTTTTTCAATTTAAATATTACAATACTCTCCTTTTATCGCATTTTTTATAATTAAGAGCCTTTTTATCAAAACTCTGTTGCGGTACACTAGTAACAGAATACATGAGGATAAATTAATGAAGAAAAAGATATTACTTATTACATTAATAGCTGCTGGATTAGCTCTCGCTGGCTGTAGTCGGCAAATAAAAAAAGCATCTCGACCATCACCCAAGACTAGTCAATCTTCTAAGAAGAAAGTTTCTAAACCTGATAGAATTACTCAAATGATGAATAAAATGACTCTTGATGAAAAAATTGGTCAGCTCTATTTTGCTCATAGTACAGATAACTTTGATCAAATGAAAGCGAATATTTCTAAATATCACTTAGGAGGAACTACTCTTTTTGGTCCGGACTTTAAAGATCGTTCCAAGACTCAATTCAAGCAAGAAATGCAAACATATCAAAGTAATAGTTCATACGGACTCCTGATCGCGACCGATCAAGAAGGAGGAACTGTTTCACGGATTAATACTAATTCAAAAATTTCAACCAGAAAATATCCCAGTCCTCAAGAAATTTATCAAATTAAAGGATTAAATGGAATCAAGCAAGAAGATAGTAAAGTCGCTAGAATTTTACGAGAAAATGGTATTAATATGAACTTTGCTCCAGTGGCAGATGTAGCCCGAGATAGGCAAAGTTTTATTTATGATCGAACACTTGGGCAAAATTATGAAGTAACTGCAAAATATATCCCGATTGCAGTCGATGCTATCCAAAGTCAAGGAGTTGCAAGTTGTTTAAAGCACTTTCCGGGTTATGGAGATGCAGCTGATACTCATACCGGCTTTGCTCAAATCAATAAACCTCTCACAAAATACGAACAAGAGGATCTTCTTCCCTTTAAGGCCGGAATTGAAGCAGGTGTAGACAGTATTATGGTTTCTCATATTGTAATTAAAGGTCTCGATCCTAACCTTCCAGCCTCTCTTTCTCCTGTAGTTCATAAATTGCTACGAAAGAAGTTAAACTATCAAGGGCTAATTCTCACTGACGATTTACAAATGGGAGCCATCACCCAATATGCTAAGAAGCATAATACAAATGCTGATGTTCTTGCTTTAAAAGCGGGCAATGATATGCTTTTAGGCGGAAATTATCAAACTGGCATCCCTGCCATTAAAAAAGCTATTCAAACTGGACAAATTAGCACTAGCCAAATAGATCATTCTGTGAGAAGGATTTTCTTACTTAAAGAAAAACTAGGTATTTTGAAGTAAACAAAAAGTCTCCAAATGGAGACTTTTTTGCTAATTAAATTCCTTGCGTAACCAGTTTTTTAGCCAACTTATCTACATAAGCTTTTTGCTCACTTGTTTGATAATACTTTTCAGCTAAATCTGAAATAGTAACATGGATTGTTTTCTGAGGAGCATCTGCATTATCTTTTGCTCCTATTGGATCAAGATACTTAATAATAAGTTCATCGCCATTTAGCTTAAATTGAGTTTGACTCACACCATCGCCACCAAGTTGTAAAATATAATATCCATTCTTGTACTTCAGATCTTGAGTATGGTTCTCATAATTAAAATTAACGTCTTGTTCAATATCTGCAGAATGACTCAATGCTGCAAAAATAGCCAGTTGCCTAATAGAAAAATTAGAATTAAAGCTCTTACTATTATCAACTTTTTGAAATTCATTCCAATTTTTCTTTTTTACTTCTTTATAGGCAGTTACAGGGTTAACCGTTCCCAACACCTTTTTACCATCAGATATAGTAAGTGTGGAATCACTATTTGCTTTATTTTTATTGGTAGAGAACACTACTTTATTGTTGATTACATAAATGTAATGATCTTTTTGAGCCGCGATATTTACACCGTTTAAGTTGTAATGAGTATGTCGTTGCACCATCAAATTTCCATGAAGAGCTTGGTGATATACTTTATTCCATGAGGGATTATTATAATGCTGATGTGTATATACAATTGTCAAATCTGCCAATTTTTTCTTGGGCATTTTATTTACAGCTGTAATTTGCTGCTTGTTTTCATACAACTTATATGTAAATATCCCACCAACAACTAAAATAATTACTGAAACTAATAGAATCCACCATTTTTTTGAGTTATGTGTTCGAGACTTGGAAGACCTGGTGGGCAATGAAATGGATGATTGAGACGTCTCTTTTTTATGAGTCAAATTTTGACCACAATAAGGGCAAAATTTTGCAGCCGCATCTAATTTTTTACCACAGTTAGGACAAAATTTGGTCATTAATTTTCTCCTTTACTGGTAGCATTTACCTTTGCATGATACTGTTGTTGATCTAATAACTTGTTGGCCAAATCATCAACTTTTGCCTTTTGTTGAGGAGTTGAATAATATTTAGCTACTAACTTAGATAAAGGTACTTTTTTAATCACCATTGGGGATGAAGCCACACTACCTCCAGTCAGATCATTATGTTTAGTTATTAAAATATCTCCTTCACGCTTAAAATCTACAATTGTAGTATCGTCTCCATGTCCATCAATAAAATAGTCACCGGTTTTTTTATTATAACCATAACACATGGTTCCAGTAAGAACAGTAAAATCTTTTGTTTTTGCAGTTTTGTTTATACAATCGGTCACCCAACTTTCATCCCCACCGCGGTAAAATCCAGCGAGCACAGCTAATTGTTTAACTGAAAAATTAGGAATAGATTCATTTGATGAGGTTGAAGCAGAGGCTTTCTTTTCACTATTAGATCCCCTCTTGGAATCCCTAGTGCTATTATCATTTCCACCATTATTGATACTCTTAGTCATCCCTTTAATTTCATCAGAATAAGAAGCAAATTTTTCCTTTAATTCAGACTTTGAATTGACAGTCGTCCCGTCACCGGTAACTTTGACATCATCATCTTCTACTTCCACATCAACACTTCCGAATTTATTAGTTAGAGTGTAAGTAGTATCAGATTTTTTGTCGGCAGTTAAATCCCCGTCACTTAAATCTTCTTGAACATCGTCCACTAACTCTGCATTATTTTTAATATGACGACTTTGAACATAATTATCATGAGCATAAGCCATGTATCCCATCAACATCCATTCATCAGTCGAATATTCATCACTTGAACTTGACTGCTCACTTTCTGGATTATCATTTTGATTATTATGTTCATTCTTTTTAATACTTAAACCAACTGCATTTTGTTTATCCTGTTTAACAGGCAAAGCTTGCTGTCTTTTATTGAAAAAGATTCCCAAACATACTCCGACTACAACTAAAGCTAAAACAATACTCCAAATCGCTTTTTTCTTCATTTTTATCCTCCTGTTTTTTCTTCACTCCAGTTTTCTATTCTACACCCTTTCTTTCTTGCTCCATCCTTTAGTTAAATCTATAAAGCATATTATTAGCTATTTCTATCCAATAGCATATATAATATTTGTAGAAAAGTTTATTTTCTTGATCTAAGTCAATTATTTTGGCAAAAATAGCTAGTATAATTAACTTAACAAAGATGAAAGAAAGGAAAATTCACTCATGAAAAAATTAGATTCAAACACTTTAAACCAACACCAAAAAGACTTCTTCAAGGATCATTTAGCATACCTTTCAACTGTAGATGCAAATGGTAATCCTCAAATTGGACCTAAAGCTTCAATGAAAGTTCTTGATGATAATCATTTACAATACCTTGAAAAGACCAAGGCACATGCTTATGAAAACTTAAAGAATGGTTCAAAGGCAGCAGTTGTAGTTGCTGATGTTCCTACTCACACCAATGTACGTATCATTGGTACTGCTCATATTCATGAAGATGATGACTATCAAAAGAAGATCGCAGCTGAAGGCGGCGCACCAAATGCTTACGTAGTTGACATCGATATTGAAGAAATTTACGAATAATTTCTATAAAATTAAAAGCAGCTTGCAATTGCAGACTGCTTTTTTATTATTCATAAAAAACGTGAGGAAGCCTATTAATGGAAATCAAAGAAATCACCCAAAATAAAAAGTCCTATCTTTCTTTATTGCTGCTAGCTGATGAACAGGAAAACATGATAGATGAATACTTAGCTAAGGGTAAAATGTATGTCTTATTTGAAAAAGATATACCAGTTGCAGAATGTGTTGTCTTAGCGCATGATAATGAACTCGAAATTATGAATTTAGCTACAGATCCTCACTTTCAAAAACAAGGATATGCAAAAAAATTAGTAAGTTTTATTGAAGACAACTATCGAGCTACTTACTCTACACTTATGGTAGGAACTGGTGAAAGCCCATTAACTTTACCTTTTTATCAAAAGCTGGGGTTTGAAACTTTTGATCGAAAGAAGGATTTCTTTACAAACAATTATGATCACCCTATTTTTGAAGAGGGACATCAATTAGTTGACATGATTATGCTAAAAAAGACGCTAAGCAATTAAAGATATTTGCTTCCTTCTTTAATAGAAAGTGGAGCCATATTATCTTGATGAATTTGAATAAAGTCTTGTACCCAAGTTGGATCTGTTTTTGAATAATCCCGAAGTGCCCAACCAATCGCCTTATTGATAAAGAACTCCTCTTGATCCAGATTATTTTCAAGGATAGTATTAAGTAATTTTACATTCATATTCTTTTTACGAAGTAATTGATGTTCAATAGCTACCCGTCTTAACCAAAAATTCGAATCTCTTGACCACTCAAGCATCACTTTATCAACTCGTGAATCTCGTAAACCTAATTTCCCAATAGGTTTAATTAAACTATCAATCGTATCCCACCAAGATTTTTCTTCTACAAATTGACGAATTTTATCCAAATCTTCAAACTGTAAATACTTTTCTAATGCAATCAAATAGTCACAAGCAAAATATTGCATTTCGCGATGAGAATCTTGCCAAGCTTGTTTAAGCAATTGCCAATCAATTGTGTGTTGCTGTTTTTCCAACAGCAAGTCTTGATGATAAATTACCTTTCGTGCGAGGCTTTGATACCCATAAAAATCAAACTTATTTCGCATATAACGCTTCATTTGAGTTGCTCTTTTAGGATCTTGATTTTCTTCAAACTTTTTCTTTAATTCTTCGTAATTCATTTTCATCCTTAAATCTTTTGATTAGAAATAATAGCTTCATGTTTTTTAATATTCTCAATTCTTTGATCATTTTTAGAGATGAGAATTAAATATATAGCTTCGATCATTGTAAAAGCAGATACCCGAGAAAAGTAATACTGAGTCTGAAGAACCGTTTGCCGTGCTGACGTCTGCAAATGATAATCTGCCTCCAGAGCAATCGGAGAATCGGATCTATTAGTTAAAGCAATAATTTTCATACCATTTTCTTTGGCAACTCTAATTTGTTTCAATAAAGCTGCAGATTCGCCAGAATTTGAAATTATCAATAAGCAATCTTGAGCGGTTAAATTTATCGTTTGAGCAATCGCAGTTTCTACACTTCCACCCGAGGACATGGCAAAAAGACCAATTTGATTAAATTTATATACGGCATCCGCCGCTACAGGATAGGTATCCCCTTCTGCGCTAATTTGAATTACCCGACTGTGAGTTAATAAATTTAGCACATCTTCAAACACAGAACTTGAAACATTTCCTAAAGTCGCCTCAATTTCGGCTATTTTATTATCTTCAATTTGCTTTAAGCCGCTTTGTAAGTTATCTTTTCCGATATCTTGTAAAGAATGGCTTTTTTTATTGCCATCGGCTTGAGCTAATTGAATTTTTAAATCATGAAATCCCGTTAAACTAAGATTATGACAAAAACGAGTAACTGATGCATCACTAACATTTGCTTTTTTAGCTAAAGCAGAAATCGTCATGTTTACAATGTGAGCAGGATCTTCCAAAATTACATGAGCAATTTTTTGATCACTTTGAGACATAACTGGTAACTTGCTGTAAATTTTATCGACAATATTTGTCATACTTTCACCTCAAATATATTAGTTCTTCTATTATATCATTTGTAAATAAATTTCATAAAATTTGTATTTATAAAAATAATTTTGAATCGCTATTGACTGTAAATTGTTTTCAAGCTAATATATTTTATGTAAATTAATTACATGATTGGACGGTGATTAGTATTCAAACTATTAGCTCTTTAGCTTTTTCAAAAATTAAGCCACATATGACAGTAAGTCTTGGTGGTGGTCATAACGTATTTAACTTAGCTCAAGAAATTGCACATCATAATGAAATAGATCTAATTCTATGCTCACCTTCAGAAATAACGCGACTTAATTGTCAAAAATTAGGATTGAAAGTAGTTAATCTAAATCAAATATCTCATATTGATCTTGCTTTTGATGGCTGCGATAGCGTTGATTATAATTTTAATGCTTTAAAAAGTAATGGTGGCATTCATTTATACGAAAAATTAGCCAGTCAAATTAGTGATAAATATGTTTTGCTTGTCCCACGTAAGCGAATTACCAAAGAACTTACAAATAAAGTTCAACTTTGTATAGAAGTCGCTCCTCCTTGTTTAGGCCAAATTCTGCAAACTTGTAAAAATCTAAACTTACAGGCCCAAGTGAGAGAGGATAAAACGATAGCATCCTTAGCTTACACTTCTTTAGGTAACTTACTAATTGACGCTTATGCAAAAAACTGGAAGGATATTTTGAGCATTAATACGCAACTAAGTAAACAAAATGGCGTGGTTAGCACTTCCTACTTTCATAATTTAGTAACAAGTTTAATTACAACTGATGTCAAAGATAACGCAATTGAAATTAAGAAAGGTGATTTAAAATGAAAAAATATAATTGGGGTATGATCGGTACTGGATGGATTGCTCATGAAATGGCAGATGCATTGAACGCAGTTAATGGTGAGGTTTATGCAGTTGCAGACGTAAATGAAGAAATGCTCGAAAAATTCGCTAAAGAAAAGCATATTACATATACCTTTACCAATCCAGATGAAATGATTGCTGATCCAAATATTGATATTATTTATATTGCTACTCCACACACTTTTCATTATGAATATATCAAAAAGGCTTTGAATGCAAACAAACATGTCTTTGCAGAAAAAGCAATGACCGTAAACGCTCGCCAATTTGATGAAGTAGAAAAACTTGCCAAAGAAAAAGGCCTGATTTTAACTGAAGGATTTACCCTTTATCATATGCCAATTTATCAAAAAGTACTTAATTTGATTAAAAGTGGTAAACTTGGAAAAATTAAGATGATTCAAGTAAACTTCGGTAGTTTGAAAGATTATGATCCTAAAAATCGTTTCTTTAATAAAGATTTAGCAGGCGGTGCTCTTTTAGATATTGGAGGTTATGCAACTGCTTTTGCTCGAACATTTCTAGATGAAGCTCCCGAAAGTATTCTTACTACTGTTAAATTCTTTGAAACTGGAGTAGATGAACAATCAGGTATTATTTTAAAGAATACCCAAGATCAAATGGTAGTTATGGCACTTTCAATGCGTGCTAAACAGCCAAAACGTGGGGTAGTTTCTGGAACAAAAGGTTACGTTGAAATCAATCAATATCCTCGTGCTACAACAGCCGAAATCACTTATACTGCTAGTACTCATGAAGAAACTCATGAAACAATGACTGCTGGCAATAATGATGATGCACTTAAATATGAAGTTCAAGATATGCAAAGATATATTGAACAGGGACATGATGATGGTCAACTTCAAATGTCACATGATATCGCTCATATATTGACTAGTGTTCGAACTTCGTGGGGAATGAAATATCCTTTTGACTAAACGGAGGACAATAAAAAGGCGTCACTTTACGTGAGGCCTTTTTTAGTTTCAGCTTTAAGCTAAACAATCTTATAATAACCAAGAGCTTTTTGAGCAGCTAAATTAATTAAATTCCATTGACGATCGAAACTTGGTGAGAAGAAGAAGTCAGCTTCTGCCAAATCTTCCAAAGTTAATTTATATCTAATAGCTAAGCTTAAAACATTTGCTTGGCCCGTAATATCATAGGTTGAAAGAGTTGACCCACCTAAAACTTGATGACTATCTTCATTATATACAATTGAAATATAAGCTTCAGGATTGTCTTCATCTGGAATATAATCTGGTCTAATTCGATCTTTAAAGACTACTTCAACTGCATTAATGCCTGCCTTTTTAGCATTTTTAAGGCTTAAACCAGTCACTACGGCATGAGTATCAAATGCCTCCAAAACTTGCGCACCTACAATTCCTTTAAATGGACGAGATGGAGTAGTTTCAAACAAGTGTTGTACTACATATTGAGCTTCATGACGCGCTGCAATTGCGGAAGGAATTGGTACACGACGATTTGCAGGAATATCAAATGGAAATACAGCATCTCCAATTGCATAGATATCTACAACACTGGTTCTGAAGTAATCATCAGTCTTAATATACCCATTATCATAAAGTTCAATAGTTCCTTTAAGCCATTCAGTATTAGGAGTAACTCCTACAGCAATAATTACTAAATCAGTCTTAATTTTACCATGGTCCGTTTCAACAGCTTCAACTTTTCCCTCACCAGAAAAGCCAGTGACCTTATTATTCATGGCTAAGTTAACGCCATTTTTAGTTAGAACTTCGTCAAAAATATCAGTGTAAGTATCATTAAGATAATTTTCTAGAGGTTTTTTACCTGAATCAATCAAAGTTACATTCTTACCGGCCTTCGCCATTACTTCGGCAGCAGCAATTCCGTTACCAGCCCCAATGACAGCAACATTTTTGATGCTATCATCCTTTTGAGCTGCATCAATCTTTTTTGCCCAATCGTAACCGCGCATTAAATAAATATTGTCTAAATCCGCACCGGGAACGTGCAAACTTGCTGGTTCAACTCCTGATGAAATAATTAACTTATCATATTTAAAATCTTTAGTTTCACCAGTGTTTACGTCCTTAGCAGTCACTGTATTTGTATAGGTGTTAATTTCAGTGGCTTCTGTATTGTTATACATATGGCCACCTCTCCCCTTCAAATCTTCAGGTCTGAAGTTTCTTACATCGTTAATACCTGTAGTCTTTCCTTCCAGATATAATTTCATTCCACATGACATAAACGAAACATAATCTGATTTTTCTAGCAAAATTACATCAACATTATCATAGCGATTTAAGATTTCAAAAGCTGCTTCATGGCCGCCGTGTGATCCACCGATAATAACTACTTTACGCTTTTCCATGAAAAAACCTCCTCAATATTATTCTTGATACCTTAAACCTATCACTTCCTAACTACAATGTTAATAAAAATGCTTAAAAATTTCGAAACTAACTTCTTCTTTAAACAAAAAATGAGAGCCTCTTATTAGCTCTCATCATAGAAACTTTATTTTGATTACATTTTTCCGCCAAAGACTGGGAAAATTCCTGCTTTACCATAGTCGACAGGTGTAAATTTCTTAAGCTTTTCCATATCCTCATCGCTAATTACAAAATCAATTTCTGCATTACTCTTCATGTGAGCCGGATTAGCAGACTTTGGCAAAACAACGCAATTAAGTTGCCAATCATAACGAATACATAGTTGGGGCACACTTACACCATATTTATCAGCCATTTTCTTAATTTCTGGATTATTTAAAGCAGCTCCATGAGCGATCGGTGAAAATGCTTCAACTACAATATCATTATCTTGACTATAATCAATTAAATCCATTGGAGTTTCACCAATATGAATCAAAATTTGATTAACAGCAGGTTTAGTAGAACTGTTCTTAATCAAATTATCTAAATCGTCCTTTTCAAAACTAGAAACACCAATTGTGCGCAGTTTTCCTTCTTTAACTGCATCTTCCATAGCACGCCAAGTTTCAAGGTTACCTTCCAAGTGACGATCACTTGATTGATTTACTTCATTCCAAGGTTGAGGATTATGAATAATCATCATATCAAGGTAATCTAAGTCCATTTTTTCTAAAGTTTCATCAATTGAATCCTTAGCTTCTTTATAATTTTTTATTTCTGCAGCAACTTTTGAATTAATAAAAATCTGATCACGAGCAATTCCAGAATTTCTTACTCCTTCACCTACTCCATGTTCATTACCATAAGCTTGAGCAGTATCAATATGACGATAACCAATTTTAATTGCTTCTTCAACAGCTTTAGGTGTTTCAGAATCAGGAATTTCCCATACACCAAGGGCCATCTTAGGAATTTTTAAACCATTATTCATTGTTAAAGTTTCATCAAAAATAGACATAAAACCATTCCTTTCTCATTAGCCTCATTATAAAGTTAGCCCTATTTAATATCCAAGATTTATAATGCATTAATTACTATAAGTTTTATGCATAAGTTTTGCCCCCACGTATGTAGGGAATACGATTTTGTAAAAATCCTATAATTACAATTTACAGGATCATCCCCACATACGTGAGGAATACTAATAAAATACTGTCCTTCCAGCATTTTATTTTTATTATACCTTCAAATTTATTTAACTTCTATCAGGATTTTAATAATTCAAAAATATTAAATTTACTACAAATTCAACTCATATGCTAAACGGTCTGGATCTTCATCTTCATTACGTTGAATAATTCCACGATATTCAAAACCATTGTGAGTGGCTAATGCCTGCATGGGAGCATTCAATTTATGAGTATCGACACGGAAATTTGAAATACCTTGAGCATATTTTAAACTAATAATATTGGATAAGAACATCTTCCCCAATCCATCACCTTGGAAATCTTTACTAAAGCAAATTCGGTGAATCGTTGCATAATTTTCGAGCTCATTCTTCCAAGCTCCATCTATTTCTTGATATGTAGGCTCAATTCCCACAATCACTGCAGCATAAGCAGCTACCTTATTTCCAACTATAAAAACATATCCGCTTTTATTTTTAATATCCTCAAGAATGCTTTCTTCATTTGGATAACCGTTTTGCCATTGAGTACTGCCAGATTTTTTCAAAAAGTCCTTGGCATTATCAATAATTTTCATAATTGAGATTAAATCATCATTTGTAGCTAAACGGGTATATTTTTGCATTTTAATCTCCATAGTGTGAACACTCCTGGTAGAAACAATAGTCTTACAAGCTTATTTTCTTAGTATAGCAAAAACGGAAGACATTAAGTTAATGCCTTCCGTTTTCTTTTGAATCAAAAGTATTTAAAACAATTAGTCTTTTACAACATCTTTAGTGTTCAACCACTTGTTTGATGAAACCTTAACGATCTTCTTGCCGTTAACTTTCTTAACATCTTTTGCAGTAAAAGTTGAACCCATCTTGACAGTCTTTGAAGTCTTCTTAGCATCCTTGTTGTAAACTGCAACAGTTTGCTTCTTAGTATCTTTGACAGTTACGAAAATCTTTTCGCCCTTCTTAATGGCTGGATCAGTTGGAGCAATTTCGGCAACACCCAACTTTGGAGCATTGAAAGTAGCAGCACTAACAGTTGAACCAACACCTAAAAAACTAACAGCAAGAACTAAACTTGAAACAACTTTAACTAACTTCTTCATTTTAAATACCTTCGATTCTAAAACTCTTCATTTCCTCTTGACAACTATATTACATAACATTCGTTATTAAACGCAAGCATTTTTATAAAGAAATAAAAAGTGGCCTAAAGCCCGATATCATGGGGTTTTAAGACACTTTTGAGGTTAAAAAAGATAACGAATAAATAAAATAATTTTGTTATTTTCACGGTATAATGAGTTTATCTAGAGGAGGGAATTAAATTGAAACTCATTTCACTTAATCAAGCTGAAAAACTTTTAAAAAAATCTATTAAAACCAACAAGCCACGAAAAATTGCATTCTTAACTAAAAAGAAAGATCGTTCTTTAGCTCTTGAAACTGCAGCCGATTCTTACTTTTTAACAGAAAAAGGATACTATAATCAAGTCAAAGAATTAAAATTCGACAATCTAGAAGATAAACATATAGTGAACGCCGCTTTCAAACGTGAATTCCCACGTAGCCATTGGGTATATTTAATCGAAAAATAGAAGTTTACTTCTTATCTTTTACCTGCCCGTAAGTTTCAAATTTCTTCTTTACTGCAGCCATTTCTTCTTTAGATAAAATAACTGGATTGCCAATACTTGAAGCACGAATATATAACTTACACATCATTTCAATATTGCGCGCAATTCCCATGGCAGAATCAATATCTTTTCCAATTGCCAGCAAACCATGATTTGCTAGAAGAATTCCTTTATTCTTACCCATTACGCGATAAGCTTCTTGGGCAATTTCAGAAGACCCATAAATTTTATAGTCAGTGCAACGAAGCTCATCCCCAATATCAGCCATAATGTAGTGCAATGGCGGAATATTAATTCTTAAGCAAGCACAAGCAGTTGCATAATCAGCATGAGCATGGACAACTGCACGTACTTCTGGATTATGACGATAAAAAATGCTATGCAATTCATACTCACTAGATGGCTTTTTATCGCCTTCTAATACATTTCCATCCAGGTCCATGACCACTACATCTTCCAGCTTAGTCTTAAAATAATCAATTCCCGAAGGACTAATTAACATAACTTTCTTTTCAGGAATATAAATGCTGAGATTACCGCCAGTTCCAGTGGTTAGATTATTGGTAATCATTTGCTTACCATATTCTACAATCTTTTTACGTTCTTCAATATAATCCATTATTTTTCCATCCTATTTAATAAAAATCTTCGCCACCAAGCTTAGCATATGATGCCAAATCATATGGTGAAAATACTCCGCGATCAGTTACCAAAGCATTGATCAAATATGGAGGAGTAATGTCAAAGGCCGGATAAATCGACTTTACACCGTCCATCGTGTATTTCTTTCCTTCAAACTTCAAACTATCTTCTGGGTCCCGCATTTCAATTTTAATGTCTTCATGACTCTTCTTATCTTGATCAGGAATTTCGGTAGGGAAATACGGAACTCCGACGCGATTGCAAAGAATGGCATTTTGTTTAGTTCCAACCTTATTTACTAAATAGCCATCCATCGTCACTGAATCTGCAGCTGTCGTAAAGATATCAATATCCCCACGTTCAAGTACAAAGTTAACCATATTGTCGGGTACCATAGTAGTTTCAAAACCACCTTCTTGAAAACAACTGGCTGTCAATTTTGCCCCTTGGAAGAATGGTTCAGTAGCTGTGTCATAAGCTTTCAAAGTCTTATTTTGTTTCTTGGCAGCTCGAATAATACAACCAATAACTGTTTCGGCGTAACAGTGAGTAAGAATACTTGAGTTGTTAGAAAGCAAACTTACAAAGTTGTCGCCAATTTTTTGTTCGGTTGCATATCTTCTGTTTAATGAATCAATCGTATCATTGAAAGCAGCTTCAACTGCTGATTTCCCTGCTTGAAGAGCTTTTAATTGTTTATCTAAAGCCCGATGCGTGATAGCAGAATAACGGTTGGCGGTAGTAGGACGCGCATTCCCCAATTCATCAGCAGCTTTAGTCAAAAACTCAACTTGCTCTTCTTCTGGCATATTTTTACATTGATAAGCTGCAAGTGCCATCCCCATTCCAACTGCAGTAAAAGGACCTGCACTTTGGGTCACCATATCTTGAATAGCTTTAATTATCTCATGATAATCCGTATAGATCACAAATCTTTTTTCACACGGAAAAACACGCCGATCTAAAATTCTTACTTTTCCATCTTCATACCAAGCTACATTCTCATATCTTAGAAGAAAAGGCATTCCTTCATCTTCACGCTTCATTTCATGCCCTCCTATTTAGCAATCATTTCATCGAAAATTTGATCAATATCAGCAACAATTTCTTCACCATTATTGTAAACCGAGCGATTCATAATCAAATTACTCCCAATTTTAACAAAGATTTCCATTACTAAGTTTTGTAAATTCTGATCTTCAATATCAGTAATTTCAAGAACTTTAGAGTCACCTACTGTTCTTCTAATAATCTCAGTCCCCGCATAGCCTAAAGTATCATTTTCTACATTGCGCAGGTAACTATTCTTGAAGCCCCGTTCTTTATAGAATGGAAACTTCACGATCTCATCATACTTTTTAGCCATTTTATTAAATGTCATATCAAGAACTTGAGCAATAGTCTTTTGAAGCCAAACAATAAATTCTTTATTACCTTTTCCTTCCTTATTTAAATATGCTTTTTGAACCACATATGGGAAAATCAAGTTTCCGATTACATTTCCGATGTCATATCCCATTGGTCCGTAAAATGCAAACTCACTATCAAACACGCGAATATCTGATTGATTGATAAAAATCGAGCCACTATGTAAATCACCATGCAAAAGGGCTTGCGCATTATTCATAAAGTTATTCCGTAGTTTGCCTACTTCAACCTTAAGTGAAGAATTTTTATAAAGATTTTGTTTAATAAATGGCAAGATCTTATCATCAAAAACGTTTCTCCCTAAGTAATTATAGTAAGGTTCAGTCAAAACCAATTTTTCAGTAATGTCACATGGACCCACATTCACGAAGTCTTTAACCATCTTTTTCTTTTCGATTCGATCCATTACTAAATCAGTTGTTGGCAACAAAACATTTGTCATAAAACTTGAAATTTGATCAGCAAATTTAGGAAAAATCTTCTCTTTCTTCAGTTCATAACGTAAATTCTTGAAATCTGCTACATTTTCCATCAAAATGACATGCATGGTTTCATTATAATCATAAACTTCAGGAACTTGACCTCCACTTAGCTTTCTTTGGATTTCTAAAGTGCGATCTTCAATATGACCACGATGTTGGTCTAGAGGATTGCCCGACGTTCTGATAGTTTTACCAGTTTGTTTTAAAATAAGCGACTTTTTACCATCATCCACTCGATAAACATGATTAATATTTCCATCGCTAACTTCTTTGATGTTTAACTCACTAGCCTTTTTGTCCCCAAAGAAGTCCGTATGATCAACTACATATTGTTTAGCGTCATCTAAATCCAAATCAAAGTATTTACTGTAATCCATTTTTGAAATAATTCACCTTGATAATTCTATTTATCTTGTAACACTTACTAAGTATCTCACAATTTTTATAAGTCAATTAAAAAATAATAGATTATATAAAATAATATATTATTTATATTATATATATCTTAGGTATTAATGATATAACTGATCTACCTAATATTAGATAAATAATATTCGTTAAGCAATTTGATCGGATATGGCAAAACCGTATATTGCTTGAATCTAACCCAGGTCATACTCATTGACTTTAGAAGTGGTTCAATATTGGTAAAAGTATTAGTTGCTTGGATTGAATTGATGGGGTGTATCTCCCTAACTACAGATGCACGTGGTAAAGTTTTATTCATACCTTTACCTATTTCACCTACATTGTAATAAATACTTTGATTTTTTATATAATAATTTATATTCACCATTCCACTCAAATACTTTTCTAAATCAGCTTCCCCTCTTCCAACCTTTTTTCCTTCTTTTAGCGCTTCATAATAATTCTTGTTAGGGATAGTCCGTAAGCCCGTAGCCTTTACTTCAAAAAATGTTCCATTTTTATGATCTTTAATAATACATTCAACAGCGTTTATATTGCCGGAAACTAAACCAAATTTTCTATAAGGATCTATATCTTTAAAAGGATGTAGTTCTCTTATTTCAAAAGTATCTCTGTGGGAAATATATTGAAGAGTTGCTTCCTGATCAGGATAATATTTATAAAAAGAAAAGTTTGATAAATCCACCATCTTTTCCCATCCTAAAGTTGAATGAGTATTTAGCATTTCTTTTATCACTAATTCTTTTACAGCATTTAAAAGTAAAACTGGAACTTCCTTACCCTTTAAATTTTCTACGGCTAAATGCTGTACTATATCACCTTTATATTTTAAATACTGATCTTCTTTTTTATTGCGATCGTACCAATCAATATCATGAATTAATACTAAAGTAGGAACACTTTGATTCTGCATTTTGTTTGAAAAAGGCTTTACTTTCAAAGGCTTCCCCGCTTTAATTGCTGGAAATATTTGGGTAGTATCACTAAATATTTTCAGCAATTCTTCTACTTTTTTATCATCTTCAGTCATATTTTTAATATAGATTATCTTATCTTTAAAAACATCTCGAATAGATGCTTCAAGTTCTTTCCTATGAGCAGGTTGTCCCATAGGATCCTTCAAAGTTTCTACTGCAATTGTTTTAAAAGCTAACTTAGAAAGATATTCAGAAAACTTTTCATTCATTTTATTTAAAATCAAATACTCTATACCAACGATACTCGATTCCAACTTTGAAATAGTGGTATTGAATCTCCAGAATTTAGTCAGACTACCTTTACCATTTTTTACTAAAGGATGTTGCAAATATAAATCATCATTTTCTCCTTTTTGATAACACCCCGAAATTTGGCTAATAGAGTTGTGTTTAACGTCAATTTTGTAACGTGCACTCTTCCCTAATCCTCCTTTAGAAAATTTAGACAAGTCACCCCTTCTATCTTTATGTGTCTTAAATGCAGCAATTTTAGTAAATTGCCGAGAATGTACTTGTAAATTAAGTTCTTTACTAAATTCTACTTCATTAAGAGTAAGTTGTTTTTGGGCTGTTAACGATGAATTAATATAAAGTCTACCAAGAATATTGCTACCTTTTACAATATTAAAGCTGCTCAATAAGCAAAGTAAAATATTTAAAATAGTATCTGTCTCTAAAATATTAAAATCTACCTTTTGTAATTGAGAAAACTGTGCGCCCATTTTCTCTAGCTTGGCTCTCAATTCATATATATCAATAGAATTATTTACATCAGTTAAAAGATATATCCAAATTCCTTCTTTTGATTTTTTATAACTGACGGCCAAAATCTGAGGATTTTCCTGTGCCAATCGATTGAGTAAACTTTTAGGTATAAATTTCATCGTACAATTTAGCTGAAATAAAATATAATCTTTATTCAATTTTTTATAATTAATAATTGGTTTTTCGATCTGATTAATTGTTATTTCCATAAGTTAATTCTCCCAAATCCTGAATCAAATCATTATTTAGAGTTCCATCATTATCAAACAAAGCTGGATAAATATAAACTCCGTCGGATTTAATTTTATCTAAAATTCGAACTGGTTTATATTCCATATCACTTTCAAATTGATACAAATTTACAATTACTACTGCTTCTCCTTCAGATACACCTAAACGTTCTTTTTCTTTTTTTATAACTTGTTGATTAAGATTTTTCTTGCTCATACTATATTTATTCGAATTATAGTTTTTCACATCCACATATAAAATAGAATTTTGTATATTGAGAAAGCCATCATATAATTCAAATTCTGACTTAGCCAAATCTTTCATAGAATGAAAATTCCAAGAATAATGGCGTGCTATAATTTCAAAAATCTTTTCACTAATAGCAGCCTTATATAAATTATTGAAAGCTAATGGAGCTAGAAGCAATTTCCCTTTTTTAGAAAAATCCAAATCATATCCTTCGCGTTGAAGTTCCTTTTTAATCCAGGGATTTTTGTCAAAAATCTTATTCAAATATGATAATTCTTTTTTTAAATTAAATTCATGATATTTAAGTAAGGGATTATCTTCATAATGGGCTTTATAACTTTTCAATTTTTGATTAGCTTTTTCTTCAGTTGAAGCAATAAAGGCAAGTTGATATTCTTGATCTTTAAAACAATAAAAGTAATTTTTGATTTGATGCTCGTTTTGATAATAAAAACCATACAGCGTATTATCTAAATTAGAAGGAATTTGACTAGAATCTTGAATTATTGGATGTTTTCCTATAAATTCTCTCAACAATATCCATTCACATTGTTTTCCAATACCCAATGTACGTAAATTATTTGCCAAATCTTGAAGAAATATCCCTTTTTTATTAATTAAATCTATCATTGCTTGTTCTTCGGGTGAAGTAAATAATTGTTGATAAGCATCTTCTAACAAAGGAAGATGCTTATTTAGGATTTTCTCCATAATGACATTGGTTCTCTTTGAAGCTAAATACTTATAATCTAAACGTTCCGTCATTGAATAATCTAAATTAATGAGAACTTGATCCGCTTTTCGACCATTTCTACATAAACGTCCCATTGCTTGTTCAACATTAACAGTAGAAGCTATTTTCATAGGAATTAAATTCCAAAAGGGTACTCCTTTATGATTAAAAAATGTCCGAATTCGCTTTTTAATATCATCTTGATTTAAATCAGTTAAATTTGAATAGTGTAACATATATTGTTCATATATAAATTTAATGTCATCATCTACAGAATTTTGCGTATTATTTTGAGAAACTACAGCTAAATGAGATGGTTGTTCTTCATAGATTCCAGTCACATCTACTTGAGACGTATCACTATGTTCATCATTTTTTTGATAATACCTACCATATTTTTCTTCTAACTTATCACTTAACTTGTAACTTAAATTTATTCCTCTACTGAAAGCCTCTCTATTAGTAAACAAAATTTTAAACTGTCCGGCTCCCCATTCTTCCTTTATGTTTTTTATATTCTCTTTATTTTGAGCATTTATAAACTCAAAATCTGAACTCTTAGTAGAAAATCCTAATCGAGTTAAAGCTGCCAATAACCACTTTTTGTCATTCATATCAGGATCATTATTTTCATCAGTTAATTGTACGTTAGTAAAGATAACGTAAGAATTACAATAAGGATGTTTTTGATAATTTTGATAAAAAGCTATTGTTGTTAATAGCCACTTTAGTTGCCGAGTAAAATTAAAAGAAACGTTTTGAGCGAGATCATCATCACTTTTATCTGCAGCATTTATAAAATTCATATCGGGATTGATGCCAATACGTTCATAGTCAGAAATATGAGAAGTGGGAAATTCCATTAATAATTCTCTCGCTGCTTCTAAAGATAATTCCAGATTAAGCTCTTGTTTTAAAGTATTAATCATAACTTGAGCTAAAGTTCCATGAGCTGTTATCAACGATTTCCCTATTTCATTAATATTCCAGTTTGCCTTTTCTTCTAACTTCTTATTTCGTATTTTATTTTCATTATCTAATACAGCTTCGAGCTTAGAAGACAAGCTTACATTATGTTTAACATTATTTTTTACCCAATTTAAATCAAAGTTGGAAATCGGTGAAGGATTATCTCCCGTAGCTGATAAAAGAATGGTCCTAGTATGATTAGCAATTTGAACTAATACTTTTTCTGGAAAATTATTTTGTAAATAAAGATAGACATGCACATTTTCATCTTTTTCATTAGATATAATATTGAAAACATTAATTCCTTCTGCGTACAAAGTAGTATCTTTAGCAAAATTGTTTCTAATATTTGGAATTGTTCTATTTGGTATATCATCTAGAAAGTTTTCAATAAAATAGTCGGCTAAAAATTCATTTTGCGTTGGAAGAAGAACATTATTTAATTGACGAACTAATTCTGATTCAAAATCATCTGTATGAATACTAGTTGCCTTGTATACAGCTTTAGTAATGGAATACATATTCCTAGTAAAGAACTTCAATAATCTTTCTAATTTTTGAACTATAGTAGTCAAGCGATATTCTTTCTTTTCTAAATACTGAGCCCTATTATTTTTAAGTACATTTAAATTTGCCTTTTTATCATACTCCCACACTAAATATTGCTTGTTTCCATTAAAAAGATAATTTTGTTGACCGCAATTAAAAATAAAACGATTAATTTCGTTTTCCTTTACTTCACTAGAAATTCGTAAGCCACTTTCAAGATGATATTGATCATACACTTCTTTAAATTTTTTATACATATTTTTAAAACGATCTTGATTTTTACGTCCTCTTTCATCTACCACATTTTGGACGAAGTTAGAAGGCTGATTGATTGAAGGTGTTAAATTCATATATACACGCTTGAATAAAGTTATAACATCTTCTCTACGACTAGAAGATTCATCTTGATCTACTAATATATCTAGCATTATTTTCTTTTCTTCATCAGACTCATCAATGAAAGTGGTTACTTTTTTATTATCAAAATTAATATTCCAAAAATACATTCTATTTCCTAAAATCGGATTGTATTTTCTAATAAATTTATGCATAGTTAAAACAATAACCTGATATTGATGAATATTTGAGTCAGGAAACATTTTAAAACTCCAAGGAGCAATTTCTCTTCGAAAGTCTAATTTATCTTGAAGAGTACTTAAATTTTTATCTTGTTTACTTGCGATCTGATTTAAGTCTTTTCTTAGAGCATACTTTAATTTAAAAAAATCATTTGACGACTTCGTATTAAATACATATTTTGGAATTAAACTCTCTAAAACTTCTATGGTTGACGTTAACTGAGGATTTAAACCTTCTTTCCATTTATTCAGTACCTCAAATTTGCTTCGAAATATATTATTAAAGTCATTGTTCAAGAGAGAATCAAAGTAATGACCGATTGCATCATGATCACTTTCTAAAAGTAGAATCTTATCTTTATTGAGAGGATCTCGGCCACATAGTTCATTATATATTTCATTTCGATTTTCTTTATTATTAGTTACAACAAAGAATATCTCATTACCATTTGCGTTAATTTGTTTACATACAGTATTTTCAATTGCATAAGTTTTTCCAGTTCCTGTACTTTGAGTGATAGTTGCTAAAAAAGACTTTCTATCCTTATTGTTTTTAAAAATCCAATCAAGACATTTCTCCGTCCCATTCTTTACATTTATCTATTATGTTTTTCTCCTTAAACTACTGATTATTTTCTCTATTAAATAAACGTGATATTATAAATATGATATATATTAATCATTTGTTCAATATTAAATATATTTTTTATAATACTACTCATTTTGAAAGATTAAGCTTCAATTTTTACTTCTTTAGGCTTACACTTATAATTATAAAAAATAAGGTTCTATATTCTTTGTTTTTATAATTATTATAGTCTTAGTATAAGACGCAATTGCTATTATAACAACACTTATATAAAGAAATCTACATATTATTTATAGTTATATATTTATATAAAAAATCTCGAACCCCTATATATAAGGTTTTCGAGATTTTTCTATCAATTTTTAAAACTGCTTATTTTTCCAAATCTTTCTGGATTGCTTTCATCTTGTCAATATCCATTTGATCAATTTGCGTTTTCATATCTTGCCAAGATTTAGACAAAGTTTTATCTTTTTTAGCTAATATTCTTTCTTGCAATTGAATCAATTTTTTCAAATTATCATAGTTTTGAATCAGTTGATCTACTTGAACCTTCATCATGTTAAAATCAGGACCAATATCTTCAGCATTGCTGCTAACTTGCAAAATTGCTTTTATTTGAGGTTGGCAATATGACGCAAGAGCTGTATTAATTTCATTAAATTCTTGTGCAGCTTTATGATTTAAAGTCAGAAGATCTTTTTGTTCTTGAACTTCGACTAGATCTTCCATAGCTTTATTTTTGTAATACAAATCTGTTGCAAAACTAAAAATAGCTTTTTCATTACTTAGAAATTTTTCTTTATTGTCCATAAAATATCCCTCCTAATAATCAGATTTTCCCTTTTAAAAATAGATCATTTAGCTTAAGAAAGCAATTTATACGCCTTTTAGTTTTACAGTATAACTAATATTAGAAATATATCAAATTTATCCAATATTAATAAAATATATAATATTAGAAATATAAAAAGCATAGCTAATATTAACTATGCTTTTTATATTATTTATTCATTACTCTCATCATCAAAAAACGACATGGTTTCAACACCTGATTGACTAAAATCAAGTGTAACATTACTATCGGTCGTTGCTTGTAAATCTTTAGTTTGACTTTCCAAACGCTTCAAACGTTCTTTAGCCTCTTCTTGATCCTTTTCACGATCTTTTTCAGTTTTAGCAAATCCCATCTCTAGCAAAGCTAAATCTTCTTTATCCTCTTGAGTTAAAAAACCTTTTTCTCCAACTTGTTTATACACATCAATTAACTGACCAAACTGGACATGTTTGTATTGACTAAGTGATTTTAAATCACTTCTGTGGAAAACTGTTCGCTTTTTTCGATTATGAAGTTTATTAGGAAGGAAATATGAGCGCATATGACCGTCTTTATACTCTTTTAGTGATGTATCTAGGGTAAAGCCGAAAAACCTGTCTAGGGCCCTAAATTTCTCTTTCTCGGTTAAAAATGGATTTGACTTAATGTAATAGACTGAATTTGTATCCTCAATACTGGAATCATAATAAATATCTTGTTGATTTTTTTGTTCAGGAACCCAAGTAAATATATACGATTCTAACTTTCGACCACGAACTCCTTTACGATAATTCTTAGTGATTTTAAAATTTTGAAAATTAGCACTCAATTCCTCTTTACAGATCGTCAAAACGCGCCGATCGATGTCTGTGGGACGATAAGATTTAGGAATTTGCAGACGTTTACGAAATTCATCGATGGTGTATTCTTTTTTCCCTGTTGTACGCCACTGTTTCAATAATCTAAAAAGTTTTCTTGAATAGTTGGAATGCAAGCGTACATATTGCGTAATCGAAAATCGAGTCCAATGTTCTAAATGATTAAATAAATACAAAAAACTATTGCTTACTTCTACACTAGTTTCAAGGGTATCAGTGTCTACAATCGATTTTTGAAAAATATTTTCTCTAGTTTTAGTAATATGGCCAGTTTTTTTATCGATATCCTCTTTGGATAGCTGAATAGTCAGCAATTTACTAAAAGTATCGTCAACGTTTTTTGCAATTTGTTTATTAGAAATATGACTATTGTAGCCCACTTCTCGCTTTATTTGCTCTGGCGACAGAGTAATTAAATTATTGCCCTGATCTTTCACTTGGGCAGCAATAAGCCAAAAAATATTGCTATTAATTTCTGGCAAACTATCGATAGGTTCAAATATGGGATCATCGTTAAAACGATTGTCAATCTTAATTATTTTCTGAATAGGTCTCTTTTTAGCTGGCATCTTTTACCGCCCTTTTTTATAACGACACAAAGAATGTGTCACGTCGTTGTTTTGATTAAAAACACTATAAATCAATTAAGACCATGCTTCAAGGGCTTTTGGTAAATTTTCTCCATGATGTGACACCCTTATTTAAAATTTATTCCATGGCCTGACACCCTTATTATTAAATCCCATTACACCACCTCTCCCGAAGATGTCACTCTTATTTAATAAGCTCCACGAAATGACACTCTTATTCAAAATTAGTCTATTTATCTCCATAACATGACACCCTTATTCAAAAGAATGACTTTTACGCTCCATGAGCTGACACCCTTATTTATTCAAAAAATATATGTTTCACAATAAATCAGTGAAAATATTTAATTTTTTATATAAAAATTTCAAAATATCCTCCATGATGTGTCACTCTTATTAACTCCACCAGATGTCACTCTTATTATTTCTACTAAAGTCACCTCGCAAAATATAGGGCTTATTAATAATAAATGCAATATCAAGCCACTATATGTAGTGGTTCCATAAAATGTCACTCTTATTAACCAAACTTAAATAAATCTAAATATTTCAACAATGAAAGCGAATTTATTATACTTTTATAATTTTTATATTTAGTTCCACGATAATTTGTCCAAAAATAATTTCACAAAGTCTGTGGATAACTTTTCTCCATAAAGCGTCACCCTTATTTTTTGAGGGTACTTTTCCACTCCACGTCGCGTCGTTTATAACTCCACGTGGCGTCGTTTAATAATTCCACATCACGTCACCCTTATTAAAACTAACTTCAAACCTTGGTATTACTAGGAGAAAGCGTATTTTCACTCATTTTTAAGCTCCACGCTACGTCACCCTTATTTTTTTATTTAAAAAATCCTCCTCAGCCCTTGATACAACTGTAATAAAAGCACATTTCGGTTTAATTTATGCTCCACGTCGCGTCGTTTTTCAAACGCGGAATCGCCCATCACTACTGGGCTTAGAGATTCGCTAAAGGGTAATATAAAGGGTATATATAAAGGGTATATATAAAGGGTATAAAGGACTTTAAAAAAATAAAAAAACTAAGACGCTTACGCGTAAAAATTGAAAATTAATAGTGAAATTTTAAAATCGACTTAGTTAAAATGTTTTATTTATTACTAAACACAATTTTAATATTTATTTTTCTGTGCCAATTTTTCTTGGGAGAATTATTTTTAGGAAAATATATACTCTTGTTGAAATACATAATTAGATACATTTAACATATTAATAGTTTTTATTATGTATTAGATATTACATATATTTAGTAAATACAAAACATATAAAGTATTTTTAGTATCTTATATTTAATAGAAATTAATGATATCATTATTATAGTAGAAATTATTAATATTATATAACGAGGAATGCTTATGAAAGTCATTACTGTAACTAATCAAAAGGGTGGGACTGGTAAGACTACCACGTCTCTTTTTCTAAAAGATGCTCTAATTGAAAAAGGAAAAAAAGTACTATTGATCGATCTTGATCAACAAGCAGATGCCAGTTATGGGACAGGTGTAGAATATGATCCTAGTCAAACAACTTACGAATTGTTAACACAAGATTTAAATCTTGACGATATTTTAGTACATGTTAATGATCAACTTGATTTAGCACCTGCTGGCAATCAAATGGCCAAACTTGATGTAACATTAACCCAAGACCATATGTTAGATGCTCAATTTATTTTGTCAGATAAGTTAGAGGACTACAAAAACAATTATGATTATGTCATTATTGATACTCCACCAGCTTTAAGTATGGCTGTAATGAATGCTTTAACTGCTTCAGATACAGTAGTAGTGCCAACTCAAGCTGATTTGTTTTCATTAAAAGGATTAGGTGATTTGGGTTCCACTGTGGCAGCCATTAAACGGAGAAGTAATCCAAAATTAACAATTGCTGGTATTTTAATAGGACGCTACAATTCACGAACCATCTTCAGTAAAGCAATGACCACTGCACTTACCGAAGCAGCTCAATCGCTTCAAACTCATGTCTTTGAAACTAAAATTCGAGAAGCAATTTCTGTAAAAGAATCACAGAATGCTTTTCAGTCTATTTTTGAATATGATCCAAAGAGTAAAGTTACCCATGATATTAGCAATTTTGTTGATGAGTTATTAGGAGAGCTAGAAAATGAGTAAAAATATTAATATTAAACAACCAAAATCAGTTCAACGTGCGGCACAAGAAATGAATCCTGCAGATGCTTTAGTTGATACTATTAGTCGTGGTAGATCTGAAAGAAAATCAAGAAGTTCTGAAATCGATCATCGGAAAAAGCCTACTGAAGAATTACGTTCAGAAAAGCGTGTTCTATCAGTTACCAAACAAATTGATAGTGACTTAAGAATTATGGCTGCGTACTATGGCGATAGTATTAATGAAGTAGTTAATAAAGCTATTCTAGATCTAATTAAGAAAACCGATCGAAAAGAAGAATTTCAGAATGTATTGAAATTCTTAGAAAAATCTAACAAATCCAAATGGAATATATAAAATATTTATCATATTAAAAACATTATATATATTTGATATATTTTAAATATGCAATGAATAGAAGACGATATGTCTTCTATTTTTTATATTCTAGATATACCCTATATATGAACCATATATTAAAATTTGATGGAACTTTGATATAATAGGGTAAGTTTTTATAAATAAAAAATAATGTTTTGCATGAAAAAAGGAGGTATTCCTATGCAAAAGAAAAAACTAAAAAAATTATTGCACACTCGTAAAGGACTTCAATATGAAGAAAAAACAGATTATGAAGTTGATGACCGACTGCAACTAAATTATGTAAGTATTAATCAAATAAAGTCAGATGGGATGACGACTAGTTTTAATAAGATTAGAAGGGAGAATACGAAAAATGTTCTCAATAAATATAATCATCCCGATTCTCAGCACATTCGTTTAAAGCCTTACTATGATTCTGGAATTTGGCTACATTGGCTTGGAGTGCTGAGTGACTTAACGCTGCCCAATACTACCAACAATTTAAATGGGGAACTTTTGTTAGATAAATTAACTACGGGAGATAACAAAGAACTCTTAGATTATCATGTATGGCTTAATTTGAAAAATGTTAAGTACATCAAATCTCAAAATCAAAAACTAGGTATTGGCGATATTGTTCAAGGATTTAGTAAGATTAAACGCTATAATGGCAATAAATATGGTCTTGATACTACTGTTATTGAAAAAGCTGGGATTTTTAAGGGAGTGGACAAGCCAGATATCTTGGTAAGCAATTATGATCGTCAAGATGATTGGGTAATTGAAATTGAAAATTCCACTTCTAGTATGCGTGCATGGGAAAATTATCAAGAAAGCCAAGATAAGACAGATCTTGAAAAAGAACCAGGTCATGTGGAAGTAAGATATCAACCGAGCCGCTATAAGAAATATCGTGATCGTTTACAAGAAACTGAACGAGAAACTTCTGAAGAGGTTTTGCCTCTAATTAATGAAAAGGAAACGGAATATCATGCAGAAGTAGAGAAAGTTTATATTTCTCATAACAATAAAATTAATCAGCCACGCAATCAACCTAAACTTCAATTGAAACGAATTACTAATCCTCATGGGCGCTTAATTATGCCAATTGTCGATTTGCCTTATATCGATGAAGCTAAAAAAATGGGAGAAGTAGAGCCTGAAGATATTGTGGTTTTCCAAAGTAAAGCCAATGATGTGATGCCTAATAGTTTTGGTTATATGAATAACTTCCGAGTTGTAACTAAACCTCCTAAGCATTCCTATATTGAATTACCCGAAAATCCAAATACTTTTTTGGGATATATTATGTGGATTCACCCTGATGAAAATCGTATTCCTGAATTAGTTTTGAATTATCAAACTTGGGCAATTTCTCATGGAATTCATGTTGATAAAATAAAGAATCAACTAGCTAGTTTAGCGCCGGTGCGGCCGATTACAGAATCGGAACTTGCTGAAAAATTAGGAATTTCAACTGCTAGAATTGAAAATGCTGTTCAACAAGGTGTTGTGAAGACCTATGAATCTAATGGAGTTAGGATGTATGATGCTAATGCTTGGCAAACTTTTATAGATTTGTTGTCTGCCCAAGATCTACGTTCTGTAGAAGCTGTTAAGGAAAAATATATTCTTTATAGTACGGATGATATTGCTCATTTAGTTGATAGACCATTGGATGAAGTGCGTGATAAAATTCGTAAAAGTAACTATGATCCTTTAAATGGATGGCATTATAAGATTAATCTGTATGGGCCAAACGTTTATAAGATGTTTAAATCTCGGATTGTAGCTAAAAATTTAGTTCCTCCACGACAAAGAATAAAGATTCAGAAGGAAATCCCACGTGATGAAAATTATGTTAAGAAGTTTGCTCCAGAGCTTACTTCTAAACCCGAAACCAAGCCAGTTTCACCTAACTTACCAGTACCACAAATAGTTCCTAAGCAAGAGACACAAGGAGTTCCTGTTTCTATTAAGACTAAAGCTCAAAGAAAAGAAAAAGCAGCTGCTCCTGAAGCTAAAAAACTTCAGAATGTACCAGCAGTCATTGAAAATAAAGCAGATACTATTTCTATTCAAGTTGAAACCTTTGATGCTAGATATGTAAATACTGAATTTAAGAATATGTCTGAAGCAAGTCACTATATTGAATCAACGGCGGCACAAAAGTGGACGAATCATTTTCTTCATGTTAAAAATTGTGAAACAGGTAAGTTAGAAATGATTTCAACTAAAGCAGTAATTAATGTGAAAGCAATAGAATGATATCTCTAATCTATGCAATATAATAAATATTTCTAATATTATTTAAAAACCGAGTTTTCAGTAGACTCGTTTTTTAACTTTATATTACATATTTTATAGATATTTAAAACATATGATATACTATTGATATTTAATATGGATTAAATATGTATCAAAAGCTTGATTTATCAATGGTTCTCCACTAGCAAAAAATATTTTTTAAAAAATTGTTGACTTTTAAATTTAAGAGCGTAGTATATTGAGCAACAAGAATTAATCAATAGCTTTGATAAGGAAAAGTAAGTTAAGCCTAAATTTTCAGAGAATTCCTGGGTGGTGAAAAGGGATAATGATGGTTTTGCTGAAAATCACCTTTGAGCAGAATTTACGATATTTAGTAAGTTCAGGGTCCGCCCTTTATAGCGGCGACGTATCGCTCACTTTGTGGGCCGCACGTGCATGAGGCTGAACTTTTTTCAGCGAAAAATAGGTGGTACAGCGCAAAAGCGCCCTATTAGATCAATTCGATCTAGTGGGGTGCTTTTTTCTTACCTAAAGCTAAGGGGATTTAAGAGGAGAAGAATTATGAAAGTAAGAAATTTATTGTTGTCGGCAAGTGCGGTATTAGCTACATTTACTCTCAGTGCGTGTGGAAAGAATAGTTCTTCCGCGTCTAAAGAAAATCAAACTTTACATTTGATGCAAACTGGTGAAATTATGTCGCTAGATACTGCCAATCAAGCTAATATTAGTCAATGGAATGTACTCGAAAATTCTATGGAAGGACTTTATCGTGCTAATAAAGCTGGAAATCCTGCACCAGCTTTAGCTACCGAAGTTGTCAAACCCACTAATCATGGCAAACGCTATACATTTAATTTAAGAAAGGATGCTAAATGGTCAAATGGCGATCCTGTTACAGCTCAAGATTTTGTTGCATCTTGGAGAAGACAAACGAGTCCTAGTGCGCAGTCAGGGTATTCATATATTTTTACAGGTGTGAAGAATGCTAACAAGGTAAACGAAGGTAAGCTTCCAGTTAATAAATTAGGAGTTAAAGCTTTAAATAAACATACCTTACAAGTAGATTTAGAATATCCGATGCCATATTTTACTCGGATGATGGTTATGCCTGCCTTCTTCCCCCAAAGTCAAGCTGCTCTTAAAAAATTTGGTAATAAATATGGTACTTCCTCCGATAAAATGTATTATGATGGTGCTTTTAAAGTAAGAGGATGGACGGGAAGTAATTTATCATGGAGTTTAGAAAAGAATGATAATTACTTTGACAGCAAAAATGTAAAACTTAAAAAGATGACGATGCAAGTGGTTAAAGATGCTAATACTGCGCATCAATTGTTCCAGCAAGGTGACTTAGATGATGCAACTATCACGGGGACTACTGCTCAAGGTTTACAAAAGAATAAAAACTTAATGCATTTAGATCGTGCTGGCGTGTATTACTTACAACTTAATCAAGCTAAAGGACATCCACTATCTAATTCTAACTTACGAAAAGCTGTTTCATTAGTTTTGGACAAAGATCATTTGGCTGAGAAAGTTTTATCAAATGGATCTAAGGCCGCACATACTTTTGTCGCTCCTAAATTAGCTAAAGATCCGACTACTGGTAAAGATTTCGCCACTGAAATGAAGCCCCAAGAAACTTATAACGTTAAAAAAGCCCAAGAATTATGGGCAAAAGGTTTGAAAGAAACTGGCAAAAAATCCGTCAATCTAACATATTATACTGATGATCAAACTATCAATAAAAATGTGGGACAGTTTGTCCAATCTCAATTAGAAAACAAACTCAAAGGAGCTAATGTTGAAGTTCATTCAGTTCCTGATAAAAATGCTCAAAGTAATGTTGCCAAAGGAAACTTTGATATGCATTATGCATTATGGTTAGCCGATTATGCAGATCCAATGAGTGATTTTGATGTTATGCAAACCAATAACTCTCAAAACTATGGAAAATATAGTAGTAAAGCTTACGATAGCTATGTTGATCATGCCAAAAGTCAGGATGCCGCCAGGCAACAAAATTATTGGAAGAATATGCGCAGTGCTCAAGGTCAATTGAGTAAAGATAATGCGGTCTTACCTCTTTATAACATGACAGAAAGTCACTTGGTTAAATCAAACCTCAAAGGTGTGTTATGGCATCCGGTGGGAGAAGTAGATTATACACATGCATATTTTGAATGATATTATTAATATCTATAATTTGTACAATATTAATTAAATAGAATATATTTCATAAATAAAAAGTCTACAGCTAGTTTACACAAATGGCTGTAGACTTTTTATTTTAAAAATGCGCTAAAATTTTCTTTTGTGTTTCCATACCTAACTCAATCCATTTATTGACTTTATCATTATCAACTCTAAAGACTGGGGCACTGATGCTAAATGCACCAAAAATATGATCATTTTTTATAAGAGGGAAGCCAATGCAATAAATTCCATCTTGATTCTCAATATTATCAACTGCATATCCTTGTTGTTTGATCTGAGTAAGTTCCTTTAATAAATCTTCGCGATTGGTAAAAGTGCTTTTGGTTAAAGGAGTTAGAGCGGTTTGATCAAGATAATGATTAAGTTGTTCTTCCGAGTAAGTCGAAAGCAGGGCTTTACCCATTGCTGAAGAATACATATTCATTGAACCGCCGAGTTCTAGATCAAAGCGAATACTATTAGAGCTTTTGGCTCGGTTCAATAAAATGATTTGATTATTTTCTAAAATTCCCAAGTTGACAGCTTCGGTAGTTTTGTCGCGTAGTTCATTTAGAAATGGCATTGCTATATTTGAAATATCGAAGCTTTTTGTAGTTTTATCTCCATATTTAATAAAAATTGAACCTAAATAGTATTGTTTTTCAGTACCAACGGAACGTACAAAACCACAATATTCTAAAGTCTGCAAAATTTTCAAAACTGTTGGTTTGGAAATTTCTACACCAGTACTAATTTCTTTTAAAGTAGGAGCAGTTTCTAAATTGGAAATAAAATCTAAAATTTTCTTAGCTTTTAATAAAACCGTGCCATATAAACGTTTTTCTGTCATTCTTCTCACCTTTCAATATCTATTATACTCAAAAACTATATAAAAACATTAAAAATTACTTGTAAATGTTTTTGAAAAGGCTTACACTATGTGTGTAAAAAAGAAATTGTATTTCTAAATAAGAAATATAAAGATTATGTAGGAGGAAAAGAAAATGTCAGAAATTCATGAATCAGAAGAAGAAATTAGACAGCACGAAGAAGAATTAAAGAACAACTTTAGCATGGATAAATTTAGCTTGAAAGGTAAAGTTGCAGTTATCACTGGTGGTAACACCGGACTTGGGCAAGGCTACGCAATTGCGATGGCTAAAGCTGGTGCAGATATCTTTATTCCAACTTATGGTAAACAGGAATGGGACAATACCCGAGACTTAATTGAAAGTGTTGGACGAAAAGTTGAATTTATGGACGTTGACTTAACTAAACCTGGTGTTCCTCATGAGGTTATTGAAGAAGCTGTTAAGAAGATGGGGCACATTGATATTTTAGTTAACAATGCGGGTATGATTAAACGTAATCCACTTCTTGAATCCAAAGATGAAGACTGGGATCGAGTAATTGCCATTAACTTAAGTGCTGTTTATCATATGTCCCTTGAAGCATGTAAGGTTTTTGCTAAACAAAATTACGGTAAGATTATTAACATTGGTTCAATGCTTTCCTTCCAAGGTGGAAAATTTATTCCTTCATACACTGCTTCAAAGCACGGTGTTGCTGGACTTACTAAAGCCTTTGCGTCTGAAATGGGTGCTTATAATGTGACTGTTAATGCAATTGCACCAGGTTATATTAAAACTGAAAATACTGCTCCAATTCGTGCAGATAAGGCTCGTAATGATGAAATTTTAGGTAGAATTCCAATGGGTCACTGGGCTGATCCATATGAATTAATGGGACCTGCAGTCTTCTTGGCAAGTGATGCTTCAGCATATATCAACGGAGCTATTTTATCAGTTGACGGAGGTTACTTAGTTCGTTAGCTTAAGAGAATTTATTCTCTAGAGGAGACAATCATGGGTGTTATAAATTACATTATGTCCCTAGGTGCTAGCGTAATGATGCCAATTATTTTCTTAATTCTAGGTTTAATTATTGGAATGGGATTTGGTAAATCACTTGTATCTGGACTTAAAGTGGGAGTAGGTTTTGTTGGATTAAGTGTAATTACACAATTATTATCAGAAAATATTGGACCTGCGGTTAATACAATGGTAAAAATATATCATTTGCATCTTTACACTCTGGATATTGGATGGCCAGCTGCTTCTCAAGTTGCATTTGGTACATCGGTAGGTGCAATTATTATTCCATTAGGGCTAGCAGTAAATATTATTTGCTTATTAATCGGTTGTACTAAGACATTAAATATTGACCTATGGAATTATTGGCATTTTGCCTTTATTGGATCTATTGTATATTTTGCGACAAAAAGCTTTTGGTGGGGCATGTTTGCAGCTATAGTTACAATTATTGTTACATTGGTAGGTGCAGATAGATCTCAAAAGAAAGTTGAAAAGTTTTATGGAAAAGATATGACAGGAATTTCTATTCCTCAAGCTTTCTGTGTCAGCTTCATTCCTTTTGCAGTAATGGTTAACTGGATTGTAGATAGAATTCCAGGCCTTAATAAGGTAGATATTGATGCCGATAAAATGAAAGAAAAGTTTGGAGTATTAGGAGATCCAATCGTTTTGGGTGTAATTATCGGGATGCTTATAGGTGCCTTAGCGCGTTATCCAGTAGCTAAAATTTTACAATTAGGTGTCGTTCTTTCAGCAGTCATGGTTCTTATTCCGAGAATTACTAGTTTATTTATTGAAGGTTTGTCTCCAATTGCTAAACGTACTCAAGAAATTGTTAAAAATAAATTCAAAGGAAAAGAGTTTAACATTGGAATGACCCCAGCATTGGTAATCGGTAATCCTGTTACTTTGGTATCTAGTTTGCTATTAATTCCAATTATTCTTTTCTTGTCTGTAGTGATTCCAGGAAATCAATTTCTACCATTAGCTAGTTTATCTGGGTTAATTTATATTTTCCCATTAGTTCTTCCTTATACAAAAGGTAACGTTCTTAAATCATTATTAGTAGGGATCGTTAGCTTGATTTTGGGAGTTCTTTCGGCTACGACTTTGGCTGGTATCTTCACTAAAGCTGTTAAGATAGTTCAAGCAAGTTTAATTCCAGCCGGTACTTCTTCTGTAGCAAGCATTGACTTTGCTGCTAGTCCTCTTGCATGGATTGTATATGAATGTACTGTAAATCTTCCTATTATTGGTGCAATTATTTTAACCATAATTGTAGTTTCTTTAATGATTTGGAACAAGAAAGAAATTAAGAAAGGTTTGTAATAGAGTGAAATCCTTGAGGTGAAATCTTCGAGGATTTTCCGGTTAACGAGGTGAATAAAAATGACAGAATTTATTACTCTGGGCGAACCTCTTGTCGTATTTTGCTCAACCCAAGCGGATTGTTCTATTGAAGATGCAACTAATTTTAATAAAGTAATAGGTGGTGCAGAATTAAATGTTGCCATTGGTGTACAAAGATTAGGTCATTCCTCAGAATATGTAAGTCAGGTTGGTGCCGATCCTCAAGGAGAATTCATTCAAAAAAGAATAAAAGCTAGTCACATTGATGTAAATAATTTAAAGCAGTCTAAAAAGTATTTCACTGGTTATCAAATGAAACAATTAGTTACTCACGGAGATCCTTACGTTTTTAATTTTAGAAAAAATTCTGCGGCTTCACATTTAACTCCAAAAGATGTCTCCTCTATCGATTTAAAAGGAGTGAAGTTTGCTCATTTAACAGGAATTTTAGCTGCAACTTCTGAAAAAGCAAAAAAAGCCAGTGAAACCTTTGCTCGGAGAATAAATGAAGCCAATATTATCTTAACGTTTGATCCTAACTTAAGACCTGCTATGTGGCCAGATAAGGAAAAAATGATAACAACAATTAATCATTTAGCCAAATATGCAGATATTGTATTACCCGGCCAAAATGAGGGGAAAATTTTGGTCGGTAGTGATGATCCTGAAAAAATAGCAGATTTTTATTTAAATAATGGACAAACAAAAATAGTTTTTGTAAAAACAGGAGCTAAAGGAGTATATTTCAAAACTAAAATGGGTAATGCGGCTTTCGTTCCAGGATTTAATGTAAAAAAAGTGGTGGATACTGTTGGTGCGGGAGATGGATTCGCAGTGGGTATTATTACGGCTTTAATGGAAGGAAAAAATTACGTGCAGGCAGCTAAGCGAGGTAATGCAATTGGAGCTATGCAAGTACAGACGCATGGCGATAATGATGGCTATCCGACATATAATCAATTAATAGATTTTTATAAAGAATATGGAGTAATTCAAAATGATGTTGTCAAAGTTTAGATCTTTACAGAAAGTTGAAAGAGCTGGTGTAGTAGCCGTCATTAGAGGTTATAGCCAGGAAAACTCTTATAAGACCGCTAAAGCTTGTATTGCAGGAGGGGTGACAGCCATTGAATTAGCTTTTACTTCTCCCAATACAGATATAACAATTAAACAATTAAGTAAGGAATATGAAAATACTAATGTAGTTATTGGAGCTGGTACTGTCTTGGATAGTGCTACAGCACGAATAGCAATTATAGCTGGTGCCCAATTTATTGTTAGTCCATCCTTTAATAAAGAAACTGCTAAAACATGCAATTTATATGATATTCCATATATTCCAGGATGCTTTAGTCCAACCGAGGTTCAGCAAGCTTTAACTTATGGAGCAGATGTAATAAAAATTTTTCCGAGCTCTATTGTGGGACAAAAAATTATTTCAGAAATTCATGGTCCATTTCCATATGTTAATGTTATGCCTAGTGGAGGTGTTTCTCTAGAAAATATAAATAAATGGTTTGAAAATGGAGCATATGTTGTTGGTGTAGGAGGAAGCTTAGTAGGTCCTGGACTTAAGGATGATTATATTCAAGTTAAACATAATGCAGAAGCTTTTCATGCAAAACTACAAAGAATAGAGAGTAACGTGGTATATGCTTCATAGATAATATATATATATTATTTCTAATATTAAACAAATATGACATATTATTAATTTTAACAATATAACAAATATAAGTGATATACAGTTTAAAACGAATTTAAGCTGTATATTGCTTTTTTTATTTTTCATAAAATAAAAATTAAATATTTTTAAAATAATTATTGAAACTTTATAAATATAATGATATTCTTATAACAATTTCATCTTAGATGAAAATTAACTCATAACACTAGACATACAAGATAGGAGGATGAATGTATGAGTGATTATAGCTGGCCAAAGAGCCACAATAAGTATTCTTATGTTTTCAAAACAAGAGAAGGCTTAAACAAGATTGAAACACAAAAACGTGCGAAGAGCGTTTCAGATATGCGAAAGAAATGGGTGGCTACAGCTATTATTGCTTTAGCATCTGGTTCGACTGTCTTTTTGAGTCAGACATCTTCTGTTGAAGCAGCAATAGGAGAGACTTCTGTCCAAAATGTTAAAGTTTCTGTGGCTAAAAATGAAAGTGATTCACAAAAATTTAATAATAGTCAGAACTTGGAACAAAAAACTCCGCAAGCAGCAGCTGCTAATCAAAATGGGTCACAAGTACAAAATGACCATACTGAAACTCAATTACAAAACCAACAAACTACTCAATCTCAGGTAACTCAAGCTCACACAGAAGAAAATAATGCTTCATCAATTCCTGAACCAGCTAATCAGGCCGATCATGTAAAAGGAAATGTTCAATCTGCATGGGACCAGGGTTATAAAGGTCAAAATACGGTTGTAGCCGTAATTGATTCTGGGGCTGATACCAGTCATAAAGATTTCCAAACAATGCCATCTAATCCAAAACTTAAGCAAGAAGATGTTCAAAGTAAGATTGATCAGCAAGGATATGGAAAATATGTTAATGAAAAATTTCCATATGTTTATAATTATGCCGATAGGGACAATGATTATATTAAATCGGATGATAATAATCAAAATGATAGTCCTCATGGGCAACATGTTTCTGGAATTATTGCGGCAGATGGGCACCCTGAGGGTGATCAACAATATGTTGTCGGAGTTGCTCCAGAAGCTCAGCTTATGCAACTTAGAGTATTTGGGCAATTTTCTGATGAAAAAACAGATGATGTAGCAAGAGCTATCTATGATGCAACTAACTTAGGTGCCGATGTTATCCAAATGTCCTTAGGACAGGGTGTGGCAGATCAACAGTTAACTAATATTGAACAAAAAGCAGTTCAATATGCGATTGACCATGGTGTATTTGTTTCAATTTCTGCTTCTAATAATGGAAATTCTGCTTCAGTAGATAATCCAAGTAAAGTTACCGCAAAAGGTTATGGGTCCGGATCAGAAGCTGGAAATTATGAACCTTTGAATTCTGGAACGGTCGCCAACCCCGGTGCTTCTAAGAATGCCTTAACTGTTGCTGCGGAAACTTCTGGAACTGGCAAAGATAGTGACATGGCTTCATTTTCATCATGGGGACCATTATCTGATTTTAGTTTAAAGCCAGATCTTTCAGCTCCTGGTTATCAGGTGGTTTCAACTGTTAATGATAATCAATATCAAACAATGAGTGGAACTTCAATGGCTGGTCCATTTGCAGCTGGCAGTGCTGCTTTAGTAATCCAACGGCTAAAGCAAACTAATCCAGAGTTAAAAGGAGCAGAACTTGTTGCTGCAACTAAAGCATTATTGATGAATAGCGCTAAAGTGCAAACGCAAAATGGATACACCACGCCTGTTTCTCCAAGAAGACAAGGTGCAGGTCAAATTGATGTAGGAGCTGCTACGGCCAATCCAGTTTATGTAACTGCTGCTGATGGAACGAGCTCCTTATCTTTACGTCAAGTTGATGAAAAAACTACTTTTACTCTTACTTTTCATAATTTAACAGATCAAGAACAAAGCTACAGCTTTAATGATTTGGGGGGAGGTTATACTGAACAACGTGATCCCGATAGTGGGGTCTTTCATGAGGTTCAATTAGCAGGAGCTCATGTGAATGGTGTAGGCAATTTTACTCTAGCACCAAAAGAGGTTAAAGACCTTCAATATACATTAGATTTACAGGGGTTAAATAAAAATCAGCCAGTAGAAGGATGGCTTCATTTTACTAATGATAAAGATAAATCGACTGTGGTAGTGCCATATTTAGCATATTATGGTGATTTGACTAGTGAAAATGTCTTCGATCAAAATGCAAATGAAGAAAAGCCAGATATTCAAGGTAATCGTTTCGTTAATGAAAACAATTATCCACTTGGAGTAACTGATCAAGAATCTTTAAAACAATTAGTAAATGTTGACAGTGATTACAATTGGCAAGAAGTTGCTAAACTTTACGAAAGTGGAAAAGTTGCTTTTTCACCAAATGATGATCATCAAAGTGACCTTATCAAGCCATATGCTTATTTAAAGCAAAATGTAAAAGACTTAAAGGTTGAAATTTTAGACGCTAAGGGTAACGTAGTGCGCGTAGTATCTGATGTTCAAGGGGTTGATAAGTCTTACGATGAAAGTGGAGTAACTAAAGATGCTAGTCTTTCAGTCTCCATGAGAGACAATCCCGATGCTTTTGAATGGGACGGTAAAGTTTACGATACTAAAACTGGTCAAATGGTAACGGCGCCCGATGGACAATATACTTATCGCTTTGTTGCTACTCTCTGGAATGAAGGACCAAATCAAAAACAGACTGCAGATTTTCCAGTTGTAGTAGATACACAAGCTCCTAGTTTAAGCGTTAAATATGATTCGGCTACTCATACTTTGTCCGGTAACTATGAAGATAAGGGTGCAGGTTTTACGGATTATTCTTATGTTACTGTCCAAGTAAATGATAAAGTCTTTGGTTACAAGTTGAATGAGGGCGAATCAGGTTTTGACAACAGTGAAAAAACAAAAGGTCATTTCAATTTTACTTTAAGTTCAGATGCTTTGGATGCTTTAAGTGGTAGTTTGAATAAAGTTTCTGTAACTTTAAGTGATGTAGCTAACAACACGACAGTTAAAACTGTTGATGTTCCTGCTGTTAAAGATCAACCAGCAGTTTCTGTGTGGAATGCAACCGAAGGGGTAGAATTTAATAAAAATTCTAAAGACTACAATAAAGAAAATGATACTTACACTTTATATGGTTCAGCGGCCCAAGATTTCTATTTAAATGGTGCCTTAGTGCAAGTACGAGATGGCAAATACGAGGTTCCAGTAAAAACGACTACCCAAGATTTGGTATTTTCTACTGATCAAGCAGGTAAAAATGTTTTAAAGTCTTTCACTACTTTTACCCCTAAGGCATTCTTTAATTGGCAAAATGTCGATGGCTTTGACGGGAATTTTGGAGTAAATATCTATTCTGTGAAGACTAATGATCCAAATAATGCAGTTGTGCAAGCAGCAGTTCCTCTAGGTAAAAATGTCAAAGCCTATGCTCAAGACTATTTCACTGGTGAAGTATATAAAGGCCAAGTAGAAAATGGAGTAGCTACTTTCCATGTGCATACTTCTATTAATCAAGGCGAAGACGGTATATTTAAACGTGCGCTTTTAACAGGGTGGAGTGAAGTGGACGGTCCGGCATATAATGATAAACAAGTTACCAGTAAAGCTGGTGTAGCTAGTTCAAATCATTTAGGTGTTTATTACACCACTGATAAGGTTAATCGAAAGGTTTATACTGATCGCGCTGATTTAGGTGTAGATGTTCAAGATGAAGCAGCTGACTTAAGTTCATTTGGCCCAACCGCATACCCAGGACATGCTCTAGCAGATTTAACTACTCGAACGGATCCTAATCCAGCAATTCATTTTGATTATTTGAATGATAATGACACTACTAGATTTGGACAAAATGCAGTGACTGATGGATATTATGATTCCGTAACTAAAAAGTTTACTGTTACAGGACATGTCGATCCAGAAGTTAAATCGCTTACTGTCTTAGGAGATAGTTCTGATGAAAATGCTCCTCAAAATCAAGTCAAGTTGGGCAAAGATGGCAAGTTCAGTTTTAGTTTCACTACTGAAAATGTAGGCCAACGTCCCGTAGCTTATATTTATACTGATCAAAATGGTCAAAAAGTTCGCGGTACCCTAAATGTTGTCTTAGATACAGTTGCGCCAACCTTAAATGTAGATCAAGTAAATGGTAACGAACTTGAAGTCAAAACTAACAATCCTCTTTTCAAACTTTCAGGAGTAGTTAATGATAATTTAGATGGCTATAGACTTTATGTAAATGGCAATAATATTTATCGAGAATTCTTAAATTCTGGCTACAATAAATTAGCAGGTTTAAATACTGATGGGACAGATGTAAACCCATATGGTCCGCATAACTTTGAAGAAAGTTTCAATTTAAATGATGACAACAATCAACCAACTACTCATGTCTTTACGATTTACGTAGTTGACCAAGTTGGTAATAAAGTAGAAAAGAAGATCGCTGTTAATTATGATCCAGACTATGTGGCTGAACCTCCAAAAACGGATCAAGATCAAAATTCTGGTCAGACTGCACAACCGCAAACAAATCCAGCAGTAAATGTTGATAAGCCTACCACTCCAGATAACACATCTGAAGTTCCAGCTGTTGATCAAACCAAACATTCAGATAGTGAGCAAACTAATCAAGTTCCAAAGGATAATCCGACAGATCAACTCTCTGTTCAAGTTCCTGTTTCACGTGAAACTAGTGTTACAAAAGATAATAATCTTAATGATGTAGTTTTAACGGCTAAATCATTCCCGCTTCTTCATGATGCATATTTATATGATGAAAATGGGGAAGTCGTTTTAACTAGTGATCCACAGAAGAAATCAGTTTTGAAGAAAGGCAAGACAATCAGTGCGCTTCAAAATGGACATGTTTATGTAATTAAAGGTGTAAAATTCTACCAAGTTGGTAAGAATCAGTATGTAAAGGTCGCCAACACTACTTTGCAAGCTGGTAAGAGATTGCAATTAAAGCATAATGCCTTTGTTTATGATGAAAAAGGAAAGCTGGTTAAGAAGCATGGCAAGAGTGTACTTTTACCAAAAAATAAGTGGGTTTCAGCTTTAAATAATGCAGACAAGTTTAAAGTAAATGGTGTAACTTATTATAAACTTACGGATCATCAATATATCAAAGTTGCTAATACCGTCGTTCAACCAGCTAAGAAACTTAAGTTAACTCATAATGCCTTTGTTTATGATCAAAATGGCAAACGAGTTAAAAAGAGTAAGCTTTTAAAGAAGGGCACAGTGCTTTTGGCCTTAAATGGAGCTGAAAAGTTTAAGCTCAAGAATAAGACTTACTATCAAGTTGGTAAGAATCAATATGTAAAAGTCGCTAATACTTTATAATTTTTATACTTTTCCCCATAAAATAAGCGCGAAATTCTTATAATGAGAATTCGCGCTATTTTTGTTTAGATAATGAAAAGCTTAAATGGGGTATAAACAAAAAGCAATGCAAAAATCACAACTGCTATTAATTCAAATATATTTCTTTTAGCTAACTGGTTAAATTGATCAGGTTTAATTTTATTCTGCCGAAATGCTTGATTGAGTCGAAAATGTCGAATCGCTAAAATAATAGCTATAGTTAAGTAAATGCTAATACCAATAATATTGAAGATTTTCATTGATTTCTCCTTTTTGACAATCAAAAACCATGAGTAGAAATATCATAGGGCGAATTTAACACCATCGGCTTTATCATTTTTTTGGTTTCTTTAAGGGTGAATTCGTCGAAATATTCTACCCACATGAATAATGGACCTAAAAAAGAAAGTGCATATCTTTTAGCAACGATTGCTAATTTTAATGTATCCTTTTTCAAAATGTACTCTTGATGATATGGGTGAAAATAATAAATAATCAGTTTTTTGACTGTATTTGTAGTTAAGTCAATTAATTGATAACTAAAGTTAGGATCACCATTTTTAGAAATGAGGGGAGCTAGCATATCCTGATGATCATTAAAATATTTGACAAGCTTATCAACATTTTGATCAACTAGTCGACTGATATCTTTTTTATTTGGGGCATGAGTTACAGACGCCCAATTTTTGCCATCGGCATTTAAAGCAATTTTGAATTCTTCCAATAACTCCTTTTTTAAGTCCTTTAAAACATCACTTTTGTCCGAGTAATATTTATTGAATAGATTGCCGTTGAAAACACGGGATTTTAATCCCGTGATGAAAACGCCTCATTTCATCACCTTCTTTTTAAAGTCTATGTTTCCTTCTTTTGAAGTTTATCAAATCTATGATTGTAAGTGTTACAACTCTCAGCTTAATTACATATATTGGTTTTAATTATAAAGTAGTTCTACCATCTAAAAGTGTTTCCTTTAAAGAAAAAGAACTACCTGTTTTAAAAGAAGACGACCAAAAAGAAATTACTTTAACTTCTATTGGGATTTTTTTAGTTGGCTTATCTGGATACATTCTTGTCTCTTCTTATGAAAAGAAGGGAGAGAAATAATGACCGTTCGCTATAGTGCAAAAATGATTTTGAAGAAATCTTACAAACTCTTTAATAAAAATGGTTTGGATAATTTGAAAGTATACACCATTACTCCTGCTTGTCATTGTTCAACTACTCCAATATATTATTAATTCAAATCACAAAAAGGACTGTAAAAAGCAGTCTTAGAACTTGCATATCATGATTTTGAAGAAAAATTAGCCACTGAAGTTAAGGCAGAAGAAGTTCAATTTTCTAATCATGAACCTTATTGGTATTTTTATCGGGTTCTTTTATCATGTCCAGGCTTGGTAAAAGAAGTAAGTGTAAATAATAAACAAGTAATTCGGACTCTAGCAGAGATATCTCAAAACTATTTTCCTGATAATTTACTTTCTATGCTTGAGGCTAATATATTGTTAGTTGGAATAGCTCTCAATTTTAAAGAGAGATCCAATTTATCATTTTTAACTTTTTCAAATGTTGTAGAAAATTTGCTACGAAATCTCAAAAGAAATATTGAAGATGCTTAACTTTAAAAGATGACCTTTAAGGTCATCTTTTTTATGCCATTTGAAGACGAACTTCATTTGGAGTGAGATGGAATTTCTCTTTAAATTTGTTGTAAAAGAAAGTTCGATTACTAATACCTACTCGAATCATAATCTTACTAATTGAGAGATTACTTGAACATAGTAAATCATATGCACTAAGCAATCTTTGATCAGTTAAAGCTTTAGAAAAGGGAGAGCCAGTTTCGTTTTTGAATAAAGTACCTAAATAAGAACGATTATAGTTGGTCATTTTAGCTAAAGATTCTAAAGAAACGGATTGGTAGTTCTGCGAAATCTCTTTAAGCATATATAGTACTAAATTTGAGAGTTGCTTTTTTATAGTGATACTAGAGTTAAGATCCGTATTTCGGGAAAGCAAGATTAACAATGCGTTTAAGTAGTTATCCAATAACCTATTAGAAAATTCACCTGGATTGTAATATTCCTCGATAATTTGATTAGTAATGGTTTGAACTTGTCCCTCAGTATTTTTAGCCCGATAAATGAGGTATTGACTATATTGATCGTTAGCAAGAAGGAACTTAGAAATAATGTTGGTTTTATTCTTAATTGGTGTTTACATGTTTTGGAACCTAGTGGTTGGTGCAATGGGATTCTTCATGCCATATGTATATGAAACAGTAGGTGGTTTAAGCAATACTCAAGCTAATATTCTTCAAGGCTGTTTTATTGGCATTTACTGCTTTAGCAGGATATTTTGGTTTTGCTCTTCATGGAGATAAGTGAAATCACAGAATTTTCTTCTGTGTAGGCGCATTGATGGCTTTAATTTCCTGGGTTATTTTAGCCTACATTGGTATGGGATGGCCAGCTTTAATCACCTTCGTAACTTTATGGGGGATTTCCGCAGGAATTGGTGCGCAAGCATGGTACGCATTATGGTCAACTGAACTCTTCCCCACAAAATATCGTGCCGGTGCCCAAGGATTTATGTTTTTTGCAGTAAGAGGAAGTGCCGGAATTTGGTAGATTGTTTTTCCCACTATTTTAACTTCAATGGGTTTCAAAGCTGCGGAAACTTTAATGATTATATTCTTAGCGATTTCATTAATTATTGGGACTATTTGGACACCTAAGACGCGTGGCAAGTCTCTTGATGAAATTACTAGAGAACGTTATGGCGATGAGGAAAAATAAATTAATCTGAATTGAAAGGTATGATAATTATGGAACTATGAAAAGTTGTCCAAGTAAATTTAGATTTAGTTGATAGCATTGATAACTGGAATTTTGATAAGTTAAAGTGTGCTGAACTGCAAGAAGTAGGAATTGAAAAATCAATTATATATTAGATAAAAAGAGTAGCCAACTTTTTATTACTTTAGATGTGAGAGATTTTAAATCTTATCAGAAATTGTCTACTCAATATCAGGATGCATGGTGGTCACATCTAGAACCGTTGCCTAGTATAGATGGTAAAAGCCTTTTGGATTATACTTGGCATGAGGTTTTTAAAATTGAAGATGATGAATAAGACTAAGGGGTGAAAAATTTTCACTCCTTTTTTGAGGGGAGAAAGAGTAAAATATGATATTTTAAATATAAAGTAAATAAATTTGAGGATATATAAGAAAGGGTTGTTGATATGATGGGGTTTTTTAGTGTATTCCCCACGTGTGTGGGGGTTATAATAGTCGAGCTATTAATCGTGTATGAAGTCTCATGATTAAGTAATATTTTTTAAAAGTGAAATTTATTTTTCCTGAACTTTTAAATTTTCAGAAGTTGTTTTATAGTCTATTAAGTCAAAAAATCTCCATTAAATCAAGGTTAACTATCTTCCAAGATTTAATAGAGATTTTCATTTTACATCAATTTTATATTCTTCATAGTGAATTATAATCCAAATGAAATTTTATAAAGCCAAATTCCTAAAATACACCCTAAAGTAGTAGCAACTACGGGAATCCAACTATAGCCCCAATTTGAACCACCTTTATTGGGAATGGGTAAAATTGCATGAACAATCCGTGGACCAAGATCACGAGCGGGATTAAGAGCTGGTCCGGTTGGGCCTCCTCCGGCCATTACCAATGCAGTAATTACAAGACCAATCCCGATATTAGCAATATCAATAGATTGTTTAAAGAACATTCCGCGATATAATCCCATAGCAATAAATCCTAAAATTGCTGTATCAATAAATTCTGTTACAAAACCATTTAACTTATTATCTAAAGCATCCCCTGTAGAGAAGCAAGCTAGAATTGCTCCCGGATCATCAGGGGTATTTTTAAAGTAAATCCAGTAAATCGCTACTACAAGTAGTTGACCACTTATTGCTCCTAACATTTGCGCAACAATATAAGGAACTACATGAGCTCAAGGAAAAACTCCACAAGCAGCTTCACCTATAGTAATAGCTGGATTAATATGGTTACCCGAAATGGAACCAAACAACATAGCTGGAAGCATTACTCCAAAGCCAAACCCCCAAGCGATAAAATTCCAACCACCGTTTGATTGACCATTTGTTCCATTAGCTGTAGTTCCCTTTAAAAACGAATTGGCAACTGCACCGTTACCTAATATTACTAAAATTGCAGTTCCAAAAAATTCTGCAATATAACGAGATATCCATGGACCAGACATATACTTTCACTCCTTTTTAAACATATTTCTACTGCGATTATAGCCACGCACAGTAAACGCTTTCAAACGAGCGAAAGTAGTCTAATACAAATTGTTATACTAGGAATTAATAAAAGTTATAAGTTAGCTCATCCCTATCTGTGAAAGCGATTTCTAGAATGGAATGTGAAAAAATTAGTGAATTTCTTAAAGCGTTATAAAACCAATAACTATTTTTTATACATGAGTTAATTCTTACAGTCACAAGCAATTGTAACAATAAGTAAAAATTAATAGTTAAAATAGCAAATTTGAATTTTGTGTAGACTTGAACAAGAATTAATGGCGATGAGAGCAAAAGATGAGTTTGTTTTTTGAAAGGACAAAAATCATGAGTTTTAATAATTATGAAAACGTATTATTAGAAGAACCTGAAGAAGGTATTGCTGTTTTAACTATTAACCGTCCTAAAGCTTTAAACGCTTTAAACTTAGCTACTTTAAAGGATATCGGTGATGCTTTAAGAGAAGTAAAGGGTAGAGAAGATATTCGAGTTGTTATCGTCACTGGGTCTGGTGCTAAGTCATTTGTTGCAGGTGCTGACATTAAAGAAATGCAAAATGATAATGTAACTGAAGCTTTGAAGTTATCTAAGTTAGCTCACTCATCATTTGGTGAAATTGAACACTTACCACAATTTGTAATTGCTGCTGTAAATGGATATGCATTAGGCGGTGGTTGTGAACTTGCATGTTCATGTGATATGAGAATTGCTTCTACCAATGCTAAAGTTGGTCAACCAGAAACTGGTTTAGGTATTATACCAGGATTTGGTGGAACTCAACGTTTAACACGTGTTGTAGGTCGTGGAAAAGCTAAGGAGTTAATTGCTACTTGTGATATGATTGACGCTAAAGAAGCTTATAGAATCGGTTTATTTGATGAAATTGCTGAACCTGAGGAATTGATGGATAAAGCAATTGAAATTGCTCATAAGATTATGAAGAATGCCCCATTATCAGTAGCTCGTGCTAAATATTCAGTGGATCGCGGAGCTGACTTACCACTTGATGTTGCTATCGATCTTGAAAGTCAAATTTGGGGTGAAATGTTTGATACTCAAGATCAAAAAGAAGGTATGGCAGCATTCGTTGAAAAGAGACCTAAGCATTTTATTGGTAAGTAGTTACATAAGATAAAGATTATAGTTAAGCATATTAAAAGGAGAACATATTATGAATCGTGTTACAGAATTATTAGGTATTACGTACCCTGTTATTCAAGGTGCTATGCAAGAAGTTGCTACGGCTGACTTAGCTGCTGCTGTATCAAATGGTGGTGGATTAGGAATTATTGCAGCTGGTGGTAAAACTCCTGATGAATTAAGAGAACAAATTCAAAAAGCTAAGAAATTAACCGATAAGTCATTTGCTGTCAATTTGATGTTAATGGATAAAAATACCCCAGAACACGTTAAAGTTATTATTGATGAAGGTGTTAAGGTAGTAACTACTGGTGCGGGTACTCCTAAGCCATATATGAAAGATTTAAAAGGAGCAGGAATTAAAGTTTTGCCAGTTATTCCTAATGTTAAGATTGCTAAGAAAATGGAAGAAATGGGTGCTGACAGAGTCATTGTTGAGGGTATGGAAGCCGGTGGCCATATTGGCGGTACTACTTCTATGGTATTATGGCCTCAAATTGCTGATGCCATTAACATTCCATTAATTGCAGCTGGTGGTATTGGTGATGGTCGAGGAGTTGTAGAAGCCTTCGTAGCAGGTGCTGAAGGAGTACAATGTGGGACTATCTTCTCAATTGCTAAGGAAAGTCCTGTAGGTGATAACTGGCGTAAAGCTGTAATTAATGCAACTGATACTGGTACGGCTGTAGTAGGTTCAACTATTAAAGGTGGTGCTACTCGTGGTATCGCTAATGAAGAAGCGGGTAAGTTATTCGAACTTGAAAAGACCGGAGTTTCAAGAGACGAATTTAACTCTGCATTAAATAAAAGCTTGTATGTAGGGGTTAGAGAAGATGATCCAGATAAGAGCTTCTTTATGGCTGGTGAAGTAGCTGGAATGATCAAGGAATCTAAACCTGCTGCAGAAATTGTTAAAGACTTAATGGATGATGCTCAAAGAATCTTAGACCAAAAAATCGAAATTATGTAATTATTAATATTAAAAGTTAAAAAATAGAGGCAAAAGTACTTTTGCCTTTATTTTTTTGATAAGCTATAACTTATGGTTATATCCATACTGAAAATTAATGATTTCACAATCTATAATGTAAGCGTTATCTTATAAACGTAAAGAAGAAATCCAAGAATTTAAAATTCTACTAGTTGAAAATGGCTCTCAAAATCATCATTAACTCATCTGGTTTCCAATTCAGTAGAAATGTAGGATTACTAACAGCTTATAGCTAGGAGGAAAATTTTATGTCAGTTAAAGTTATTGATAGTAAGACCGCAGCCGAATTAGTACCAGATAACGCTACTGTTGCTCTTGATGGATGCTTGAGTACAGATGTAGCTGAAGAAATTTTGGAAAAGATGAAGGCTAGATACCAAGAAACTGGTCATCCAAAGGCATTAGATGTTTGGTATGGATGCGGTATTGGAGACAATAATGGATCAGCAGTTGAAAATTTTGCTGAAAAAGGGATGCTACGTCGAGTAGTTGGTGGACTTTGGTCCTTAGCTCCAAAATTGGCTCCAATGGTTGCAGCAAATGAATTTGAAGCATTTAACTTCCCACAAGGCACAATTTCACAGCTCTTTAGAGATGCTGCAGCTCACAGACCGGTTTTGGTAACTCATACTGGATTAGGAACTTTCGTTGACCCTGAAAATGACGGAGGTCGTTTGAACGAAGCTGCTAAGAATTCAACTTTAGTTAATAGAATTAAGATTCATGGTAAAGATTATTTAGCTTATGAAACCCCGAAACCTGACGTAGCTATTTTCCGTGGTACTTATGCTGATGAAAATGGAAACATCACTTTTGATGATGAACCATTAACGATGGATGTAACTGCTGTAGCCATGGCGGCTCATAATAATGGCGGTAAAGTGATTGTTCAAGTTAAGAAAGTAGTAAAAGCTGGAAGCTTAGACCCTAAGGCAGCTCGTGTTCCAGGAGTTTTGGTAGATTATGTAGTTCCAACTGATAATCCTGAAATGACTAAGCAAACTACAGATTATATCTATAATCCCGATATTATCAAATCTAATATTGTAAAAGATGCTCAGCAATTAGATCTTCCTCTTGATAAGAAGAAGGTAATTGCTAGAAGAGCTGCTTTTATCTTCAATCCAGAAACAGATCATTGTGTAAATTTTGGTATTGGTCAATATCCAATGTATTGTGCAATGGTAATGAAAGAAGAAGGTTTATCTGATAATATCGTTACTACCGTGGAAGCCGGTACTTTTGGTGGTACTTCACTTGGTGGTGGGAGCTTTGGTACTGCTATTGCCCCTCAAGCTACTATTGATGAACCATATATGTTTGATTTCTATAATGGCGGGGGGTTAGATGCTACGTACTTAGGTTTAGCTGAAGCTGATGAAAAAGGAAACTTGAATGTTTCTAAATTTGGTCCAAAGATTGCTGGTACTGGTGGATTTGTTGATATTACACAATATACCTCAAAGATTGTCTTTACTGGTACTTTCACGGCTGGTGGACTTAAAGAAGAAATTAAAGATGGTAAGTTACACATTATTCAAGAAGGTAAAGTAAAGAAGTTTGTAAAACATGTTCAGCAAATCACATTCTCAGGTAAGGTTGCTTATGATAGCAAGCAAGAAGTTTGGTATGTAACGGAACGTGCAGTCTTTAGATTAGTTAAAGATAGACTCGAACTAGTGGAAATTGCACCGGGAATCGACTTACAAAAAGATGTTCTAGATCAAATGGACTTTAAACCTATTATTAGTAAAAACTTGAAGGAAATGGATGCTAGAATTTTCGAAGAACCGGTAATGAATATTAAAAATGATAAGTAAAAGTAGTTTTTAACTTTGACGAAAGGAAGAGGTACTGGTGGACATTGATAATATTAGGTATTTATTAACAGTGGTTGATAATGACTTTAATTTAACTAAAAGCGCTAAGATCTTGCATGTATCTCAACCTGCAATTAGCAAAGCAATAAAGGATATTGACAGATTTAGCTGCATTAGGTGATGTAATTGATATGAATGATGTAAATGAAATCTATATCCCATTAGTTAAATTTTTACATCTCTTTGCTCAACATAAAAAGATGCTTTCTCAATTACAGAGTCACTTTATTGGAGTTGATGAAATAAATCATCCATTTATTATTGGTATTTCTGGTTCAGTTGCTGTGGGAAAGTCGACTACAGCTCGACTGTTGCAGATTTTATTAAAACGTTGTTATTCTAATCTTCATGTTCAACTGATGACTACGGATGGGTTTTTATACCCTAATTCTGAATTAGAAAAAAGACGTTTAATGAGTCGCAAAGGTTTTCCAGAAAGTTACAATATGAAATTATTGTGTGACTTTTTATCTGATGTAACTAGTGGAAAAGAAAATGTTTACTATCCACTTTATTCTCAAGAGTTAAGTGATATTGTTCCAGGAAAATATGGTATAATTTCTCAACCAGATGTATTGATTATAGAAGGAATTAATACGTTACAGCTTCCTCCAAATGGGGTAGTAGTAACAAGTGATTTCTTTGATTGTTCTATTTACATTGATGCAAATGAAGATATAATTGAAAATTGGTTTATGGATAGATTTAAGCATTTACTGAAGATTAATAAAAATAATCCTGAAAATTTTTACTATGATTGGGCTAATGAACCGCTCAATGTGGCTGTAGATAGAGCGGAAAAAATTTGGCAAACAGTGGATCTAGTAAATTTGCGTGAATATATTGCTCCCACTAAAAGCCGGGCGAATGTAATCCTGCATAAGAGTCATGGGCACCGAATTGATAGAATATATGTAAGACATTATTAATGTAATTAGTTTTCCTTCAGAACTCTTTGAGTTTTGAAGGTTTTTGTTATAGCCTGTTATCAGGTTAATACAGAATTAAGTAATGTATAGTGTTGAAATTTTAATCTCTTTTTTGATTGGGAAAAGGGCACAGACTAATGTAATATTTTAAATACAAAGTAAATGAATTTAAGGGTATAATAAAAAAGAATTGTTGATATGGCGGGATTCTTTTAGAGTATTCCCCACACACGTGGGGGTGATCCTGGGAAAAGAAATATAAGCCAGTCCACTTTAAAGTATTCCCCACACACGTGGGGGTGATCCTTTTATTGATAATGCGGGATATCAGTCAGATTAGTATTCCCCACACACGTGGGGGTGATCCTCAGACTGCGCGAAAGGAAAAGGTTCCCGGAAGGTATTCCCCACACACGTGGGGGTGATCCAAATTCCTAATATTTAAAGATTGACGCCTTAGAGTATTCCCCACACACGTGGGGGTGATCCTACAAGTTTAGCGATTGGACGGTAGCGGATGTAGTATTCCCCACACACGTGGGGGTGATCCTATAGCGGGCAATTTGATAGCTGTCTGGTATGAGTATTCCCCACACACGTGGGGGTGATCCTCAATAATCGTTAACCCTTCACTAGCATTTGATGTATTCCCCACACACGTGGGGGTGATCCCATAGAAGAATGTACCAGTACCACTAGTAGCATGTATTCCCCACACACGTGGGGGTGATCCTTTCTTTGATATTTTTTGATGGAATACCGTACTGTATTCCCCACACACGTGGGGGTGATCCCTAGACGTGTGAAGAGCCGAATATAGCTCCTGTGTATTCCCCACACACGTGGGGGTGATCCTCGAGCCAATCCTTGACCTTGACCATAAGCACGGTATTCCCCACACACGTGGGGGTGATCCTTTCTTTGATGTTTTTTGATGGAATACCGTACTGTATTCCCCACACACGTGGGGGTGATCCTGTGGGCACCCATTTTAGCAAGCCAGCCTTTAAGTATTCCCCACACACGTGGGGGTGATCCTAATTTCATATCGTTAACTCTCTTTTCTTAAAAAACTTCACAAACAACAATTTGCCTATGTACCAGTAGTTTGATAAATATTTCTCACAAGCGTAATACAAAAATTTTTCACAAACTATATATAAAGATTGGTATAAAAAAAGACGCTGATTATTCAGCGTCTTCAAATGTTTACTTTTTATTTTAATATGAGAACGACGGAAATTGAACCCATATCTTCCCTAAAAACTAGGACTGTCTTCCCGGTTAGACGACTTATTCTCAATTTCTATTATTCCATATTTTCTTAACCTTAGCAATTATTCGATTCTATTTTTCCGTTGGATAATAGGTACCATTTTCTGAATGATTATATCCAAAAGTATTCCCCACAATACGTGGGGATGATTCTAGCTGATAGAGTGACATTCTCAGGCTTGATATTATTCATCGGCAAACTTCTTTTGCGTGACGGTTAATTTATACTCGTTTGCTTTCTTACGATTTTTGTTCAAAGCTGGTTCACCTCCTCCAATCTTTTGAAAAACAAAAAAGCATTCAACTAAATGCTGAATGCCTTGTAACGACTGGATTTGCACCAGTTACTTGACTTCCTGCACACGTCTTTCATTTAAATATACAAGTACCATATAGGCACTTTATATACCCACTCTTTCCGATCGCTTAATACTGTTGTATTATGCAGAGCCCTGTTTTCCTTCATAAACTACGTCTTTCTTTTATTATTCCATTGATTCATCATTTTTTCAATAAAGAAGATTCTTCTTTATTAACCTTCCTCGTACCATTGTCAGCATGCACATATTGTATTTCACACACGTGGGAGTGATCCCCACCAAATTAGAACATATCAAGCCAAGACTTGGTATTTATTACGGTAGGTGAGCTCTCTAATTATTGTTAACTATTTTATGGTAGTTTGCTAAAAGGAAAAGAGATAAGGAATATTTACTATGTCAATTTTGGAAAATCAAGCAAGATGGAGAAGAGAATTAGCTAAAATATGTAATTAAAAAACTAATAACTAATTAATTCAGAATCTAAAAGTACTTCAGATGATAGAGTTAAAGCTAAATTTGTCAATTTTATATCAAATTTTTTGAGGTTATATTTTATCTTTAATTTAAAGAATAGGTGTTTAGCCAAAAAATCAAAAGAATGAAGCCAATCTTGCATTATTTCACAAATAGTTCCAAAGTTAGAATTATTTTCAATAAAAAGATTATAATTAAAAAGGTATTCTTCACTGTAGTGAAGGTGATCCGAATATAGTGTATAGTTCGGAAAGTATTCTCCACAGATGTGGAGTTTTAATAAAAAATATAAACAATATTGTGTAGAGTAAATTCAAAAGTGATATAATGAAATCGAATTCAAAAAGGAGATGGTAGTTAATGATAAATTTATCCCCAGCCACTAAGGCTTTATGGGGAAAGAAGGCAGTTCATGACGATCAAGAATTTTGGCTTCCTTTAGTTGCACATTTAATTGATACTAAGAATGTAATGCAGTGGCTTTATAATGATTGGATTAGTGAAGGTACTAGAGAAATTTTACAACAAAATCTGTCTTCTGATGATGTTTATAAGTTGGTAGGATTTCTGGGCTTCTTCCATGATTTTGGTAAATCTACGCCAGCTTTCCAATATAAACAATCTTTTCCAAGACATAAAGATTTGGATGAAGATATAGATGAAAATTTAAAACGAGCTGGTTTTTCTTCAATCCAAATGGATAACTATAGAATTCGTAAATCACCTCACCCTATTGCTGGTGAAACTCTCCTGGAATCTTTTGGATTAAATGAATCAATAGGCTCAATTATTGGTGGCCATCATGGTCTTCCTCCTAAAAGAGATTTAACTTCTAACCAATTGACTACATATGCTTCAAATCTCTGGGGTAGAGACAGAGATACCAAAATTCAGGACCAATGGAAATCAGTTCAAAATAATCTTTTTCAATATGGATTAGAAGTGTGTCACTACGATGATATTAAGGATATTCCGGAAGTGACTTTGCCGCAAGCCGTAATTTTAGAAGGTATGTTAATCATGGCTGACTGGCTTGCCTCTAGTGAGAAATTAACTAACTATAGCAATATATCGTTATTCCCGTTAATTTCATTAGAAGAAGATTTTGATTCATTAAATATGAAAGAGCGTTATCAACACGCTATCCAAAACTGGGATATTAGTGATCAGTGGATGCCTGAAAAGATAGCTTCGGTTGCTGAACAATATCGCTTAAGGTTTAATTTTGTTCCTCGCCCAGTGCAAAAAGAAATGTCGGAAATAATTTCTCAATCTAATGATCCAGGGTTGATCATTATTGAGGCGCCTACTGGAATTGGTAAAACAGAGCTGGCGTTGACAGCAGCTGAGCAATTAGCCTTTACGCAAGGAAAAACTGGTTTATATATGGGATTGCCGACGCAAGCAACAACTAATGCTATGTTTTCGAGAGTTAAACACTGGCTTGATAGTATGGCGAAAGAACAAGCTGCTCACCCCGATATAAAATTACTGCAAGGTAAAGCAAAATTTAATAAAACATATACTAATTTACCTTATGCCGAAAATATCTATGATGATACAGATGGAGATGTGGTAATTAATAGTTGGTTTGCGGGGAAAAAGTCGAGTCTATCTCATTTTGCAGTTGGAACAATTGATAATCTTTTACTCACTGCCTTAAAGCAAAAACATCTTTTTCTAAGACATTTAGGCTTTAGTGATAAAGTGGTGATAATTGACGAACTTCATGCATACGATTCATATATGAGTTCATATTTAGAGAAAGCTATTAAGTGGTTAGGGGCATATCATGTGCCTGTAATTGCTTTATCAGCAACTTTACCTAAAGAAAAGCGAAATGATTTATTGAAAGCTTATTTGAAAGGAAAATATGGTAGTCCAAAAATAAAAGCTAGTGATAATTGGGAACATAATGAAGGCTATCCATTACTCAGTATATTAGATGGAAATAAATTGGAACAAGTAAGTAACTTTTCAATTATAAATGATGAAAATAAAACTATCAATGTGGTTCGGTTTAATGGGAATGAAGAAGAAATTATTAATAGAGCTGTCGCAGAAATAGAAGACGGCGGCATAGCTGGAGTAGTTGTTAATACCGTTAAAAGAGCACAAGATTTAGCAAGATTGGTTCCTGAAAATATTGAAGTATTGCTTTTGCATTCTGCTTATTTAGCACCTGAACGTGAAAAAATTGAAGAACGACTTCAAGCAAATATTGGAAAAGATGCTACTCGTCCTAAAAAAATGATAGTTATCGGAACGCAAGTTTTAGAACAATCTTTAGATATTGATTTTGATGTTCTTTTCACTGATATTGCTCCCATGGATTTAATTATTCAACGAATTGGTAGATTGCATCGTCACAAAATTTCCCGACCTACCCATTTGGCTAAACCCACCGTCTATATAACAGGAATCAACAGCTACGGTGATTATGGTGAGGGCAATGAGTTTATCTATGAAAAGTATTTATTAATGAAAACTGATCATTTCCTAACGGATAAAATCAATATTCCTAAGGATGTGTCTCCATTAGTGCAACAAGTATATGATCCTAATGTAGATAAGGATATTAAAGATATTTCTGACTCTAAGGCAAAGTTTGAAAAGGATTTAAAAAAATCTAAGAAGAAGGCTCGGGTATTTCAAATAGGCAATCCGAATAAAAAAGGAAAAAATAATTTGTTTGGATGGCTAAGTGATGGACAAATTAATGTTAACGATGACAATCATGCCGCTGCTTGTGTTCGAGATATAAAAGAAACTATTGAAGTGATTCTTTTAAGAACTACTAGTGAAGGAACCTTTTTGATGGATGGTCGTAATATTGAAGAAGTAAGCAGTGAGGAAATAGCTGGTCAAACTATTCGATTACCCTTTGCAATAGTAAATAGTTCAAAAAGTAAAGATCCAATTGATAAAACAATTAGAGAATTGGAGACTAATATGCAATCTTTACATAATAAATGGAAAGAGGACATTTGGTTACGTGGCGCCTTAGTTCTAGAACTCAATGAGAATAATTTAACGACTTTAAACGGATTTAACTTAAAATATTCTTCAAAGTTAGGATTAATGTATGAAAAGGAGGAGGAAGATGAATAAACCAAGTTTTAATCTCGTCACTGAACCTTGGATTCAAGTTTTAGATCAAGATGGTAATTTAAAGGAAGTTTCATTATTAGACGTTTTTGAAAACGCTGCTGATTATCAACGTTTAGCTGGTGATATGGCGAGTCAAGATTTAGTAATATTACGTTTACTTGTTGCTATTTTGACTACTGTATATTCACGAGTTGATATGGATGGAGAAGCTTATGAATGGTTAACTCTTGATGAAAAAATGTATCTTAAGGAAGCTGAAGAAGAAGATTATGATCGTGCTGATCTGATAAATACCTGGCACCTTTTACATAAAAATGGGAAATTTTCTACGCCTGTTATTCAATATTTAAAAGAAAATAGCTCTAAATTTGATTTTTTAGGGGATGATCCTTTCTATCAGGTTAATAAAGAGGTTTATGATCAGGAAGTACCTGCTAATAAAAAAATTAACCTTAAAAAGCCAAAAGGCACGGTTGATGTTAAACAAATAAATAGAACTATCTCTGAAAGTAATAATAGTCCATCAATTTTTTCACCTAGAACCAGGCACACTAAAAATGAAGTAAATTTGGCGCAATTAGTCCGCTGGATCATAACTTATCAAAGTTTTACAGGGGTTACTGATAAAACAAAAGTAGATAGTAAAGAGAAATTTTCCGTTTCGGCTGGTTGGCTGTATGGATTAAATCCTGTGTTTGCTCAAGGGGAAAATTTATTTCAAACTTTAATGTTAAACTTGGTCTTTTCAGAAGAATATGAAGACGAAAAACCTTTTTGGGAATTTGAAAACATAGTTGAATATATTGAGTTTCTAAAAGATGAGCCTTTTGCTCGTGATCTTTCAATTAGCACTTTGTACACGTTATGGTCAAGAATGCTACATATTGAATGGGTAAATGAAAAGCCTATTATCTTTACTGCTGGATTACCAAAATTAGATAGTACAGAAGCATTTATTGAACCGATGACTACTTGGCATAGAAATAAAAAAACAGGAGAAGTTTATCCAGCTACCAAGCATTTAAACGATTTAACAAAAGCAATGTGGAGAAATTTCGGGCAATATGTTAAAACTACGGGTTCTGATGAATTAGAAGACATGCATGAACCAAAAATAATTCAGTGGCTGAGAGAGGTCCAGAATAACGAATATCTTCCTACAGATACTTCATTAACTCTGAGAACTACAGTACTAATTAGTGATGGAAATGCCACTTCACAATCTCCAGTAGTAGAAATTAATGATAGTTTTAAAATCAGGGCAGACGTACTATTTGATAAAAATTATAGGAACTATTGGCCAGCAGATATTGAAAATATGATCGATTTAACTCAAGAGGTTGGAAAAGATTTTTGGATCTTTACTAATAACATTAGCAAATTGAGAGGTCTAGATGGAACTGATTTCGCTGATAATTCAACCGCTAAATTTTATGAAGGTCTAAATCTTCCTTTTCTTAATTGGCTAGCAAGTTTAAGAAATGATCAAGAACGGGCAGATAAAACAGCTGAGTGGAAGAAAATTTTAAAGACAATAGCGATAACAAAAGCTGAAGAGATTCTAAAAAATGCTTCTCCAAGAGATATTATTGGCCAAAAAAATCATGATAAGAAAGATGAACAAAGTGGAATAAAAAATATATTTACTATATTTAACCACTATAAGTTAAATATATTTAGTCATATTAAATGATAATTTTTAAGGAGGGATGATTATTTTGATGACAAAGATTGAAAAAGATACCAATAATATTATAACGAAATTACATGAACGAGGAGGCAACGATAAAGCCATCTTAGCTGCTCTTAGACGTTCCAATTCTATTTTAAGTCGTCAAGCTACTGTTGTTTGGCCGATGCTATTTGAATATATCAAAGATAAAGATACTTTTGGTGAAAATAGTAGGCAAACAATTTCAGAACGAGCGATTTTCACTGCTTTGCGTTGCTATGCTGTCTTTGAGCAAGGTAATGATAGTGAAAGAGATCGAGAATATGATAATGAAAATGCAAACTCATTATTTAGAAATTTATCATTTTTGCGTAAAGATGAACGGTTACGAGATGCTTTAGATAGACGTGCCCAGGCTGTATTAAGTACAACAAATATAGAAGCTGTTACTCGATCCCTAGTGAGTTTAACTAAAATTATAAAAGCTAATAATTCAGCTGCAATTATTAATTATCCTGAATTAGCAAATGACTTGTATAATTTTCAATTAGGCTTTGAATCTGCTAGGAAAGTAGCCATTAAATGGGGAAGAGAATATTTTTGGATTAACGACAATAGAGAAAGTAACGAGGATTAAAAAATGACAAAAAATAATTTATATGTAGATATTCACGTATTACAAACTATTCCATCTTCAAATATTAATAGAGACGATACTGGAGCACCTAAAACTGCTGTGTACGGGGGAACTACTAGATCACGTGTGTCTTCACAAAGCTGGAAAAAAGCTATTAGAGAAGGCTTTGAAAAAGATAGTAGGGAGTATGATTGGCGTAGTGGATTTCGTACTAAAAGAACGGCTACTTTATTGGCCAAAGAGTTAATGAAACAAGATTCTTCTTTAAGTTTTGATGATGCACGTAAAAAAGCTAAAGAAGTTTTATCTGGTATGGGATTAAAGTTTGATAAAGCAAAGAAAATTGATAAAAATAATGATAAAGACTTTGAAACTAAGGTTTTACTTTTCTTTAGCCCTGGTCAATTAAGAAAATTGGCAGAATACATATTAAATAGCAATGAAATTGATAAAAAAGAGGTAAAAAAACTTTTGGTTGAAAATCAATCATTAGATTTAGCACTCTTTGGTAGGATGGTAGCAGATGATCCAGAGCTAAATGTTGAAGCTTCTTCTCAAGTGGCACACGCTATTTCCACTCATGAAGTTGTGCCCGAATTTGACTTCTTTACAGCAGTAGATGATGCTAAAACATCCGAAGAATCAGGTTCTGCTATGCTTGGGACTCTTGAATATAATTCTTCTACTTTATATAGATATGCAAATATCAATATGGATGAATTAATTCATAATTTAGGAATAGATTTGGCTCAAATTGGATTAAAAGAATTTATTAAAAACTTTGCTTTGACAATGCCTAGTGGTCATCAAAACTCTTATGCAAATAAAACTTTACCTCAATATGTTTTAGTCACTCTAAGAGAAGATACTCCTGTAAACTTAGTTTCTGCATTTGAAGCAGCTGTTCAAAGTAATAGTGGTTATACTGAAAAATCAATTAAGCGACTAGAAAACGAATTTGATAATATTAGCGGATGGATTGGTAAGCCAATTGCTAGTTTTGTTCATGCAAATAAAGAATTTGAAACAACTGTGGGAGAAAAAGAACCAGATATTAATAAATTACTAGATGATGTTTCTACTGTAGTGGCTAAGAGGGTAGAAAATGAAGACACTAACGATTAAGTTGAAGGCGCCACTTCAAGCTTATGGTAATGAAGCTACTTTTGGGAGACGAACTACCAATCCATATCCTACTAAAAGTGCAGTAATTGGAATGATTTCTGCGGCTTTAGGATATAGTCGGAATGATAAAAGAATCTTAGAATTAAATAATTTAGCGTTTGCAGTAAGAAGTGATCAACCAGGCCAAGTCGTAAACGACTTTCAAATTGTTGAATATGCAAAAAGCGCCACAAAAAAAGCCAAGAAATTAACGTACCGCTATTATCTACAAGATGCGCTATTTATGGTAGCGATTGGATCAGACGATGATGAACTAATAGAAAAAATTCATTATGCTTTGCAACATCCAAAATTTTCATTGTTTTTAGGTAGACGCTCATGTCCTCCTGCTGGACCACTTGAAATTGAAATGTTTAATAATCAAAGACCATTAAATGTTTTAAAATCAATGGATTGGCAAGCAGCTGAATGGTATCAAAGGAAGCATTCTAATTTTAATGCAGAGCTAATTTATGATGCTGATCTTGGATCAAAAGATAATTTTACATTTCAAATAAAAGATAAAGTGGGATCGTTCGATCAAAGAAATCGATATTATAATTACCGTGAAGTGGTAAGTACATATATACCAATGAAGAATAAAATAAATGCGCATGTTGAAACGACGCATGACATAATGTCGAATATATAAGAGGTTAATAATGTATTTATCAAGAGTTGAAATTGATTTAAAAAACAGACGAAAAATAAGCGATTTGTCTCATTTGGGTGCCTATCACAATTGGGTTGAATCATGTTTTCCAAAATATCAAGACAAAGATAATCGTCCAAGAAATCTATGGCGCATAGATATTTTAAATGGAAAAAGCTACTTATTGGTTTTGAGTGAACAGAAACCAGATTTAGAAAAACTAACTAGGTATGGAGTTTTAGGAACAGCTATAACGAAAAAGTATGACGATTTTCTCGATAAATTATATGTGGGAGAAATCTTACGATTTCGTTTAACAGCAAATCCTACTCGAAAAATAAGTGTTCCTGGTCAAAGACAGGGCCGAATTATGCCGCATATTACTATTGCTCAGCAAAAAAAGTGGTTTTTAGATCGAACTGAAAATAACGGATTTAAAATAGTAGGAATTCAAGAAAATCATCCAGAATTTGATATTGTTAATCGTGAATGGAAATTATTGCGTCATAAAGGAAGTGGAACAGCCAGACTGAGTTGTGTCACCTTTGAAGGAATTTTAGAAATAACAGATCTGAAAAAATTCAAAAATGCAATGATAAATGGTATTGGAAGAGAGAAAGCGTACGGAATGGGATTACTAACAGTTATCCCAATGTAATCATGCAAAGAAAATTTGGAGCGAAAAAGCCAGAAATTAGTGAGTTAAGTAAGGTTAGTGACAGGATAACTTTTTTATATTTAGAGCATGCAAAGTTAAATCGTATTGACAGTGCGATTAGTGTAGCTGATAGTACGGGAACGGTCTATATTCCTGCTGCAATTATTAGCGTTTTACTGCTTGGGCCTGGTGTTGATGTAACTCATCGCGCAATGGAACTGATGGGAGACGCAGGAATGGCAGTAGTATGGGTAGGTGAAGATGGAGTAAGGCAATATGCCTATGGACGCTCACTGAATCACTCATCACTCTTGCTTCAAGCACAAGCTAAATTAGTTTCTAACACTAGAACACGCTTAGCGGTTGCTCGAAAAATGTATCAAATGCGTTTCCCGGGAATGGATGTTTCTGGGCTAACGATGCAACAATTGCGTGGTAAAGAGGGAGCACGGATTAGAAGAGTTTATCAAGACCAGTCTCAGAAAACAGGAGTTGCCTGGTCCCGGAGAGAATACAAGGTAGATGATTTTGAATCAAGTACTCCGATTAATCAAGCTCTAACAGCAGCTCATCAAGCTTTGTATGGATTAAGTTATAGTGTAATTGTTGCTTTAGGTGCATCGGCTGGACTGGGGTTTATTCATACTGGCCATGATTTATCCTTTGTATATGATTTTTCTGATCTGTATAAGGCGGATTATTCAATTCCTATTGCTTTTGAAATGGTTAAGGAATATGGAAAAGATGACATTGCAACACATACCAGACATGCAATGAGGAATGCTTTTAAAGATGGGAAATTAATAGAAAAAATGGTAAAAGATCTCAAATATCTATTGAATGTTAAAGATCTAGGCGAAGTGCATGCAGTAATGAACTTGTGGGACAATAGAAAAGGACTTCAAAAATTTGGAGTCCAATATCATGAGCTAGAGGAGTAATTTTAATGATTGTAATTACTCTATCTAAGACACCAGCTTCCTTACGTGGCGACTTAACTAAATGGTGTCAAGAAATTCAAACGGGCATCTATGTTGGAAATGTTAATACAAAAGTTAGAGACTTATTGTGGGAACGTGTTCAAAAAAATATCGGTCAAGGAGAAGCGACACTAGTTTATAATACGAATAATGAATTAGGTTATACCTTTCGAACCACTCGATTAGACAGAAAAATAGTAGATTTTGATGGTATTCCTTTATTAAAACATGTTGATGTAATGCCAAATTTAAAAATAGGATTTAGTAATGCTGCAAAATATCATAAGGCTAAGATAACTTCACGGTCTGTGTTACATAATTCAACTTTGTTAAAATTTGCGGTCCTTGATATAGAAACTACCGGATTGGCTCCTAATAAGAGTGAAATTCTTTCTATTGGTGCTGTTAAATATTTGAAAAATGGAAAAGTTGATGTATTTTATAAGTTAATTAGGGATGTAAACTATATTCCAGCTAATGTAAGTGAATTAACTGGTTTGAATATGAAGATATTAAAATCAAAAGGAAGTAATTTAATTGAAGTTTTACGGATGTTGAAAGACTTTCTTGGTGATCGAATTATATTAGGCTATAATCTGACATTTGATATTAGTTTTTTGGATATAGCCTATAAAAGAAATAAAATTTCTGGATTAATTAATACTTCTAAAGATTTACTTCCAATAATTAAAAAGAATAATAAATTTCTCGATAATTATAAGTTGAGTACAGTATTATCTGAATATAAAATTGAAAATCAAAATCCGCATCATGCAGATTTTGATGCAAAAAGTACGTATCAATTAGCCTTGAAATTGATTGATGAAGGAAAATTAAAGCTTTAAAGTTTTCAACGGTAATGTATTTAACTTTAGATAATTTTCAAAATTAATTTGGGTATTGTATGTGATCAATTGGGAAAGGTCTCTCTGAATCTTCAGAAATTATGAGTAGTTACAAATAGGTTTACATTTAAGTATAACTATAACTTGAAAAGGCACTTAAAGAAGTGAGAATATTTGTAATTAGATCTCTATAATTTTATCGGAATATAGGTATGCAATCTAGTATAGTAGAAGAAACTAATGAAAATTAGAGATTTTGAATTATAGAAATGGCTATAGATCAGCATTTGTTTAGTGTATTCCCCACATGGGTGGGGGTGATCCTCATTTGAGGTTTAGTTTGTGGATCTCCAATTGGTATTCCCCACATGGGTGGGGGTGATCCTATAGTCACCACTATTCAGACATAATCAAATTTGTATTCCCCACATGGGTGGGGGTGATCCTAATTACATTTTTAGCGCCTGCAGAGTGATAAGGTATTCCCCACATGGGTGGGGGTGATCCTCAAATCATTTAAAATTCTTTCTCGCGTTTGGTGTATTCCCCACATGGGTGGGGGTGATCCTGAATCAGAACAAGAAGACACTAGCACAGATGGGTATTCCCCACATGGGTGGGGGTGATCCCGGCTACTGAAGTAGTGACGAATAATTCTAAGAGTATTCCCCACATGGGTGGGGGTGATCCTTGAGGGACCAGCATTGTTACAAAATCCATCAAGTATTCCCCACGTAAGTGAGGGTAATTCTGGTCTCCCAATGACTCTAAACTTGTGGAAAATTATATTTTTGGAGGTTTCTTCAGATGAAGAAAAAGTGGATTGCTATTTTATTAGCACTAGTTTCTTTAATAGTATGTGGTACAACAAGTACTCAAAGTGTAAAGGCTAGTACGCCGTCAATTAACTCAAGCTACTGGAAGCGTAATCGCAAAGTAATCGTGACTAGAAATGTAAAGATCTATAAAATGCGTACTGCTACAAGACAAGTAATTAAGTCTAATTCTAAAACTTTAAGGAAAGACACGATAGTTTTTATAACCAGAAACAAATCTAAAGTTTGGATTTTTAGAGGTAGAATTCCATCCATAGGTGCAGCTTCTTTGAAAGGATATACTTGGGTAGCTGTTCAGAATAATAGTAAATGGATTGCTACTTACAGTAAAAGTAATGTAAAGAAGTACACTAAAAAATCTGTAACATCTTCTAAACCAGTGGCTTATGATGAAGATAATCAAGGAGATGAAGAAGACAATCAAGCTACAGGTCCTGAACCTACTCTCGAAGACTTAAAAAAACTATATCCAGATCGTTACAAAACCCAAGAATTAAGTGATGACATTATTAATCAGCTTAACAGTAATATTAGTCTAATGCAGAAATGGCAAATTGTTAAAAGTTTATCTGGTAATGATCGTACTCAAGCTGAACAGATTCTAATGAAGAATATGGGGATGATTAAAAATGTTGCCGGAGGTGGAACTTGGTCCCCACTATCAAGTGGTCAATTTGAACAACAAATGGATCGTGTAACTAGTGCTTCACAAAGATCTGCCAATTTGATTATGGGTAACTAATACTATTTGTTCAAGGTATTCCCCACATATGTATGGGGTGATCCACAAACACTTAGCAATGTTCTTACTACTGTAAGAATTATCGCTAACATAATAGATAATATTATTAAAAGCCATTTATTATATTTAAATCTCATCCATATTTTTTATAACTTCACCTTAATTATTTACATACCAAAAAGCGAATCCTGATATATCAGGATTCGCTTTTTTATGATTTACTTTGAAAACAGAATTTCAATTATAATCCTTCAAGGTCATCTATCCAATCAGGATCATACTTAACATTTTTATATACTTGTTTACCAATTGCTAAATTAAAATTAGCAAGTATCTGTTCATAACGCTTAATCATATAAGGCATTACTTCGTTACGTGGTAATTCTCCAATATTAACAAGGTCTTCAATATATTTTTTACTATAGTCAGATGTTTTATTACTAATTTCTTCTAAATACTCCTTAGAACATTCATTAGTAAAATCACCGTATTCATAGGGAGCGCCATATTTTAATAATGGAACTAAATATTCTTGGGGTAAAATTTTACCAGTAGACCTATTGACGGTATAAAAATAATAATCAACCGCAAAAACATAATATTCGTTGTTTTTAGCTAATAGTTTAATCATCATATTTACCTCCAATTACTTTATATTTTATACCGTCTTGTTTTAGTTCTGGTTGTAATATTTCAGTTAATTCTAGACACTGATACATAATTAACATCATTTGCGGATAAATCTCCATGTATTTGAGCTTCTGTATAATCATATTTGTAATCCTTAATAAAATTATTAATACTGGTATATTCATGGCTCAATTTTCGTGAAGGATCTTTCCAAATTTTTTGTTTAATTTTAGAATTATCATCAGCATTAAACAACCATAAATTTCTCAACAATAAAAAAGACCACTTTAATGCAGTCTCTTGAATATTATTTCTTGCGGGGGTCTTTAACACCTGTTATAGCTTCCATTCCTTCAGTTGTAACTACCCATTGTTTTCCAAATTTTCTGATTGATCCCTTTGGAAATTTATTGGGATTTTGTTTCATAAATGGTCGAACATAGTTTTCTGCATGACCCCAAATTTTTGATGCTTCATTTGCTGCCATAATATTCGGATCATCAAGATTTAATTTAACCATATATATTTTTCTCTATAAAAAGTGCTCCTTTATATTTCTAATTTGTGTGTAATATCATTTAGTACAGGAATATTCAAAAGAAAAGTATCTTCTAATTTTGCAGCTTACTTATAAATCTAATACAAAATAGCTAAAATTAGATTATTTTGCTCCATTGATATTAAACCCTCCTTTTGCACATTCCTATTTCTGTTCATTATATCATTTTATAGTGAAAGAATTAATTTTCATTGATCTCGTCTTCTCTAAAGTTCCAATAAAAAATCTGCCAACTCACTGAGAGCTGGCAGATTTTTTGTTATTCATGCATAAGTTTTGTTTGTGCCTCCATTTTCTTCATTCGTGCTTGAAGAGTTTTCAACTGAGAAGTGGACAGAACTTGCCAATTTTTAGGTACATAAAAGTTATATTGGTGTTTCTTGAATTCATTATTATGACCAAATACTCCAAACATGAATGCATTAAAGCTATCTTTGTAAACATATCGAGTAGTTTTTATTACTACTTTTGGAGTAGAAGAGCGAGTAACGTGAATAGAAGTATGATCAGTACGGGTAGTTTTTGGTTTTTTCTGAAGATTGTCAGTTTTATAAAGGTAAACTTTTTCTGTACCATTTCCTAAGGGTTGGTAAAGCAAGATAGGTAGTTTAGGATTAACACTCGAAACTAATTGATGACTACTAGTTTCAACCTTGGTTTTCATCCCATAATGACTATAATCGTGTTCTACAATTCCCACAATAGTCAAAGCAACGAATGCTAACGAAATCCACGCACAAATTGTATGGCCTTTTCCAGGAATTACATTAAAGTAAATGAAACCGATAGCGGCGATAATTAAAATAAGAATAATCATTATTTTTCACCTCTCTCAAGTCTTTGCTGAGCACGATTACCTTTTTTCAAGAAGAAGGAAAGGACTAATGCAATTAAAGCAAAGAGAATACTCATTGCAAACGATGCTCGGAATCCATCAAGCGTTGCGTTAATCGCATTATTCTTATATTGAAGAGGAAGATTGTGAAGCATAGTTTTACTTGGCATGTTATTGTTAGTGGTAGTAGTCAATACGGAAACTAAAATGGCAGTCCCAATTGAACTAAGTACCTGTCTAAAGGTATTGTTAACCGCAGTTCCGTGAGAAATTTTATCTAGAGGCAGTGAATTCATCCCGGAAGTAGTAACATTCATCATAACCAAAGCTACCCCGACCATTCTCACGGCATATAACACAGTAATCATCAAGTAAGAACTTTGAGTGGTTAAAAATAGAAATGGTACGGTGCCTAAAGTAAGCAAGGTCATCCCTGTGATGGCCATTTTTCTTGCACCATATCGATCGAAAATTCTACCAGTAATTGGGGACATAATTCCGATCATCAAAGCCCCAGGTAATAGCATTAAACCTGAATGGAAGGCAGAAACTCCACGCAAGTTTTGAATGTATAAAGGAAGAACCATTTCAATTCCAACCATGGCAAGGTTAGTGATACCACTTAAAGCAGCCGCTAATGAAAATTCAAAATGTTTAAAGACGGTAATATCTAAAAATGGATCCTTCATGTGAAGTTGACGTAAACCAAATAGGATTACAAATACGATTCCAAAGGCAATAAAGCCAAGGATTTCTGGATTAGTCCAACCTTTGTTTCCTGCTTCAGAAAAGCCATAAAGCAAACTTCCGAATCCTAAAGTTGAAGTAGTAACTGAAATTATATCGATTTTTTCTTTTTTAGTGGGGAGGACATCCTTTACTAAAAAGAAAGCCAAGATGATAACGATTCCGGCGATAGGAGCAATAATGCTGAATAAATAACGCCATGAAAGATTGTCGACTACCCAACCAGATAAAGTTGGTCCAATCGCTGGTGCAAGCCCAATAACAATTCCGACTGTTCCCATCGCAGCCCCACGTTTATCGGGGGGGAAGATGGAAAGCATGATTGTTTGAAGAAGTGGCATTGTAACTCCAACTCCTAATCCTTGAATAATTCTTCCCAGAAGAAGTAATTGAAAATTGGGAGCAATAGCTGCAATTACAGTTCCAATAAAGAAGACTGACATGGCACTTAGATACATTTTTCTTGAGCCAAAGCGATTGATTAACCAAGCAGAAATTGGAATCATCACACCATTAACGAGCAAGAATGCCGTTGAAAGCCATTCGGCGGTTGCTGTACTAATATTAAAAGAGCGCATGATAGATGGAAGCGCTGTTGACAAAAGGGTCCCATTTAAAACCGTACAGAAGGAGCCGATGATTAGAACCAAAACAAGTAAATTCCGATTGTATTTATTTCCATGAATATCGGTGGGTACTTTATTCATAAAATTCCTTCTTTCTAAAAAGTGACTGTAAAAACTATAGTCCTAAAATTATTAATTGTCAAATAATCTTACATTAAGGTTATATAATTTAACATCAATGTTGAATTATATAACGAAACATTTTAAAATAAATTTAACTAGAAAGTAGGAATTTAAATGACAACAAATAAAGCGAAAGCTATTCATGAACTTTTTAAAAATTTAGCAATCGGCATTGGAGAAGTAAGTAAAATAGTCGGGGTTTCTCAAAGACAGCTTCGCTATTGGGAAAAGAAGGGATATATTAAGCCTATTGATGATGAAAACGCAGGAGTTCGTCGTTACAGTTTGGCTACCGTATATTTGATTGCCTTTATAAAGGATCAATTAGATGAAGGATATACTCTGGCTGCTGCTTATGAAAAATCCAAGGATGTGCGTGTTAAAAGTAAAATAAGCCGCAAGTTTTTCAAACATAGCTTTAGTAATATTACTGTAACTGATTATGATAAGGCCTATGGAGAAATTGATTTAGGAGAAATTCATTCTAAGGACGGCGAAAGTAGGCAATTAAAAGGTATTGTTGATGAGAATGGGAGTTATTATAGGATCGATGAGTAATTTCTAACTATATTATTTTCTTATAGGAATCGATAGAAAATTAATATTAATAAATTTAAATAAAATAATTGACAAAAAGTAAGTTTAATTCTAAACTAGAAGTCGATTAATGAGTTACTTAATGTAAGTAGCTAGAAGGGAGTATGAAAATGTTGAATTTAAACTTGGCAAATAAATCAGTAAAGGTATGTTGTCGTTGCGACAGCAATATTTGTCATGCAGAAAAATTCAGCAACCGTACTTCATAGCTATTTTAGAAATAACTGTTTTAAGATCTACGAAACTGAGTTTTCGTAGATCTTTTTTGTTTTGTGGAGGTAAATAATGAATTGGAATGTAATTCAACAAGCGCTGCCTACTTTTGGCCAAGCTTTCCAATTAACTTTGTGGCTTTCATTAATTGGAATTATTGGATCAATTATCGTAGGGACGATTGTAAGCTTAGTACAATATTTTAAAGTACCAGTCTTTAATCAGATTCTAACCGGATATGTTGAACTTGCTCGGAACACCCCATTGCTAATTCAATTGTTCTTTTTATACTATGCATTTCCTGTATTTGGATTAAAAATGTCAGCTGAAGTGTGCGGGATCATCGGATTAATCTTTTTGGGTGGAGCATACATGGCTGAAGGCTTTACAGGTGGATTTAATGGAGTTAGTGAAAGTCAGATTAACAGTGGTAAAGCCTTAGGAATGAATAATTTTCAATTAGCACGGTATGTAGTCTTTCCTCAGGGTTTTGCGCTAAGCATGCCAGCGTTGACGGCAAACATTATCTTTTTAATTAAAGAAACATCTATCTTTTCAGTAATTGCTATCCCAGAGTTAACCAACACTGCTCTTGATTTAATCGGCATGTACTATCGTTCAAATGAATATTTATTAATGCTGGTGGTTGCATATGCAATTATTTTGATACCAATTATTTTACTTTTAACTTGGCTTGAAAGGAGAGTTCGCTATGGTGCATTCGGGGATTAACGTTTTATTTGAAGGTAGTAACTTTGCACGGTTGATGGCTGGACTGTGGACATCAATTTGGATAGCAGTTATTTCAATAGTTTTAGGTTTAGCTTTAGGAACAATTTTTGGAATTTTACGAACGTTGCCTAATAAGATTGTTCGCTTTATTTTGAGAGTGTATCTAGAATTCTTTAGAATCGTGCCAACGATTGTTCTTCTATATTTGGTTTACTATATTTTGCCACGAACTTTCCATGTAAATTGGTCTGCTACGTGGATGGCTGTCCTCGCATTTACCTTGTGGGTTGCAGCCGAATTTAGTGATATTGTCCGGGGAGCGTTAGAATCAGTACCAAAAAGTCAAAAAGATTCTGGATTAGCTTTAGGTTTAAGTAGAGTCCAGCTTTATCGTTATGTGTTGTTACCTCAAGCAGTAAAATTGGAACTTCCAGCAACGATTAATTTAGCTACCCGTGTAATTAAAACCACTTCATTATTAATGGTCATCAGTATTATGGAAGTTATTAATGTTGGTCAACAAATCATTGAAGCTAATAATCAAAAGTATCCAACCGGTGTTTTCTGGGTATATGGCTTAATCTTTATTTTGTATTTTATTTTAGATTACCCTTTATCCGCTTGGGCTAAGCGATTAACTAAAAATAGATAGGTGAGAGATATGACAGAAGAAGTATTAAAAGTTGAAAATCTAAACAAATTTTATGGGGACTGGCAAGTCTTACATGGCATCAATTTTGATTTAAAAAAGGGAGAAGTGGTAACGTTACTGGGGCCTTCAGGTTCTGGAAAGAGTACCCTTCTAAGAACTTTAAATGGTCTAGAAGATTATCAAAGTGGAGCTATTTATTTTCATGGAAAGAAAATTGATCCTAGTCCTAAAAATTGGCAGCTTTTACGGCAAAAGATTGGAATGGTTTTCCAAAGTTATGACTTATTCCCTAATTTGAGTGTAATGGAAAACATTCTTTTAGCTCCGGTCAAAGTACAAAAGCGTAATGAAGCTGATGTAAAAAAAGAAGCTGAGGAACTTTTAAGAAGGGTCGGCCTAGAAGGTTATGCTAATTCATACCCACGGGAACTTTCTGGGGGCCAAAAACAACGTGTGGCAATTGTGCGAGCATTAGCAATGAATCCAGAAATTATGCTTTTTGATGAAATAACGGCATCCCTTGATCCCGAAATGGTACGCGGGGTTCAGGAAATTGTTGAAGATTTGTCTAAACATGATCATATGACGATGATTATTGTTACTCACCAAATGAATTTTGCAGCTAAAATTGCAGATGAAGTGCTATTTTTGGAAGATGGGAAGATCTTAGAAGATACGCCGGGAAATGAATTTTTTAAGAATCCAAAAACGCAAAGAGCACGAGAATTCTTAGATAGTATGGACTTTTAGGAAGGCTAAATAAAAATGAAGAAAAGAAATATATTTAGCTGGATAGTGGGGATTTTAGCCATTATCACGGTAATTGTGTCGGCATATTTTGGACTTACAGAGCCTAATTTGAATAGTGAGACTTCTGCGAGCCGCTGGAGTAATCAAAATAGCGTTTCACAAATTAAAAGACGTGGCTATTTACGTGTTGCAGTTTTTGGAGATTTGCCTCCTTATGGCTGGGTAAATTCAAGTGGAAAGCGTGTGGGCTATGATGTTTATTTAGCTCATCGAATGGCAAAGGATCTTGGCGTCAAAATTCGTTTTATTCAAGTAAATGCGAATAATCGTGTTGATACTCTTAATTCTAATAAAGCTGATATTGTACTCGCCAACTTTACCGTTACTCCCGAGCGAAAAGAAGTTGTTGACTTTGCCAAACCTTATATGAAGGTATCTGTCGGGGTGATTTCTCCTAAAAAGGCTCCAATTACAAGTGCAGCTCAATTAAAAGGGAAGAAATTAATTGTTACTAAGGGTACTACAGCAGAAAATTACTTCACTCAACAAAAGGGAGTGAACTTACTGAAGTTTGACTCAAAAACTCAACAATTTAATGCTTTGAAAAATGGCCGTGGGGCAGCCTTGGCCGATGATAATTCTTATCTCTATGCATGGGTTAAACAAAATCCAAATTATACTGTAGGTATCAAGAGTATCGGACCACGTCAATATGTTTCACCTGCGGTGAAAAAAGGAAATCGTTCGCTTTTGAAATGGACCAATCAGGAAATTACGAAGCTTAATCGTCAAAGTTTCTTTGTAAAAGATTACAATAAAGAATTACGACCATACTTTGGTAAAGATATTAAACCAACTGATATTATTTTGAAACAAGGATAGAAATATATAGCAAAAAAAGATCGTTATCTAATCGATGATAGCGATCTTTTTGTATTATTTTTTGTAATTCATTTGTAAACGTAATGCTTCGTAAATTGGACGGCCACCAAGTAAATCCAGAACATAATACGAAACAAAAGTCACAATAATTAATGGAAGAATTTGTTGAACAGTACCAACCATTTCAGTTAAGAGCATAATTGCGGTATAGGGTGCTTTTTCAATTGCACCGAAGTAAGCGGCCATTGAAATCACCAAAATATGAACAAAATAAGTGGATGGGATGACTCCAGTTTTGATCATTACATTTGCACAGATCATTCCAAGAAGTGCCCCTAATACTAAGATCGGCATAAAGATTCCTCCTGGAACTGATGCCCCATAAGAAAGCATAGAAAAGACAAATCGAATAATGAAAAGAACGATGGGGATTAAAACTAAACTCCATGGTCCCATTAAAAGTTGGGTATCTAAACCGTGATTGAACAATTCAGTAATTAAAACGTGAGAACCGCCTAAAAGTTCAGGTTTCCATAGGCCGATTGGAATAATCAAAATAAAAGGAATAATACTGTGATAGGCAGCCGGAATTTTCTTTATTTTGCTAAACCATGGTTTTAAACTTAAAAGCACATATTGATAAACATAAGCTAATAAGCCTAAAACAATTCCGATTAATGGTAAAGTCCAATAAGCATAGACTGGGAAGTATCCACGTACTGGCAAGTATAAACATGGTCGGTTCCCAAAAAATAGAAAAGTCATAAAGTCCGCTGAAAAGCTTGCTGCTAAAACTGAGACTACGCGTTTAGGGTTAAAATTAAAAGTGATTTCTTCTACTAGAAAAAGGGCTCCGGCTAATGGAGCACTAAATGCTGCCGATAAGCCGGCAGCAACTCCACATTCTTGTAGTTCAGTTAAATCATCGGACTCCCTCTTAAAATTAAAGACATTTTTTCCTAATCCTTGGCCTACCATAGCGCCCATTTCAATACAAGGACCTTCCCGTCCTAGCATTAATCCTGGACAAATGGCTAAGAGACCGCCAACGAATTTTCGCCATAAAATCTGCCATTCCGGCATTTGGTTTTCTTTTAGGAAAATCGCTTCAATTTGTGGCACCCCTGATCCAATAACTTGATCTAAATAGGGTTTAGTGATTTTTCCTAAAAGTAGACAAATCCCAATCATTACTAGTACATATGGAAGTAGCAGGTAAGGTTGAGCTGCAAGTTGAGGATAAATGAAATCAAGGAATTTCATAGTTTGGTCAATGATCCATCTGAATACACTGACGATTAATCCTGTAACTAATCCCACGGATATCGCCCGAAATAGCCGATAAGACATTCGACTAGAAAAGGGCTTTCTTAAAATTTGCTTCGCACTTTTAATCATAATGTTTTCCTTATTACAATGTTATCTATCCATCTTCTATCTTAGCAGATCTTTACCAAAAATTTAATATTTTTAATAAAGAGGGCTGACTTACAAATCATTAGCGTTACCATTTAATTGTAAGTAATAGAAAACGGTTACAAATATAAGGATAATATGTTTTTGGCAGAAATTATTCCAGTTTGCACAGCACGCTAATCAGCCGAAAACTTATTGGCTGATTAGATCCATGTTTAGTTAGTGATGAATTTAATGAGGAGAAGACAAATGACTAAAGTTGCTGTATTAAGTGCTAGTGGACAAATTGCAAAGTTGGCAGAAGAATTGTTGTTAGAAGATGACAGTAACCAATTGGTTTTGTTTTTGCGCCATCCTAATAAACTTGATAAGTCTAAGATTGATGAAAAATGTGAAAAAATCGTTATTGGGGATGCAAGTCGTAGCGATGAAGTAGCAAATGCAATTAAAGGTGTCGATATTGTTTATGCTAATTTAGCTGGTGGCAATATTGAAGAGCAGGCTAAGGCTGTTGTAAAAGCCATGGATGATGAAAATGTCAAACGCTTGATTTGGATCTCATCACTTGGGGTGTATGATGAAGTTCCCGAAAAGTTCGGTGAATGGAATAAGAATATATTAGGTTCTTATTTGATGACTAAAATCCCACTAAAGATATTCGTGATAATGTAGGACTTAATAAACCTAACACTGATGGTGATAAGCCTGCATGGTATTAGCTAAAATAAAAAGGAGCTACTCAGCTCCTTTTTTGCATATTAATATAAGGTATCCCAAGGTTCAACTTTAATAGGTTTAGTTTTTAATACCTCTTGTACTTCTTTTGGTAAGTATTTTTTATTAGCAACAACTTGGAAACAATACTTCTTGAACCAAGATTCCGTCATTGATAAATAACCATCAGTTCCAATTTCTGGGCCCCATGAATTTTCCACTTTCCAACGAGTAGGTTTTCCATTGACTAAATTAACCCCAGTAATTGCCATACAATGACTAGCTGATCCTTGACGAGTTTGTAGACGCTCTTTCTTGTTCATCTTATAGTCAATACCAATAAGTTGATCTGGCTGATAAAGTTTGTCATCAAGCCAACCACGTTTACGCGCATCAGAATCAATATCGACGTCGCAGCCAAACCAAACAATATGACCATCTTTTAATTGATCAATAGCAGCTTGTTCTAAATATTTGAAATCTACGTTTACATATTCAGTTTGGAAACTTCCAGCAACATTGTCCTGCATTTCATTCCAATAAATATGGTTATATTCATGGTCGGGATAATCAACAAGCTCTACATAGTCATCTAAATTGACATTGACGTAGTTTTTAAAAAAGTCTTGAGGAGTAATATCAAGGTCTTGGTGGAAATTACCATTATCATCCTTGAATTCTAAATCAAAAGTCTTAGGTGGTTGTCCAAAAGCCAGTACACATAAGCGATAAATTTCGCTTAACATTTCTTGACGACGTTTTTCAATTTCTTCTTCAGCTTGACCAGTTCTAACCATTTTACGTAATTCTAGAGTATCTTTTCTTTGCAAACTGGCATTGATTTGATCAAATTCATGAGTATTCATCGTATTGTGTGTATCGGGCATTACATAGCTAGGAGCCACACCATAAGTTTCTACTAAAGCTGCAGCGTTATCCCACTCACCGCCATCATCCATAGTGTAACTTAAGTAAGACATCACATAACGATCATCAATCTCTTTATCGGCACTCTCAATAGCCCGTTGGAGGAATAAGTTTGCGCGTCCTAAACGATCCCAGAAGAAGGAATAATTTTGAGAAAATTCAAAGTTCTTTACATGATGTTCTTTGGAAAATTCTTGGCGTAAAGTATTAAGCATTGCAAAAAGCCAACATCTGCCACTATGGCGTTGATTAGTAACTTTTCCAGTTGGTACTTCAATAGAAAAAGTCATGTTGTTACGGCTGCTTGCACTTGGATCTTCGCTGCTTGCTAAAAAGCCACTCTTTGCAATGCTACGGCCAGCTAACAATGCACTTTTATCTTTAAGGAAATCTTGATCAAATTTCTCAATCATTTCTGGTGTTAATTTTTTAGCTTGATTTTTCATAAACGCACCTCAGTTTTAATCAATTATTTACTATTCTATCATGTTTTTCTCTTAAAGTGCTAGCATCCCTAGACAGATCATTAATGGAATGGTTATCACTGCCACTAAAGTTGAAATACACATGAGTTTTGTGGGGAATTTTACATCATATCCACTCATCAAGCTAAAAAGCACAACTACGCCAGCAACTGGACATGCTGCCATAATTAAAACTGCTAATTTGGCCGTTTGTGTTAATGGAGTTATGGTTAAAATACCTAGTACACATAAAGGAAAGAAAATGTTTCTAACGAAGACACCAAACCAAACATTTGGATTTATTAGATCTTTTTTCAAATTAATAGATCCTAGATTAGTACCGATTACAATCATACTCAAAGGCGTATTAATGTCGGCGATGTAATTCATCGGGGTGGCGATGAGCGTTGGAATTTTGAATTGAGTGATGAATACAATTAGCCCAATAATAGCAGCGATAATATTCGGATTGGTACTTACTTGTCTAAAATGATCCGCGAGGGATGTATGATTTTTTTGAAACATGTTAATCCCATGAGTCCACATGAAAATGTTATAACAAATTAAATAAGGTACGGCAAAGAATACTCCTGTTGATCCTAAGATTGCTTGTACTAAAGGTATGCCCATAAAACCTGCATTAGTGTAGGTTCCCGCATACTTTAGGACTGTCCTTTCTTGCTCATTTCTTATTCTGCTGAACAAAAAATGACTTACAAGAATTTTGAAAATAAAAATGAAAGTGATTAGGACTAGCAAGACACCAAATTGAATTAGACGTGTGGTAGTTAATCTTTGTTTAAAAGAATTAATAATTAAACAGGGCGAGACAACGTACAGCAAGATTTTGGTTAAGTCTTTGCTAGTTTGTTCATGTAAAAATTTCACCTTATAACAAAGCCAACCAATGACCATTAGAATGAACATAATTACAACTTGCTTGGTTGGGATTAAAAAAGTCATTAAATTTATTCCTCCTATAAAAAAGCTAGAAACAAACACAAAGTCAGTTTCTAGCTTTTGCTGTTATTTTAATAATAACGTTGGGGGAATGTTAATGCAATTATTTATTAGGGATGTAGTTTTTACGATCAAGTTTTGGAACTGTAATGGGGTGACCGGCCTTAGTCTGATCTTTGATGTAATTGACGAGTACTTCAGTATCATCTTCTGCGGTAGCTGTTCCCAATACTTTTCCTTGAGCAAATTGAGGGAAGTCGTCTCCGCCATCTTTTAAGAAATCATTTATGACGACATTGTATTTCTTATTTAGATCAAGTTCTTTTCCAGAATTATCATAAACTTTTGCAACTTTATAAGATTGGGAAGAATCACGGTTATCTGTAAAGTCATACTTTAATCTAGAAATTAATAGGTAGGTACGCCCGTTTTTATATTGCTGATTCAAGACATCGTAGATTTGTTGGCCGGTCATCGATACTACGTAAAGCATGTTGCCAAATGGTTGGACATCTTGAGCCGCACCCCAAGTAATGGATTTATCAGCCTTTACTTTTAACCCGGCTCTTACCCCACCACCATTAGTCATGGCAAAATCGACGTTTTCTCGATTTTCTTTTTTAGCTTGAGCAAGTTGAGCATCTACTACCAAATCACCGGTTTCATTTTCTTGGTATTTATTGTTTGCATCTCGGCCAGTAAAGGACGTGGCGCTCGCAGCTTCCCCGATTTTTTGATTAACAATTGAGGCAACGCGTTTATCTGCGTCTTGAACAATAGCTTTAACTTTAGCATTATCCTTAACTTTTGGGTCATCTTTAACAGATAAAACTGGGAATACATGAGATTTAACGCTGTTTTTTACAAAATCGTGAGTTTTAGGATCGATGTAACCGATCACGTTATCATAGGCTTCACCAGAATAAATAGCTTGAACCAAATTTGTATGGCCCACTTTAGCATTTGCATATTGGTGGGAGTGACCGGCTAAGTAAACATCAACTGAGTTGTGGGGATCAATTTTGTAAAGTTTCTTCAAAATATCAACACTTGCACCTGTGGTTGTAGCTTTCCCTTGCGCGTCAACTGTACTGGCTACTCCTGTATGAGCCATAACTATAATAGCTTTAATTCCTTTTTTACGTAAAATACGATCATACTTGGCGATGGTGGTTGCCTCATCAAGATATTTATAAGGATGGTAATTTTTGTAAGTGGTTAAACTAGGCATTGTCTTAGTCAAAATACCGATAAAAGCAATTTTTGTCTTTTTACCATTTGGTGTTTTCACCGTCTTAATGATGTAAGGTTTCCAATTGAAAGGAATTTTGTTATTCGATCGTTTAACCACATTGGCAATCGTAATTTGAAGGCCAGAAGGAGTGTGGGGATAATTCATCTCGGCAGAATTGTAAATTTTGGTGGGCTTTTTTCCTGAAACAATTCGATGGAATTCTCCTAGGCCTTCGTCAAATTCGTGATTACCCAAAGTTCCAATGTTGATATTCATAGCCTTGAGAGCATGCATAGTTGATTCATCTTGCAAAAGGGCTGAATTAGAAGGAGAAGCCCCTACCATATCTCCAGATTCAACACGAAAAGTATAGCCATTTTTGTTGTGTTGTTTGAAATAATTTTGAGCTTGATTTAGATAAGAGCCTAAACGAATAGCACTTCCAGCTTGCACATATTTGTTATTTCCAATATAAGCATTCCCAGTTCTGCTGAGTCCTCCATGAAGGTCGTTAATACCTAAAATTTGAACCGGGATATCCTTTGCGTGTTTTTTACTGTTTCCCAAAATGTTCGTATTTTTAGGATTAGAAGAGGTATCTGTATAGGTGGTAATAGTTACTCCTTTTTTAGCAGCTTGGACTGAATTTCTAGAAAATAGTCCCTCAATCGCTAGTAATACAGTGGCAGACGTTAGCAGAGCTTTATAATTCATTGGTTACTCCTTAAATAAAACTAATAACTTTTGATTTAATTATATAATGAACTATTTTTAAGTCAATGATAAATAATATTCGTAATTTGAATAAAAGAAGTATAAGGATTTAGCGATAGTACGAATAACAATAACTTCTATTTAAACTTTCTTAATATATACTTTATCTTCTTTTATACATTAAATATTGACGCAGTGTCACTTTATGTGATTAAATAATATCAAGCTCAATTTAGAGAGATAAATTTAAAATCAAGAAAGTTTTTATAGATGCGAGGTAAGTTTTATGATTCCGAAAAATAATATTAAAGAAAGAATTCGTAAAATGGATTCCCAAAGAGAACATCATGCAATTCGTAAATTAACTACGGGGGCAGCTTCTGTTTTAATTGGGTTAACATTTATGGGAACTACTGGTCGAAGTGTAAAAGCTGCAACTGGAAATGAAAATAGTGAAGCAGGGATTGAATTAGAAGTAAAAGCAAATAATACTGATACTTCTCAATTAGAAGCAGTTTCTCAAGAAACTACTCAAAATAATCCAACTTCAGAAGTAACAACTGAAATGCCAGTTGCTGAAAACACTAAAGCACAAACTACTGATCAAGCAGTTACTCAAAACGATACTGCTACAGAAACGCCTGCTCAAAATGCTCAAAATGAAGCGACCACTTCTCACGCAGCTGAAACTACTGCTCCAGTAGCTTCTCAAACTGAAAACAACACTGAAGTAGCAACTGAAACTGCTCCAGTACAAAATACTGAAACAGTTGAATCTCAAGCCACTAAGAACACTAATTCGGTAGAAAATCAGACAAATACTGTAACTACTGCAGAAAATAACAATCAAGTTGAATCTCAACCACAAAATAATGTAAATACTGAAAACATAACAGTAGACAACTCTACTAATGAACAACAAGTAGCTGAAAAAGTTGAAAATTCCACTGAAGCGAAAGATTCAAATGCTTCAACCATAGAAACACAAACTACAGAAAAAGCTGAAACTACTCCAGAAGTTCCAGCTCCCTCTGCGCCAAAGGCAGATACTGAAGTTAGTGATAAAGTTGTAAACTTGGGTGAAACTGGAGATAAAGAATTAACTACCGATGATAAGGTAAAAGATCCTAATAAGGATAAAGAAGCTGATAAAGTCGAAAATGATAACATTATTGACTTAAATGCAGCTGACACTGAAGGTAAGGTAGTAATTAGTGCTACAGATCCTAATAACTATCCAACTGACGCTGGTAAATTAGTTGGTGATGATAAGTATATTTACCAAATTGTTACTTTAAATGATACAAGTTCTAGATTAGTCTTAGCGATTAACAGAAATGATCATAATGATGAAAGTATCTATGCTTATGTAACTAATAGCAATTACAGTAGTGCTAGTCAAACATTTGAAATTAAGGTTGGAAACAACAGAGTAATTACAGTTGGTAATCATAAATACCAGATCAACAATACTGGTAAGAGTGATGTAACGATTGACAATGGTAATGGTACTACTACAAAAGTTCCAACGGAAAATACTTCTACTATTACTGGTCAACCAGGCTGGATAGATACGGATACAATTAGTCCAATTTATGGATTAGGCAACACAACTAATAATAACTATACTGCCTTAGGGGAAATCATCCCTGTATATACTGAAAATTCTGTAATTAAATATTACTATAAAGATAGTGAAGGCAAATTACATGAAATTGAAGGTTCAGATCAATATCCAAATATAATTGTTTCTGGTCTTACTGGTCAAGAATTTGAAATTAAAAATGTAGATCAGTTTAAGCAAATTATTAATGGGTATTACTTAATTCCAGATAATTTTCCAAGTGGTGACTTTAAAGGTACTCTTTCTCAATTTAAAGAAGGAGAATACTATAAGAAAGTCTACTATGAATATGGAAGTAGCAATGTAGAATTCTATGTAGTGTACAATCAAATTTCCCCAGATGGAACTATGAGAATTAGTTTATTTGATGGTGATAAGACTACTGCTGTAGAAAGTCATGTTGTTGCTCCAGGTCAAGCAGTACAATTTAGTAATTATAACTATCTTGGCCGTAACCCATTCGTAACTTCAACTCCCCACGAAGTTCAATTTATCTATAGTCAATTGGGTTCAATTATTCCAGTTGATGAACAGGGTAATGTACTTGGACCTTCTGTACAGTTTAATAATGGTTCGGATGCATTTAGTGCAGGTGCAACTAAGGCTCCAGAAATTTTGGGATATACTCTTAAATACCAAGAGCAAGCCGTTATTACTCCAACTGGAGACTTAAGTAAAGACATTTATGTCGTTTACGTTCCAAATAACGCTTCTGCGGAAGTGATCTTCCAAGACGTAACTACTGGAACACCTGTAGTTTTAGACACTTTAACCACTAATGGTAGTCATGGCTATGACATTAGCTTTACTACTAATCCATTAGATATGATTAAAGAGTTCGAAAATAAGGGCTATGTTTTAGTAAGTAACGGCTATGGTGAAGGCGGTCACAAGTTTGATTCTACAAACCCACAATCATTCTTGATTACATTCAAACATGGTGTATTTGAGATTACTCCGGAAAATCCTGGTAAGCCAGATCAACCAATCAATCCTGATGATCCTGCACCAAATCGTCCAACTTATCCAGCTGATTCTGATAAATTGACTACAACTATCACCCAAACAATTAAGTATGTTTACTCAAATGGCTTAACCGCAGCTCCAGATAGTGTACAAACTATTACTTTTACTGCGAAGGCTTACATTGATAAGGTTACAGGTGAATACGTTTTAGTTGATAACCAAGGAAATATTATTGGCAAGGCTGATGGTCTAACCTGGAATGCGGACAGTGATACTTTTGGTGAAGTAATCTCACCAACTATTCCAAACTATACTGCGGATAAAACCAGCATCCCAACCATGACAGTTAACCGTGATGACAACAATATTACTATCACTGTAACTTACACGCGGACTGCACAAAAAGCCGAATTCGTTTTCCAAGACATTACTGATAATAAAGAAATCAGCTCTAATACTGTGGAAGGTGAGTTTGATAGAGAAATCAACTTTAATCCACAAACTGTAATTGATCAATTAATCAGTCAAGGTTATGAATTAGTTAATAATCCATTTGTAGTTGGTACTAAGTTTAAAGATGGTGAAGTAAATCCAAATGCGAATAAGTTCATTATTACGTTAAAACATGGTATCGAAGAAGTAACTAGAGAAGAAACGGTAGATCGTGTAATTCACTATGTTTACCAAGATGGCTCAACTGCTAAACCTTCTATCACTCAAACGGCTACATTTGTTGGAACTGGTACCCGTGATAAGGTAACTGGTCAGGAAATTTTGACTTGGTCTGAAAATGTAATATTGAGTGAAGTAACTTCTCCAACGATTTCAGGATACACGCCAAATAGGTTAACGGTTTCTGAAGTTGAAGTTTCTCATGACTCTTCAGATATCGAAGAAACCGTAACTTATATTGCCGGCGAACAAACTGCCGAAATTTACTACGTAGATATCTTTAATTCTAATGACCCTCTTCAATTAGGTAGTGATTCTGTAATAGGAAAATTCGGTGAAGAAATCAATTTTAACCTAGATCCTGCAAATATCATTAAATTATATGAATCTCAAGGTTATAAGTTAGTTTCGAATAGCTTTACTCCAGGAACTAAGTATGGTAATAGTGAGGAAAACCCAGACGTAAATGTTTTCTATGTTTACTTTACACATGCTACTAAAGAAGACACAACCACGGTTCAGGTAAGTCAAACTATTAACTACAAATACGAGGATGGCACTACGGCTCGTCCAAGTAATGTTCAAACCATTACTTTCACAGGAACTGGGTTGATCGATGTTGTAACAGGTAAATTAATTGGTGACTACACTTGGACTACTGATAAGAATTACTTCGATGCAGTAAAATCACCAGACATTATTAATTACACTCCTACTATTAAAGTAGTCGGTCAATCTGATGTAATTACTCATGAAGATACGAATCGGGTAATTGATGTCATTTACGCAGCTAATATTCAACAAGCAACCATTACTTATATTGATAAAACTACAGGTCAAACTATTAAGGTTGATAGTGTAGAAGGTAAATACAAGGACAAGATTAACTACTCAACTCAAAGTGTAATCGATGAACTTGTTAATAAAGGCTATGTATTAGTAAGTGACGGCTTTAGTCCAGATGCGATCTTCACTGAAGGTCCTAATAAATTCTGGGTATACTTAGAACATGGTATTAAAGATGCAGACGAACAAACTGCTACTACCAATCGTGTAATTCACTATGTTTATGCAGATGGCTCAACTGCTAGACCTTCGGTAATTCAAACCATAACTTATAAAGGAACTGGTAAGATTGATGCCGTAACAGGTGAATTGATTGGTAGCTATACTTGGACTACAGGTAGTTATGATGAAGTAGAATCACCTAAGATTCAAGGTTACAGTCCAGATATTTTAATTGTTGAAAGTGTTGCTGATGTGCAACATACTGCTGGCAATAGTGAAGTACAGGTAACTTATATTGCTAACAAGCAAAGTGCCCAAATTACATTTATTGATGTAACTGACAATAAAGTTATTTCCTCAAGCGAAGCAGTGGGTAACTACGGTGACAAGATTATCTTTACTGATAATCCAGAGGAATTAATTAAACAACTTGAAGCGCAAGGTTATGTTTTAGTAAGTAAGAGCTATGAGGGTGACTTTAACCATAGCTTCTCACATGATAACGATAACAATATCTTCGAAGTGAGAGTAAAGCATGGTACTGAAAGTGTCACGGATCATAAGACTATTACTCAAACTATCAAGTACCAATACGAAAATGGTACGATGGCGGCTCAAGATCATGTCGTAACTTTGACTTTTACAGGCCAAGGAATGATTGATAAGATAACTGGCAAGTATGTAATTGTGAATGCTAACGGAGATGTTATCGGCGAAGCTAGTGGTTTAACTTGGACAGCTGATAACGGCGATACATTTGCGAGAGTTGATTCTCCAACTATTAGTGGCTATGGACCAAACAAATTATTTGTAGAAGAAATGGTAGTAAACCAGGACTCAAATGACATTGTAGAAGTAATCACTTACTATGCTGGAGAACAAACCGCGGAAATTACTTATATTGATGAAACTACTGGTGAAATCTTAAGTGTTGATAGTGTACTTGGTAAATTAGGTGAAGATATTAACTTCACAACTGCTCCAAGTAAAGTAATTGAGCAATTATTAGCATCAGGTTATGAATTAGTTTCAAACAACTTTACTCAAGGAACTAAGTATGGTAATAGTGAAGAAAATCCAAATGTTAACATTTTTGAAGTAAGAGTAAAACATGGTGTGATTCACGTTAACCCAGAAAATCCAGGTAAGCCAGATACTCCAATCAATCCGGACGATCCAAATAGTCCAGTTTACCCAACAGATTCAATCATTCTTGATAAAGATGTTGAACGTGTAATCGAATATGTCTTTGCAGATGGTACTACTGCTGCACCAAGTGTGGTTCAAGTAGTGAAGTTCCAGGGTTCAGGTTACATTGATAAAGTAACGGGTAAATATATTACAGTTGATCAAGATGGTAAGATCATTCTTGATGAAAATGGTAAGCCCGTTGAAGGTAAATTAACTTGGGTACCTGTATCAGGTAGTTGGGATGCACAAGTTTCCCCAACGATTAATGGATACACTCCAGATATGAGCGAAGTTTTAGCTCAAGTGGTAAATCCAGAAGATGCAAATCAAACTGTTAAAGTTACTTACAACGCTAACAGAGAAACTGCCCAAATCACTTATATCGATGAAACTACTGGCCAAGTAATTAGAACTGACTACGCATACGATGTCTACGACAACCCAATCACTTTCGAAAATGATCCACATAAGATCATTGAAGAGCTTGAAAAGATGGGTTACGTAGTAGTCAATCCAAGTGGTTTCACATTTATTAATGGCGAAACTAAGTACGGCGACAGTAGTAAAGACGCTCAAGTTAACCATTTCGTAGTTCGTGTAACGCACGGTTATGTAGAAATCAAACCTGATGACAACATCAAGGGCGATGATCCAATTAATCCAGACGATCCAGATGGTCCAACTTATCCATTCGGTGCAGATGAATTAAACAAGGACATCAACCGTGTAATCCATTATGTATATGAAAACGGTACAACAGCTAAGCCGTCTGTAACTCAAACGCTTAACTTCGAGGGTACTGCATACATTGATAAGGTTACTGGTCAATTAGTTCAAGTTAAGGACGGCAAGATTGTTGTTGATGAAAACGGCAAGATCGTCCAAGGAACTATTACTTGGGTAGCAAGCGACGGTACCACATTTGAAGAAGTCGTTTCTCCAAGTATTGATGGCTATACGCCAGATGAAGATAAGGTTCAAGCAGTTGATGGTATTAGTGCTGATCATGGCGACTTAACCGAAACTGTAGTTTACAAAGCAGATAAGTTAACTGCTCAAATCGAATATATTGATCAAACTACTGGTGAAGTCTTAGATAGTGATAAGGTTGATGGAGTAATTAACGAAGTAATCAAATTCAGCAAGGACCCTGCAGAAGTAATCGCCACCTTGATCAAGTTAGGTTATAAGGTTGTAACTAATGACTACACTGAAGGGGCAGTTTACCAAAAAGATGCTCAAAAGAATATCTTCAAGGTATACTTGGTGAAGGATACAACTTCAGGTGGAGATGATAAGCCAGATCCAGAACCAACTCCGGATCCAACGCCAACTCCTGACCCAGAGCCAACACCAGATCCAGAACCGACTCCGGAACCAGAGCCAACCCCAGATAAAAAGCCAACGCCAGAACCTGATGAAGATAAACCAACTCCTTCAACTCCGGATAAGGATGACAAGGATAAAGATGATTCTTCAAACAAGGGTGACGCTGGTAACAAAGGCAATAACAATGGTGGTAACGCTGGAGATGGCAACAATAAGGTAGATCATGAAGTTGTTGTAGGTGAAGCTTCAAAATCTGAAGCTGTTGATAATACAAGCTCTGATCAAGTTGCGGAATCTAAAAACGCAGAATCTACTGAAGAAGCGCCAATGGTTTATGCTGCAACTGTTGATGAAAATGCGCCAGCATCAGAAGTGGACCATGATAATGGAACCACTAATACTCAAGAAGCCAAGGAAAGATTGCCACAGACTGGTGTACAAGAAAGCAAAGCAGGAATCTTCGGATTACTCTTAGCTGCAGTCGGCTCATTATTCGGACTTGCAGGAACTAGAAAACGCAAAGACAAATAAAAAGATAACTTTTTAGGTAATTCGTTAAGGCGAATTGCCTTTTTGGTTGTTTAGAGATATTAGGGAGGACCTATTTGATATTGAAGAGTAGAATATACTTATAGGTTGTTGATAAGGAGACTAGAAATATGAGCTTAACTCTTGGAATTAATGATCATGTCGATCAACGTAGAAAGTTGCCATTTACCCCTAGTGTTGAAAGAACTGGACTTGAACAAGCTGTCCAGGAAGCTAAAAACCAGCAATATGCAAATGAATATGATTCCTTAGAAGATTTTAGAAAGGATTTATATTCTATTTATTAAAATGCATAGTATAATTAAAGTAACTTAATTACTGGAAAGGGATGTAAAATTCAATGGACGGAACATCAAGCAATATGCTTTGGATTGTACTTGGCTAATTAAAGATTCAAATGGTAAATAAGATTTTTAGGTAATTCGTTGAAGCGAATTACCTTTTTTGTTGTGAAAAATATTTTTGACTATATCCGAAAGTTGGGCCGCTAGTTGAGTATTTTATTGGTAAAATGAAGAAAGCTAAAAAAAGAGATGATTATAATGAACGAAACAGCTAGTATCTTGTATTAGGGATAAGTATATAAGGGAAATTAATGAATGAAACATCGATAAATATGCTTTGATAATTAAGTAGTTAAAAATAATAAGAGGAAAGAAATAATAAATCTTAAATTTCTACCCTCAAAATAGAGCCTTTCACAGGCTCTATTTTTGTTTTGGCTTATAAAATTGTGGGAAAGATGAATCCTTAATCATAAAGAATTTGATTCCAACTTTCTGAATCAATGGGATAAAATATCTTTAAAACAAAAAAGGATGTTGCTGCAAATAGCATCCCTCTAGAAATAGAAGCCGTTAGTAAACGGTGGATGTTAACAGTTTATATTATAAAAACCGCTAAACTCTACCAAAAGTCAATAGCGGTTTTATTTACTTTCACAAAGAGTGAAATAGTTCTATTTCTGACAATAATTGTACCAAATTTCGGGGTGCAGTTATTGTCTTTTTTTGTTTTCGCTCGCCAACCGATTGAAAAAACGCTTAAAAAGTAAATCAATCGGTTTTCTATCGCTTATTATTCTTAACAATTTTCCGATTCAAAATGGTATCAATAGTTTGTGCCATATGTTCACGATATTTCGGATCATCTAAAAGCATGGTGGTAATTACGTCAATGGCATACATAATCGAGAATTGAGAATTGATAAAACGCGCATCATTAATGAAGTCGGTATTTCGAACGGCAACCACAATGTCGCTCAACTTAGCTAAAGGACTGTCTTCAATCCCCGTAATAGCGACAACCATCGCCCCACGCTTCTTGCCTAATTTAGCAGCGTTAACGATCTCGGTAGTATTTCCTGTAGAAGAAATTGCTAAAATCAGATCATTGCTATCCATAATACTGCTAGTCATATACATAATTGAACTTTCAGTCATGGGAAAAGTTGAAATGCCCATTCTGAGCATCCTTTGTGACATTTCTTGCGCTGTATAGCCAGAACTTCCAATTCCGAAAATATAGACACGCGAAGAAATCTTGATCAATTTAACGATTTTCTTCAATTGATTGATATCTAGTTTTTGCGAAGTTTCCTTTAATACACGATTATAAAAGTCATATACGCGATGTGGAGTCTCTTTTTTGACCTTTACTTTAGGCTCTGAAGGAGCAACATTCGTGCTGGAAGCTAGATTAAGTTTTAGTTCAGCGAAATTTTTACAATTCAATCGTTTAGAAAAACGGGTAATAGTTGCATTACTAACGTGGGCTAATTTAGCGAGTTCAGAAATGCTCAACGTTTGTACCCGTTTGGGTTCTTGAGCAATAAGCATCGCAACTTTTCGTTCTTGAGAGGGAAGAGTGGGAATAGAGTTTTCTAAATGTGATAGAAATGACATATGCAATTCCTTTCAATTTAATCTAAAAAAATACGAGTAAGATAATTTTCCGTACTCGTATTTTTTATATTAATGATCTAGAGCAGGCTATAAAGTTACTAATTATTATAGCTTATCTAAAGGGAAGTTAAAACGTGTTTACTATATAGGGGAAGGAGTGGAATATAATTTATTTGAAGTATTTGTTATAAATTTCGTCAGCACCCTTGATTACTTTGTCATCATATTTTGCCATTGGAGCACGGGTATAGCCAGCATGAACGCCCATATGCTCTAAAATAAGTTTGATAGTTGGATAAATACCGTTGTTCAGCATCGCAGTGATGACATCATTCTTTTGGTGTTCAAGTTCTCGAGCTCTTTCAAAATCGCCCTTATTGTAAGCATCAATTTCTTCTTTAACTACTTTAGTGTTGACATTATAAGTGGAACCAATACAGCCGTCTACGCCTTCAATCAATGCTGGTAAAAGCATTTCGTCAAATCCTGATAAAATCTTCTTATCTGGGAAGCGCTCACGAATTCTTTCCAAAAGGTAGAAGTCAGCGTTAGTATACTTAACCCCAATGATCTTAGGATTTTCGAATAATTTAGCGAAGTTATCAAGTGAAAGTGAGACACCTGTTAATGCTGGAATTGAGTAGACTAACAAGTTTGCATCTACGTCTTTTACAATTTCATCATAATAATGCTTAATTTCATCAAAGGTAAAGTTGTAATAGAATGGTGTAACTGCAGAAATTGTCTTAAATCCAAGCTCATTAGTTACATACTTAGCAAGTTCCATTGCTTCATGAAGGTTAGGCGAACCAACTTGAGCAATTAAGTCTACATCATCATTGTGTGCTTCATCCCATGCAATATCGAAAACTCTCTTCTTTTCATCTTTGCCTAGCATGAAGTTTTCACCGGTAGAACCACCTACATAAAGACCGTCAACCCCTTCAACGTCAATATCATGGCGAATGATCTCACGAGTACCTTTTTCATCAATGTTGCCATTTTCGTCAAAAGCTGTCATCAATGCAGCATATACCTTTTGCATTTTGAATCCTCCGATTGTTAAGAAATAATATATTCATTTTTTCCAACTTGTAATAGTTTTCTAACTCAACCGTCATCGCAAATATACCACGTGAAAATTGTTATTGCAAATAATAAAGTTTGAAAAAAGTTTTCTTTTTAAAGCGCAAGTCATAATATATAAAGGATTAGAAGTAATCAAAAAAATTATAGATATTGTTGTTATTGAGAAAATATTTTTCAAATGATATTATGTAAGCGCTTGATAATATAAAACTAATGGACAGAAAGCGTGAAAATATGACAGACTATTATTTAGCTTTTGATGTTGGTGGAACGACGATTAAGTATGGATTAGTAGATAAAAATTTAAATATTTCTCATACTGGAAAAGTAGCTACGGAAAAGAATAAAGATGGCCACATTCTAAAAATGCTAAAGAAAGTGACATCTCAGTTTAAGAATGAATATCATTTGATAGGTATCGGCGTTAGCACTGCTGGTATTGTTGGAAAAAATGGAGAAATTGCTTATGCGGGTCCAACAATTTTAGATTATAGGGGCACTCCAATTAAAGCCGAGCTCGAAAAAGACTTTAATTTGCATACGAATGTTGTAAATGATGTCGATGCTGCTTTACTTGGTGAAAAGTTAGCCGGAAACGCAAAAGGTTATACTTCGATTTATTGTGTGGCTCTAGGAACTGGAATTGGTGGAGCTTATTATGAAGCTGGCAAAATGTTCAGCGGTGCGCATGGGACTGCAAATAATATTGGTTGGACATTGTATGATGTCAAAACCAAAACTAATTTTGAACAAAGAGCGTCTACTCTTAGTTTACAAGCTAAATTAGCACCTTTAGGCATTGATCCTATTGAAGGCTTTAAACGGGCAAAGACAGGAAGTTCTCAAGAAAAGAAGATCATTGCAGATTGGAGTTTAGAAGTAGCTGAAGGATTAAGCAATATTCTTTTACTATTTGATCCTGAAGTTTTGATCATTGGAGGAGCGGTATCAAAACAGGGTGACTATTTAAAAGAACTGCTTGAAAAACAGTTAAAGAAAATTTTGCCACCTAACTTATGTAAAACCAAAATCAAGATGGCATCCCTTGGTAATAAGGCCCAATTATATGGCGCGATTGAGAAGTTTTTTGACTAATTTTAGAAAGCGCTTGCATAAATAAGAAATTAGTGTATTATAAAAAGTGTAATAGTTAATGAAAATTCAACCGTACCTATGTGAGACATAATGCCGCACATATTAAGTGCGGTTTTTTTGTCCTTTGATAGACAGAAAAGAGGCAGACATGAAAGTTTCAATTAACACTGCAGTATTTCTCGATCATTTGAACAATGGCATGAGCCAATTGGAAAGCTTGAAAATTTTAGATGGGCTTGAAAATGAAATTGATAATATTCAAGTTCGTGGTGAATTTTTTGATGAGAAAACTAAAGATCAAGAAATAGAAAATATTAAAAAAGCGTGTCAAAACAATGGCTGGGGCCTCTATTATTCAGTACCTGAGGAATTATTTAACAAAGGCAAGATTAATTCTAGCATTGATAGCAACATCGAAATGGCTAAAAAACATGACTTGAAGTATCTCAAATATTTCATTGGCGATGTAAAAAATGTAGATCCCAAGGAAATTGCTGCGTTAGATCAAAAATTGGCTGATGCTGGAATAGAGCTAACTCTGGAGAACTTATCTAACGATTCTGGAAGACTAGAAAAAGTAGAAGAAGGCTTGGAAGCCATTAAAAATAGCAAAAATATTGGTTATACCTATGATGCTGGTAATTGGTATTGGGTGGATGAAAATCCATCTGTTGCCTTCAAAAAATTAAAAAATCAGATTACAAACTATCATTTAAAGGACATTAAAGATAAAGAAACAGTCATGCTTGGAGAAGGCGATACTGATTGGCAACCGATGGTTTTAAGCCTTTCAGACAATATTCCTATTTTCCTAGAATATGGGATTCCAGATGAACAAATCAAGCATGAGGTTGAGCTAGTTAATAGTGTGATCAATAAACGGTAGGTGATTTAAATGACTTACCTGGCAGAACTGTTTGTGATTTTGCTACTTACTAAAATTGCTGCTCACTATTCTGTGAAACTAAAGATGCCAAGTGTAATTGGTGAATTATTAGTGGGAATCGTAATTGGACCAGCGATGTTAAATTGGATTCACCCAACAACTTTTATTAATTATTTTTCTGAACTTGGTGTAATTGTTTTGATGTTTATTGCAGGGCTTGAAGGAGACTTGAAGTTACTTATTAAATATTGGGCACCGGCTTTAACAGTTGCAACATTGGGTGTAATTGTGCCTACAGGAACAGCTTTTCTTCTATGTCACAATTTATTCAATTTTTCAGTTAAAGCGTCCGTCTTTATGGGTCTTGTATTGAGTGCAACTTCAGTCAGCATTACTATTCAAGTTCTGAAAGAGATGCATCGATTAAATACTCGTGCAGGTGCAATTATCTGTGGAGCAGCCGTGGCAGACGATATTATCTGTGTGATTTTACTTGGGATTGCCAGTAGCATTTATGGAACATCCCAGCATGAATCAATTTGGTTGATGGTTTTAAAGATGTTCTTGTTCTTTGTAATTGTACTTTTAATTGGAAAATTTATCGTTCCTAAATTTCTGAGTATTTTCCAAGATTTAAATGCTACTGAAAGTGATACCGCTGGAGCCATGATTCTTTGTTTTGGAACTGCTGCTTTGGCTGTGATGATGGGAATGAGTGATGTCTTAGGAGCATATTTTGCTGGATTAGCAATTTCAGAAACTGATTTTGAAGATCATTTGGAAGATAAAATTGAGCCTATTGGTTATGCAGTTTTTATTCCGGTTTTCTTTGTAAGTATTGGTTTACAAATTAGTTTCAAAGGGATGCAAAACGACATTGTCTTTATCATTCTTTTGATTATTACGGCAATTTTAGGAAAGCAAATTGGTTGTGGACTTGCTGCAAAAATGTTTCATCTAAGTTGGACAGAATCAAATGTGGTTGGAGCTGGTATGGTCTCTAGAGGAGAAATGGCATTAGTTGTAGCCAATGTAGCCTTAAGTTCACATTTAATTGATCAAAATCACTATACAGCAATGATTTTAGTAACTGTAATTACGACATTAGTAGCACCTCTGATTTTGAAACTCTTTATCTTGAAGAGTAATAAAAAAGTCGCTGCAAAGGATGCCGTATCTATTGATAATGAATAAAAAAGTGAAGAGGAGAAAAAAATGACTAAAACAGGGTTTGGTTTTTGGAATTGGGTCGTCCTGCTGGCGTACCTAGTTGCAATGTTAGGCGTAGGTGCCTATTTCACTAAAAGTGCAAGTAAAAGTACAGATTCATTCTTTAAGGCAAATGGACGGATACCTGCCTGGGCAGCTGGGTTCAGTATTTGGGCTACTACATTAAGTGCGATCACTTTTATGTCAACGCCGGAGCAGTCTTTCTTAACGGACTGGGGCTATTCCGTAGGTAGCTTTACTATCTTTTTGATTATTCCTATTTTGATTAGATATTACGTGCCTTTCTTTAGAAAATTGCAAGTAACTACGGCTTATCAATATCTAGAAAAAAGATTCGGTCCCGTAATGCGTGCCTTAGGTAGTGGGCTTTTTATGCTATACCACATTGGGCGTGTGGCAATTGTTATTTACCTTCCAATTTTAGCAATTACATCGGTATCTAATATCAATCCAATACTAATAGCAGTTTTAGTTGGTGCAATGTGTATCATCTATGCCTTTCTTGGTGGTATCGAAGGGGTTATTTGGACAGATGTTATTCAAGGTTTCCTTCTTTTAGGAAGTGCATTGTTAATTTGTGGAATGGCAATATTTAAAACTGGTGGCTTTGGGTCCGTTGCTCACATTGCAGTTTCTAGCCACAAATTTTTCTCTAATGCAGATTGGAATCCTGCTGATTTACCTAAATTTATTCCAATTATTTTCGCGGGACAATTCTTTAACAGTATGTATCAATACACTGGTAGTCAAGATGTAGTTCAACGTTATCAAACTACCCCAAGCATGAAAGCTACCGCTAAGTCTCTTTGGACTAATGGATGGCTTGCATTAATTACTATTCCTTTGTTCTTTGGAATGGGAACACTTCTATTTTGTTTCTACCATTCAAAGGCAGCTTTACCTGGTGATTTCAACACAAGTGCTATTGTGCCATATTTCGTAATTAAAGAAATTCCAGCTGGACTTGCCGGATTGATCATTGCAGGGATTTTTGCGGCTGCACAATCAACTATTGCTTCAAGTTTGAACGCCATTTCATCTTGTGCTATTACGGACTTCAAGCAAAGATTCTTTAACAATAAATTCAAGAACTTAAGCGACGTGGCCTTAGCTAGAATTGTGATTGTTGTCTCAGGTTTAATCAGTTTAAGTGTTGCTATCTATCTTTTGCTTGGTAATGCTGCACAAACTTGGAACCTCTTCTTATCAGTTACTGGTTTGTTCGGTGTTCCAATCGCCGGTATCTTTGCTGTTGGTATTTTTACTAGATCTGCTAATAGATTTAGTGTAGTAGTTGGTGTCATTATTAGTGCTGCAGTGACTTACTACCTCCAAACTCAGGGTGTAGCAACTTTAGTTCAACCATGTGTATCGTTTATTCTTGCATTTTTGGTAAGTTGGATTGTTGGATTAATGACTCCACAATATGGTCATGATGTAACTGGTTTAACTGCTAAAACTATTAAAGATGCTTATAATCCTACAGTTGATGCTGAAGAAGTTGAAAATGCAGATGCTTAAAGAATAAGGTGAGAAAGATGGAACACGCAAATTTTTTGAAAAAGATGGAAACTTACATGGGAAAAGATAATCCACCAAGTGATTTTGATGAATTTTGGAATAGGCAAATAGCGTCTCTTCCTGAATCGATTCCTTATGAAATCAAACCTCGACATTTTGGTGTGAAAAATACAGATTTCTTTGATCTGTATTTTAGGGGCACTAATGATGGGATAGTTCATGCTAAATGTATTTTCCCTCATCATCAAAAAAATGTCCCAGTTGTATTTTATTTTCATGGCTACATGGGTCAAGCACTAGATTGGACTAGCTTTCTAAAGTATATTCCTTTAGGAGTTGGAGTGGTTGCCATGGATGTGCGTGGACAGCAAGGAGAATCAGTTGACAATGGAATTTACAAAGGAAATACTGTCCTAGGCCATATTATTAGAGGTGCTGTTGAAGGAAAGGATCACCTTTTTTACAAAGATATCTATTTAGACGTATATTCCTTAATTGAAGTAGTAGCTGATATGGAGCGGGTTGATAACTTACATCTTTACACCTGGGGTGGGTCTCAAGGAGGAGCTCTTTCCTTAATAGGTGCCGCGCTTAACCATCGAATTAGACGGTGTGCAACTCAATATCCATTTTTGTCTGACTTTAAGTATGTGTTAGAAATGGGAGATATGGGGCTTCCATATGATGAATTGTTTAGATATTTCAAGTTCTATGATCCGTTTCATAAAACAGAAGCTAAATTGTTAAAAACTTTATCTTATATCGACGTTAAGAATTTTGCTCATTTAATTCGTTGTCCAGTTTTAATGTTTACAGGTCTTGAAGATAAAGTCTGTTTTCCAGCAACTCAATATGCGATCTATAATAGAATCGAAACCGAGAAAAAACATATTTTGCTACCAGAATATGAACATGAAGCAATGTTCTATTATGTTGATAGTACAGCCTTTAATTGGTTATTGGGAACTAACTTTCCTGAAGGACCTAATGAGTAATTAACTAAGAAGGAATAAAAATGAAAAAGGAAGAATTTATTGAAAAGGTACATGGTGGTTTGATTATTTCATGTCAAGCACTTCCTGGTGAACCTCTTTATACAAAAGAAGGAGGAGTTATGCCACTTATGGCAAAGGCAGCTCAAGAAGGTGGTGCCGTCGGCATTCGGGCGAACTCCATTCGAGATATTAAGCAAATCAAAGAGGTAGTAGATTTGCCCATGATTGGAATTATTAAAAGAGATTATCCTCCTGAAAAGCCTTATATTACTCCTACTATGAAAGAAGTAGATGAATTAATGAAAACCAATGTGGAAGTGGTTGCTCTTGATTGTACTCTTCGTCCACGTCATGATGGAAAAACAGTAGCAGAATTCATTGATGAGATTAAGACTAAATATCCTGATCGTTTATTAATGGCGGATACTTCTAACTTTGAAGAAGCAAAAAATGCATATGATGCAGGCGTAGATTTTGTGGGGACGACGTTATCGGGTTATACTGAAGAAAGCCCTAAATCTGATCATCCAGACTATGATTTGGTTAAGAGTTTGGTTGATGCAGGGATGCCTGTAATTGCAGAAGGTAAGATTCATAGCCCAGAACAATTGAAGAAAATGATTGAAATTAATCCAACAGGAATTGTAGTAGGAGGCGCAATTACCAGACCTTTACAAATTGCCAGGAGTTTTACTTCAGTTTTTGAAAAAATGTAAATATTTTATCTAAATAAGACTATAGCTCATTTGAACTATAGTCTTATTTTTATAATTAATTTTTGTTAGCTTTATTAATTGCACTAATTACAGAGTAACGGAAACCATTTTTCTCTAAGTCAACAACACCTTTAATAGTAGTGCCACCAGGTGAACATACTTGATCACGTAATTGAGCTGGCGCAAGTGGGCTATCGTAAGCTAGACTTGAAGAACCTTTAACCATACTGGCAGCTAATTTATTAGCAACTGATCTTGAAAGGCCATTTAAAACCCCTGCATCTCCTAAAGCATCTAGAAACACATCTACAAATGCTGGCCCACATCCAGCAATCGTACCTACAATGCTAAGTTGATTTTCTTTTACTGTGATTATATCGCCTAATTGGGCTAAAAAGTCTTCGATTTCTACTTTAATATCACTTTCCATATTTTTAGGTAAAAATAATCCAATGGTTCCAGAATTAATTGATACGGGAATATTTGGAATCATACGAGCAACCGGATTATTAGGTAAAGTAGTATGTAAGTCCTCGTAGGAAACTCCAGCAGCTGCCGAAATGATGATCGTCTTTTTATCAAGATCTAGTCCTTTTGCAACTTGTAGAGTAAGGGGCGCCGGTGTAGTTAAAATTACGATATCGGGCTTGAGACTGTTTAAATCTAATAAGTTGTCGATTAAGTCAAAGCCGAGCTGTTGGGCAAGGTCATTAACTCGGGGATTAGTAGGATTTTCACCGATAATGACATTGTCTGGGGAAGATTTGACTAAGCCTTTAATAATGGCACTCCCCATGTGGCCGACACCAATAACTGCAATTTTGGTCATAATAGGTACCTTCTTTTTGATGAATCTGAATAAACTTCTACTTCAATTTTATCATTCTTGATGATTAGTGGTTACTGGCAGTTTTCAATCACACTAAAATATTTATTTTTATAAAAACACCGATTGTAAAATGAAGTTGGACATTTCGGCTTAAATAAAAAAAGGTCATTGAACCTTGTTTGATAGAATGTTAATAACCACAAAAACTTCTAGAAAATGAGGTATTCAAATGAACCTTTCTAATAATTCTTCCATGATTAAACATTCTCGTGGAAAACATTTAAGTTATGAAGAACGTGTTTTGATTCAGATTCGTCGTAAAGATAATAAATCTATGCGCTATATCGCACGTGAATTAAGTTGTTCACCGCAAACTATTTCAAACGAAATTAAACGTGGCACTGTAATTCTTTATCATGGGTCAGTTAAACGCTATAAAGCAGAAGTTCGTTAAGAAGCTTATCGAAAACACAGGCTTAATTCTAGTCGTAAGCTCAAATTCTTAGAAACCAAAGTATTTATTGATTATGTAGCAGAGCACTTTCACAGCTATCACTGGTCTTTAGATGCTTGCTGGGGCCGTGCTACTTCCAAAGGCTTGTTCTCTAGTCAGGAAGTGGCCTGCACAAGAACGCTTTATAATTACGTAGACCAAGGATTAATTGGCATTAGAAACGCTGATTTACCTGAGAAGCTTAAACGCAATACCAAGGCCAAGCATGTTCGCCGGAACAAAAAGAAACTTGGACGAAGTATTGAAGAGCGTCCTAAAGAAATTTACCAGAGACCCCGCTTTGGAGACTGGGAATGTGATTTAGTATTAGGTCATAAGACAAAAGATGATGAAGTATTATTGACTCTCTGCGAAAGAATGAGCCGTGAGTTTTTAATCATTCGTATTCCAGATAAGACCTCTGCTAGTGTTATGCAGCCTTTTAAGGATCTGCATGAAAACTACTAAGAGCACTGGAATGATATCTTCAAAACAATTACTACTGACAATGGATCAGAATTTGCGGACCTTTCTAATCTTGAGAAAGTTTCTAAGACTCTAGCCTATTATGCTCATCCTCATACTTCTTGTGATAAAGGAAGTATTGAAACACATAACGGACTAATTCGCCGCTTCGTTCCTAAAGGTGAGCGTATTGAAAGCTATTCACTTCAAGAAGTTATTGACATTGAAACTTGGATGAACACTTTACCTAGAAAGCAATTGGCATATCACACTACAGATGAAATTTTTGAAAAAGAATTAGACAACATCTATCAAGCAGCATAAAGTGTCCAAGTTATTATTGCAATTTACGATTTTTATAAAAATATTATTAGGCTTACTAAAAATAGGTTGAAATGGAAGGGATTAATAGGACTATTGAACTTGTAATTTCATTATTTGATAAAAACTACTTCTTTTTAAAAGAACGTTAAAGTTATGAATTATAATTACTAATTAATTGTTAGAAAAGATAGTTCTAGTAAATTATGAGTAAAAGTTGACATAATAGAATAACAAATTGTATAATATACACTTTAGTTTCTTAAAATCATCATTTCTAGTCGTGTAAATACTATAATTGCTATTGGAAAAAGGTTATAATTGTATGTGTAACAAGGTAATAGGAAAGAGTTTATATGCAACAAAATTTAACAGAACAAGCCTATGAAAAAATATTGAATAAAATTATTTCACTTGAATTTGAACCTGGTCAAAGAATTTCAGAAAAGGGAATTGAAAATGTTATAAAAATAGGTCGTACTCCTGTTCGTGATGCGCTTTTACGTCTTCGCCAAGAAGAATTAATATATGTAGTTCCTCAGTCAGGAACCTATATTTCTAAAATTAATTTAGATCGAGTTTTTGATTCGATTTTAGTAAGAAACAGTATGGAAAATAAAGTTTTACAAGAAGCCTGTGATCAAGATTATTCTCGCTTAGAAATCTTTCGAATAAATCAAACTATTGAAGAGCAACGCCAGGCCGCTATCGATCGTGATTTAACTACTTTTTTACATTTTAATGATCAATTTCACAAACAATTTTATATGGATACTCATCATAATTTTTTATGGAATTGGTTAACGAGAATCAATATCTACTTTTATAGATTAACTGCCTTAAGCTTAAAAGTAGATGAAAGTAATTGGGAGAAATCAACTGCTGAACATGAGCAAATAATGAAAGCAATTTTAAATCACGATAAAGCTGAATTAAAAGAAGCGTTTCAGTATCATATTAGTACAGCTCCAGAAACTGAACAAAAAATTGAAAAGCAGTATGCTGATTACATCCAGCATTAATTTTAGGGGCAAGTTTTAATTACCGATAAAAGATCCAAAAAAATCACAAGTCTAAACTAACTTTGTAGGATAGACTTGTGATTTTTATAGATGGGGTCACGACTATTAGATTGACTTAGACTGTGAACTGTGGAGGTATTGCTATATCCTAGGGATGTCGCGGTCATCTTTAATGAAGTCGTCTTATTGGTTAACAATAATAAAGTGATTCAGAGTATTGTTTAGTTGAAAAAGTAAAATTGTAGCTAATAGTTTGTAAATTTGAAGGGGAGGTCGTTGAGATGGCAGCTAATGAAAAAATCATTGCGTTAGTTAAACCAGAGTATTTGAAGAAAATTCCGGCAATTTTTAGAAAGCATGCTACTGACGGCACATGCAAATTAATTGCTCGCGAACATCCAGATCTGTACAAGGCTTTTGAAGATGGTGAGCCCACTGATAGTCAAAAGCAAGAAATGACCGATTTAGTAAACGGCATTTTTGAACAAAGAATGAAAAAGCACAAGATGTTATAAAGAATAGTAACCCTCACGAAAAATGTCTGAGGGTTATTTTTTGAGCAAAATAGTTGCAATTCTGAAACCGTTCTTATATACTTACTAATAGTTAGTTAAATACATAAATTTAGAAGGAAGTGCCTCAAAATGCAAATTAAATATTGGTCAGATATCGCATGTCCGTTTTGCTATATTGGTTCACATAACATGAAAAAAGCTATTAAGGATCTTAACTTAGAAGACAAAGTTCCACTTAAGTTCTTAGCTTATCAGCTTGATCCCACGGCACCAACGGTAGCCCCTGAATCAGCTACAAAAGTTGTGACTCCAAGAATGAAGCAAATTGAAGAAATGGCTCATCAAAGTGGCCTGGAAATGAATTTAGCTGATGTTAAGCACGTAAATAGTATGGATGCACATCGTTTGATTAAGTTTGCTTATACTAAGAGTGATGAGCTTGCTAATAAGTTGATCAACCGTCTTTATCAACTTTACTTTGTTGATGGTAAGTCAATTGCTGATCATGAAGTTTTGAAAAAGAATGCGACTGAAATTGGCTTAAAGGAAGACGAAGTTGAAGCAGTTTTGAATAGTGATAAGTTTGAAGATGCTGTTAAAAAGGATGAAATGGAGGCAGTTCAGCTTGGTGTTCAAGGCGTCCCGTTCTTTGTAATTAATGACAAATACGCAATCAACGGCGCTCAACCATATGAAGTAATAGTTAATGCATTAAAGAAGATTTCAAATGAGGAGGATAAAGATGGAGAAGACTAAGCAAAAAGATGAAAAGAAGAAGTTAACTTCTTTAACTTCAATTGGTACCGACAACAATATGGTGTGTGGACCTGATGGTTGTAGTTTAGCTGATCATTTTGATTGGGCCAAAGACAAGCAAGAGAGGAATAATAAGTAAACCAAAAAACTAGCCTGGAATACCAAGCTAGTTTTTTAATGCCTTAATTTAATTGATCGTTCAGTGAGATCATCTCCAAGAGACTTTGTGCAGTAGAGGAGCCTTCGTTGCCGACTTTTAAACCCGAGCGTTGAAGGGCTTGATCAATATTGTCCGTAGTTAAAATACCAAAAGTAATTGGAATCTTGGCTTCCAAATTCATCTGCATTAAAGCACTTGTGATATTTTGAATGATCATATTGTAATGATCAGTTTCACCCTTAATGACAGCACCTAGGCTCCTGATGCCGGCATATTGATTGCTATTTAAAAGCTTCTGCGCAGTAAAACCGATTTCAAAAGCTCCGGGAACCCAATAGATATCAATATCTTCATTGATTTCTCCTAGGCTGATTAAGCAAGGATACCCTGGATTTTAATCCGGGGAGGAATTACACTTTCAGCCTTTTTATATTTTGTCTTTTTCTCCTCTAATTTCTATGATATAATCATTTTCAAACGCTTGTTTGGAGGTAGATAATTTGGATCAGGCAGTAACGATTAAAGCCAAGCTCCTTAATATTGATGATCAAACTACACACGCTTTTATAAAAACCATGACTGCATACAGAGATGCCTGCAACTTCGTTTCACAGTATGTTTTTGACCATGATTTTGAGTTTCGATTTTCTCAGCTAAATCAAGCCCTTTATCATGATTTGAGAGACTTGTTTGGGCTCAAAAGTCAAATGGCTCAATCGGTTATCAGAAATGTTGTTGCTCGCTATAAAACCATCAAAACCCAATTGAAGCAAACACCGTTTCGCTATAATACTGGGGAAAAAGATGCGCAGGGCCATGCTATCTGGTCGCAGATTCCGCGTGATCTCACTTGGCTTTGGCGTCCAGTTAAGTTTAAGCGTCTTCAGCTTGATCTTCAGCGCAATCGCGACTGGTCTTATTTAAATACAAGCAGCCAGCTTTCTTTGAATACCTTAATGGGGAGAAAGAAAGTTAATTTTGTCTGCAAAAATTTCGACCAGTATCTTGATGCTAGCCGTTGGAAGTTTGGCTCAATTAAGCTGCTTCAGTTCAAAAATAATTGGTATGTCCACCTTAGTGCGACGATGTCCCTTCCTGAATATGAATTAAAGCAGACCCAGCATATCGTTGGGATTGATCGCGGTCTGCGCTTTTTGGCTGCCTGCTATGACGAACAGGGCCAGACTCTGCTTTGCAGCGGACAAAAAGTATTGCGCACCAGGCGCAAATATAAGAAACTCCGTGCTCAGCTTCAAGCCAAAGACACTAAGTCTGCCAAGCGAAGACTTAAAAAGATCGGTCAGCGAGAGAACCGTTTTATAAGCGATGTTAATCATCGCCTTACCAAGACACTCGTTGATCATTACGGTCCCAATACTATCTTTGCTTTAGAAGACTTAACCAATGTCCGCTTTGCGACTGAGAAAGCTGCCAAAAAGCGTCGCTATGAAATGGTTTCTTGGACTTTTTACCAGTTTGAGCAGTTTTTAGCTTACAAAGCTAATTTGAATTCTTCAACTGTTGTTAAAGTTTCTCCCAGATTTACCAGCCAGCGCTGTCCTAAGTGCGGAAGAATCCGTAAGGAGAACCGCAACCATGAGTTGCACCTCTACATTTGTGATGAGTGCGGCTACAAATCTAATGACGATCGCTTAGCGGCCATGAATATCCAGTTTTTAGGAGACCAGTATTACCAGGGTGTCAAAAGACCTAAATTTACTAAAATAAGATCTGCCGAGTAAACTTGGCAGGTAAACGGGCATCGTCAACTGCCCGACGATGCAGCCTCGGAGGCGGAAGTCGCAAGACGCTATAACCGCTATCTAGTAAAAATAGATGAGAGCTGCAAACCCTAGAATTTATTCTAGGGTAGTTGATCCCTAATTCCAAATTGATGAAGAGTTTCTTGAGCGCCACTGACCAAATTCTTGGTGACTAAGTGGTTAAATTTGGCAATCACAATCGCGATTTTGCCATGTACATTTGTAAAATTACCTCTATATTCTGTCATTATTCTGCCTCGTTCAAATTTAATAGATGATGGAATTTATTTTTCTTGGTTTGTAAATAATAGAGATCAAATTCATTAGGCTCAATTTCTAAAGAGATGCGCTGGTGAATTTGAATGCCAGAGTCTTGAAGCTGATCAATTTTATCAGGATTATTGGTCAAAAGGTCAACTGGCTTAATTTTCAAATCTTTAAAAATTTCAGCTGCCACATCATAACTCCGTTCATCAGGTTTAAATCCTAAACCCTACTTAGTGTTCCCAGAAACTCGGTACTTTAGTACAGGTGTAGTTCATGTCAAAATTACCTTTAGCAAGATCAATTTGAACATTTTTAGTTGGCACTGCATGAATTTCGACATTAGCATTAGGCAAGTTTTCTTCAACTTGTGATTGAATAATTTTTTACATAATTTCTAAAATAATCTTAGGAAAAGGTCTTTCTTCTAGTTATAGGGCTCAAGAAGAAGTATAATAAAAGTGTAGATTTAAAGACGAGGTGTATTATTATGAAGAAAATTATGATGTTTGTCGGTGCAGTTACTACAGGTATTGCTGCAGGAGTTCTTGTTAAGAAATATTTGCAAAAAGACGCTGAAGAAACAGAAACTACAGAAGAAGATCGTGGAGTATCTCCAGTTCGAATTTATGAAGATGATAATGATCAAACTTCTGATGAAAACTCTGATGATGTGCCAAGTCTTAAAGCTGATGCCATCAACCATGGATACAAACCAATTGAATACTAATATATGAGCATTTCTACGTGAGTAGAGATGCTTTTTTAATAGAAAAGAGGAAATTTGTTATGGATACTGACGATTATGAAATTGATTTTTATAAGTTAGGTAAGGTTAGCCCAGAAGTTAAGGCTATTTTGGAATATTTGGTTAAGGAATACCAAGATTCTTCTGATGCAGATGTTTTGCAAGATGGTGTTGTAGTAAGCTTTGACGATATGGCAAAGGCTGCTCACCTTGATAGAGATAAGATTGTAGATGAAGTCTTTAAAGCAATTGATGCACCTAAGAATGAAATTACTGAACAACAACGTTCATACATTCCACTAGTTCAAAGTTGCATGGCCGATGAAAAAGCTCAAGAATTTAGAATTGTTGTTAACCCTCATCTTTTTGATTTAATCTAGCATGAAACTGTTGTGAAACCGTTGATGGATAAGGAATAATTAGCTATTCCACAGCTATTATAAAACCCCTGATTCTGTAATTGGAATTAGGGGTTTTGTGTTAGAAGATACATTATTGGCTTGCGTCAAATTTTATGTTTTGTTATGTTGATTTATATAATTTTCGTTTTGCAACAACAATAAATATAGGAGAAAATGATGGCTATTGAAAAAGCAGAGTTAAAATTTGAAAATGAATTAATTCATAAATTAGAGACTCTTGGTGGAGTTAAGCAATGGAAATATGAAGCTACAATAAAGACTACAGACCAACTTTGGAGCAATTTTAAAACTATCCTAGAAGAAAATAATCGTGATAAATTAGATAAACCTTTATCTAAGGATGAATTTTCACAGGTAAAACGAATTATTACTACTTTAAAAAATCCATATGAAGCTGGTCAATTTTTATATGGCCTTAATGGTGTGTCACAAGTTGAAGTTGATTTAGATTCTGGAAAACATATTTATTTAACAGTTTTTGATCAAGCTCAAATCGGTGCCGGTAATACAAGGTATCAAGTTGTTAACCAAATTGAAAGAGATGCAGTAATTCCTGGTTATCCAAAACGACGCTTTGATACAACCTTATTAATTAATGGTTTACCAATAATCCAAATTGAAGAAAAAGCAGATTATCATGATGTTGATGAAGCGTTGAATCAAATGCATCGCTATATTCATGAACAACAATATGGAGACATCTTTTCTCCCTTACAAATCTTAGTAGGTATGACACCACATGATGCAAAATATATGGCAAGAACTACAGATGAAATGTTCAATAAGACTTTTGCCTTTCAATGGCAGCGTAGGGAAGATAATACTCCAGTATTAGATTGGCAAGAATTTACCTCTAGTATGTTGTCAATACCAATGGCCCATAAAATGGCTACAAACTATATGATTTTAGATGGTACGCCAAGAAAACAAATGATTAAGGTTATGCGACCATATCAAGTTTATGCAGCTAGCTCAATAATTGATAAAGTTCGGCAACATGATTTTGATATTAACGACCAAGAAATTGGTTATATCTGGCATGCAACTGGGTCAGGTAAAACTATTTCGTCCTTTAAGACGGCTTGGCTTGCTTCAAGATTGCCAAATATAGACAAGGTTATCTTCTTGGTAGATCGAGTTGCTCTGACTAATCAGACAGTTGATGAATATAGCGCTTATGATCCTGAAAAAGGTGAAAATGGTAACGGGGGTGTGGTTACTGATGCAGCAAACCGATGGGTATTATCTAAAAAGATAAAATCTAAAGGGAATGGAATTATAGTAACGTCTATTCAAAAAATGGCCGCTTTGGTTAAAGACAAGAAGGGGATTAATGACATTGCCAAGAAGAATATTTTGTTTATTGTCGATGAAGCCCATCGCTCAACAGCTGGGAATATGCTTCAAAGTATCAAGACTACTTTTACTAGATCTGCTTGGGTAGGTTATACTGGTACGCCTAATTTTGATAAAGCTCCTACTACAAGAGATATTTTTGGTAATTTAATACATGCCTATACTATTGTGGACGCTATTAGGGATGGAAATGTTTTAGGATTCAAAGTTGATTTTGAAACAACATTGTCTGATGAAGTATTAAAAGAGCAATATTTGCCAGCATATTTTAAGGCAAGATATCCTAAATACAGTGAAAAACAAATTCAAGATCGAATTGAAAACCTACAACCAGAAGATATGGACGACATGATTGAACCCAGCGTTTATGACAACAATCAAAAGCATGTCGAGTTGGTTGTTAAAGACGTTTTGGATAATTGGGACAAGCGTTCAAGAAATAGTGAATATAATGCCTTATTTACTACTCACGTTGGTGGTAACAAAGCTTCAACGCCAATGGCAATGATGTTTTATAAAGAATTTAAGAAGCAGAATAAGTTGCGCAAAAAGCCATTAAAGATTGGAATTACTTTTAGTCAGGATAATTCTAATGGTGACAATCAACTGGAAAATAATAAGTCTCTTGAAGAAGCAATCAAGGACTACAATAAGCAATTTGGAACTAGTTTTGGTGTTAAAGATGCAAAAGAATATACAGAACAATTAGTTTCGAGATTAAATCGGACTATTTATGATGGAAATTACGTTGATCTCGTTATTGTCGTTGACCAATTGCTGACGGGATTTGATGCTCCGCAATTAAATACTTTATATGTAGATCGAACTTTGCAAGGCTCTGCTTTAATTCAGGCATATTCTAGAACTAATCGTGTTTATGATATGCAGACTAAACCATTTGGTCGGATTGTAAATTATCGTTGGCCTGTTCAAAGCGAAAAGTTAATGAAAAAAGCTTTGGCTGAATATGGCGATAAAAATTCTGCTAATGAACAGCAAGTACTGGATACTAAGGTTCCAAAAAATGTTATTTCTCCTGAATTTAAAGATGTGAAGAAGGAACTAAAAAAAGTAGTAAATCGACTCAGTAGTACTACTAATGAATTTACGACTGTGCCACAAAATATAGAGGCTAATCTTCAGGATCAAATGTTAAAAGATTTGCAGCAGTATAACCATTTGATGGCAATGGCCAAGCAAGATGATCATTATAATGAGAAACAACCTGAAAAGTTTTTGAATGAAATTGGATTATCCCAAAAACAAGAAGAGATACTGACTACAACATTAGCCATTAAATTAAAGAAGAGAATTGCCAAACGTATTGGTGCAGATTTTAACGATATTGATTTAAGTATGGAGCATGTCAAAGAAGTACAGGTTTCATACACCTACCTCAAGCAATTAATAGCTGAATTAATGAACCAAAAACATGAAAAGCAAGAAGAAAAGGCAAGAAATACTGCTAAGCAGATTAAAGAACTTTCAGATCGAATGGAAGATCGCAAAAAGGCTGAACAAATCAATCAATTTACAGATAGTATTTTAGATGGTTTCGAAGTGTCTACTTATCCTGTTAAGCAGGATGACATCGATGGATTCCTAGAAAAATATTCTAATTGTTCGATGCGTGAAGAAATTCTGACCTATAAGCGCAAATGGGGATTAGTTGATATTAAGGATAATCAAAAGGTTAACGATATTATTTATAATCATGTTCAAGGTGCAGATGATCTTAATATTGATGGTGAACTCGATAATATTATTCGTGAGGCATCCTTAGTTTATAAGACTGATGCAGAGGATGAAAAAGTTAGAGCATTAGCAAAGATTAAGTACCGTAGAAGATTAAGAGAAACTTTAAGTGAATTTGCAGACGACATTACTAAGAAATATTAGGAGAAATATATAAATGACTACAGCTAAAGAAGTGACAAGCCAAATCTGGGAAATGGCTAATCGATTAAGAGGTAATATGGATGCTTCTGAATATAGAAACTATATTTTAGGGTTTATGTTTTACCGTTATTTGTCTGAAAGACAAGAAAAGTATTTATTTGATAATAAAGTATTTGATGAAAATCCAGATGATATTAGTGGGATAACAGCAGAATATGTAAAAGAGGCTGATGGAGAATATATTGCTGATTATTTAGACGACATTGCTGGTTCGTTAGGATACGCAATTGAGCCCCAGTATATGTGGAAGACGATTGTCAATGAAGTAAATAACAATACAATTACACCTGATACATTTCAAAGTATGTTTGAGAGCTTTGATAATAACTTGAGATTGAATAGTAAAGCTACTCAAGATTTCACCGGTGTATTTGATGATATGAATTTAAACAACTCGCGCTTAGGTAATACTACAGCGTCTAGAGCGAAGGCATTAACACAGATTATAGATTTAGTTGATCAAGTAGATTACATAGATGAAAATGGTAAAGATATTTTAGGTGATATCTATGAATACTTGATTGCTAAATTTGCTGGAAATTCTGGTAAAAAGGCTGGAGAATTCTACACTCCACATGAAGTTTCAGAAGTTTTAGCAAAGCTTGCAACTGTGTCATTAGATCAAGAGAATAAGAAACCATCTGTATATGACTTTGCTTGTGGTAGTGGATCTTTACTTTTAACTCTTAAAGATGAAGTAAAGAATAAAATTCTGTACTATGGTCAAGAGCTAAACACTACTACATATAACCTGGCACGTATGAATCTTATGATGCACGGTGTTCCTTACGATCGAATGACTTTGAAAAATGCAGATACTTTAGAGCAAGATTGGCCGGACGGAGTAGATGCCCAGGGAACAGATCGACCAAGATTCTTTGATGTAGTGGTTGCCAATCCACCATATTCAGCAAGATGGGACAATAGTGATCGTAAATTAAAGGATCCACGTTTTAAAGACTATGGATTAGCTCCAAAGACTAAGGCTGATTACGCATTCTTATTGCACGGCTTGTATCATTTAGATCAAAACGGAACAATGGCCATTGTTTTACCTCATGGTGTCCTCTTTAGAGGAGCAAAAGAAGGTAAAATTCGTGAAGCTTTACTTAAAAAGAATCAAATTGATGCAATTATTGGTATGCCTGCTGGATTATTCTATTCAACTGGAATTCCTACTGTTGTATTAGTGCTTAAGAAGAATAGAACTAATAAGGATATTTTATTTATTGATGCATCAAAAGGATTTGAAAAAGGAAAGAATCAAAACAAATTAAGAAAAGAAGATATTGATAAGATAATCAATACTTATAAAGAGCGTAAAGACGTTGAACGTTATGCTCACGTAGCTTCATTCGATGAAATTAAAGAAAATGACTTTAATTTAAATATTCCTCGATACGTTGATACTTTCGTTCCAGAACCACCTGTTAATTTGAAGAAGGTAGCTGCTGATCTTCATGAAACTAATATTGAAATTCAGAAGAATCAGAAAGAATTAGTAGGGATGCTTAAAGAATTAACATCTGAAGATGACGATATAATGGATGGATTGAATGCCATTATTAAGGAATTGGAGGAAGAAACTCGTGACTAAAAGTGACGATAAAAGAGTACCAGCACTGCGTTTTAAAGGCTTCACTGATGATTGGGAGCAACGTAAAGGAAATGAAATATTTATTTCTAAATCAAATAAAGGATATACAAACTTACCAGTTCTATCTGCAACACAAGATATGGGAATGGTATACAGAAACACATTAAAAAGCGACATAAAATATCAGATAGATAACTTAAATAATTATAAACACATTGAACCAGGAGATTTTGTTATTCATCTTCGTTCATTCCAAGGTGGCTTTGCTTATTCTAATATTGAAGGAATTGCTTCTCCTGCTTATAAAGTTTTCGCATTTCAAAATTCTAATAAATTTAACGACATTTTTTGGAAAGAAAAATTTAAAAGTTATCAGTTTATTCAGTTGTTAAAAAAAGTCACTTACGGAGTACGAGATGGAAAAAGTATAAGTTACACAGATTTTATTACTTTAAGAGAAACATTTCCGTCTTTTAAAGAACAAAAACAGATTGGCGATTTGTTAAATAAAATTAATGCGTTACTTTCACTTCAGCAACGAAAAGTAAAGCAGCTGAAGTTACTGAAAAGAGCTATGCTTCAAACTTTATTTACCAATAAAAGTGTCCCTCAATTACGCTTTAAAGGATTTACGGATAATTGGGAACAACGTAAGTTAAAAGATCAAGCAATAATAATTATGGGGCAGTCTCCCGATGGATCAACATATTCTGATAAACCTACTAAATATATTTTAGTTCAAGGAAATGCTGATATTCAGAATGGTTGGGTAAAACCACGAGTTTGGACTACTCAACTTACGAAACTGGCTAAAAAAGGCGATATATTGCTTAGTGTAAGAGCTCCTGTAGGAAAAGTGGGACGAACTAATTATGATGTTGTTTTAGGTCGTGGAGTTGCGGCAATAAAAGGAAATAATTTTCTATTTTTCTTGTTTCATAAATTAAATATAGATAAATATTGGAAAAAATATTCTACAGGATCAACTTTTGAATCCATTAACTCTGCTGATATACGCAACACAATAATACATATTCCTCAAAAAATTGAGCAGACAAGAATTGGTACACTAGTTTCACATATAGAAAAGCAAATTACGTTTCAGCAAAATAAAATAAAGAAACTAGAGAGCCTTAAACAATTCCTCCTCCAAAACATGTTCATCTAATTACAAAAGGACATCACTAACCGATGTCCTTTTTGCTTAACCTAATTGTGATAAATGATGCAAAATTTTATCATTATCTTTATTTTCAAGTTCACGAATAATGTGAATATATGTTTCCTGTGTTGTAGTTGTATTACTATGTCCCAATCTTTTAGCTACGCTGGCTATAGACACTCCCTCATACAAAAGTAATGAAGCATGTGTATGACGCAAGCCATGAATTGAGATGATCGGAATATCTAGCTTTTCACAATACGTCGCTAACTTTTGATTTAACGTAGAATTATACACTCGCTGATTCTTATCAAAGAATATCAATTGGTTATCTTCTTTAGAACGAATTAAGGATTGAAATTGCTGCATTAATTGCCAGTCTACCATAACAGAACGATTAGATGATTCATTCTTAGTAGGTTGAAAATGACCTATTTTTTCTTTGTAATTCCATGATTTATTAATAATTATTCTCTGCTTTCCGAAATCAAAGTCTTCTTTAGTTAAAGCTAACGCTTCAGCGAAGCGTAAACCAGTTTTTGCAATCAATAAAAAGAACCAGTCCCAATTAAGCTCAGAATTTAAATCTAATGATCTAAGTAATTTTTGTAAATCAAACAAGTTTAAATATTTTATTTTCTTTTCACTAGGACTACATCCTTTAATAATTGCACGCCTTGTAGGATCACTCTTTAACAAGCCATCATCGACTGCATCAAATAAACTTGCCTTTAAATGATGGTGGAAATCTAAAGTTGTAGTCTTTTCATGATTACGCGCGTACAAGTTTAGAATTTGTTGATAGTTACGACGATTAAGTTCATTCATATGTAGATCTGGTGCAAGTTCTTTCAAGCGTTTTTGAACTAAGTAATACTTATCAAGAGTGACTTGTCGAACTGCATTGTCTTTGTAAATATGAATCCAATCAAGATAATACTTGTAAAATAACTTGGTGCTATATTTCTTTTGTGACATAGAAAAACCTCCTTAAAATATTAAGTCACGTACTTAATTGTTTAAGGAAATTATATTTTTGCAAGAGTTTTTAGATAAACATATTTTGGAGGAGGAATTGCTTGATACTAGTTAGCTTTTTAATTTGAATCTTACTTAACTCAATTGATTTATCAATTTGCTTGAATAAAGATGATATTCTTTGTTCCTCCTCTTTATCAGATGGAACTTGAATTAAAATTTTTTCGAATAAAGGAAATTTTAAGTTCCATGTGTCTGATGTTAATCCCTGTGAATGCTGTCTAAAATTAAAAAGCATTCTTTTATTTTTAAAATAATAGTAATAAAAATTTGGATTTTCTTCTTTTTTTGGCGTAACAACAGTATATGCTGGACTAACAATTCCATTATATTTTGATACACCAACAGCTCCTTGCCACATGCGCATTGAATTATAAGCTAAATCATTTATTTTTACTTCTTTGTAATTGCTCTTATCATTAGATGAATTGTCTTTTCTATCATTCTCTAAAAAAGGATATACCCCTTTGGAAATGGATACTGATAAAAGCATTCCATTTTTATTTCTTTGATTTCGTTCTTTAAAAATAGAACTTATTTTTTGCAAATTCCATTCTTGTGTAGAAAGCTTAATTTTTTTAATGCCTTGAGTATTCGGAAAAACATCTTGAAGTAAAGCAGATTTCATGCTGTTTAGATCATTCAATTTTCGTTGCTGAAGGGCTATACATTTATTTATTTTCTCCAAGAGTGCAATAATTCTTTCCTGTTCTTTTAATTTTTGGGGATATAAGATATTCAGATTTTTTAAATCATTTACATGAATATGAACTATTGATTTTCCTTGAGCTCTTGATGCTAAAAGTTTATGACTTTTACCATATGTGAGCAAATATGCTAAAAAACCAGGAAATATATATTTATTAGGTTTTATAATTATTAATCCACCAGCTAATATTATTCCTGAACTGGCTATCCAGCTAGCTCTGGCGATATCTATAGACGTTTCACCTGAATCAGGTAATACAACCTCGTTTCCTGTACTAAAAATAGAATTCAAAAGTAACTTTGAGTAAAGTCCGGTGTTTAAAATTTTTTCAGAGTAATGAGTATATAATTCTCCATACAAGAGTATGGGTACACCATCATCAATTAAATCTTTTTTAGTATAACCTTTTCCTTTAGAAAAAAGACCTATCTTATCCAACTTACGTTGCTCCCAAACGATTAAAAAGAATGTAGTTTATAAAATAGTTAGAACAATAACTCAACAGAATTAATAAACCTCTATTTACCATTGACAATCATTTTTCATCATAGTATATTATTAATCAATAATTAAAAGAATTTGAAAAGCAGAGTAACTAATGGAATTTGCTTACAGAGAGTTGTCAGGTGGTGAAAGACAATGCAAATGAAGTTAGCGAATATGGGCTTGGATATCAGTGTCAGTGATATGTAGCTGGCAACGGTGTTGTGAACCGTTATTTGTCACAAACTATGATAGTAGTTAGTGAGGTTTATTTGCGCAAGCAATAAACAAATTAAAGGTGGTAACGCGAAGCACTCGTCCTTTTGGGACGGGTGCTTTTTGTTTACATTAAAAAATGAAAGGGGCGTGAGTGAATGGGTTTAATTGAAAAAGTTAAATCTGGAATTGTGCTTGATGGTGCAATGTCTGATGAACTTGAAAACCAAGGAGTTAATACAAATAACCACTTATGGACAGCAACAGCTTTAATTAATCAGTTGGATAAAGTGTATCAAGCGCACATGGATTATTTCAATGCTGGTGCTGAACTTGTAATTACAAATACGTATCAGGCAAATGTACAAGCATTTGAAAAAGCAGGTTATTCTCAAGAAGAAGCGGAGAAGTTTATTCGGGATGCGGTTAAAATTGCTAAAAAGGCGCGAGATGATTTTGAAAAGAAAACTGGCCAACACAATTATGTGGCAGGAACAGTTGGAGCTTATGGAGCATATTTAGCAGATGGAAATGAGTATCGAGGAGATTACGATTTATCCAAAGAAGAATATCTGGAGTTTCATTTGCCAAGATTAAGGCTCGTTTTAGAGGAAAAGCCAGATTTGATTGCATTAGAAACTCAGCCGAAATTGTCGGAGCCGGTGGCAGTTTTAGATTGGTTAAAAGAAAATGCACCACGGGTTCTTGTGTATGTCAGTTTCACTTTAAAAAATGTTCAGCAAATTAGTGATGGAACTTCGATTGCAGAAGCTATTACAAAAATTAATCAATACGACCAAGTTTTTGCAATGGGAATTAATTGTATTAGTCCCGATTTGGTGAAAGACGCACTGATTGAATTTGGCAAATATACTGAAAAACCGTTGGTAGTATATCCAAATTTGGGTGCAAGTTATGATCCAAAAATTAAGCAGTGGCGGGAATTTGATAAAAAGTTTGATTTTAATACTTTGACTAAGACTTGGTATGAATGTGGAGCTCGCTTAATCGGGGGATGCTGCACAACGGGACCTGAGGAGATTAAGCAGATTCGTAAAACACTCGATCAGTTAAGATAGGAGGAAAAATTATGGCTTATAAAACTCACTTGAAGCGAAAAATGGAAACTCGTCATATTCGGATGATTTCTTTAGGGGGTGTCATTGGAACCGGATTATTTTTAAGTTCGGGTTATACGATTCATGAAGCTGGGCCTTTGGGAACTGTGATTGCCTATTTAGTTGGAGCACTTATTGTTTTTGCGGTAATGCTTTGCTTAGGTGAACTGTCTGTTGCGATGCCTTATACTGGGGCTTTCCATGTTTATGCAAAGAAATATATTGGTCCTTCAACAGGATTTATAGTAGCTATCTTATATTGGCTGACATGGACAATTGCTCTTGGATCGGAATTTACGGCTGCGGGTTTAATCATGCAAAAATGGTTTCCTAATGTACCAGTGTGGATCTGGAGTTTAACATGTATGGTGTTAATCTTTTTAAGCAATTTCTTTTCTGTAAAAATTTTCGCAGAAAGTGAGTTTTGGTTTGCAGCTATTAAGATTTTTGCAATTGTAGCTTTTATTGTTTTAGGGATTTTAGCCATTACTGGAATTCTGCCGGTAAAGGGATATGCCCATGCACCTGGATTAGTTAATTTTTATAAAAATGGTTGGTTTCCTAATGGTTTTGGGGGAGTTTTTACTACAATGCTTACAGTAAACTTTGCTTTTTCTGGTACAGAGTTAATTGGAATTACAGCTGGAGAAGCCGAAAATCCTCAGAAGGCAATTCCCAGCGCAATAAAAACTACTTTGTGGCGTTTGGTGATTTTCTTTATTGGAAGTATTGTTGTAATGGCAGCGTTGATCCCTTATAAGGTAGCAGGTGTAACTCAGAGTCCATTTGTTTATGTTCTTGACTTAATTCATGTGCCGTTTGCAGGGAATATTATGAACTTTGTGGTTTTGACGGCAATTATTTCAGCTGCCAATTCCGGATTATATGCTTCAACGCGCATGCTGTGGTCATTGAGTAATGAAGGCACGATTCCCAAGGCTTTTAAAAAAACTGGAAAAAATGGAGTTCCAACTTTAGCTTTAGTAGTGAGCATGCTTGGCGGAATTTTTGCTCTTATTTCAAGCAAAGTTGCTCCAGGTACCGTTTATTTAGTTTTAGTTTCTATTTCTGGATTGGCGGTTGTCTTTGTTTGGATGGCAATTGCACTTGCTGAACTTAATTTTAGAAAACAATTTCTTAAAGATGGCCATAAATTAAGCGAATTAAAATATCGCACGCCATGGTATCCTGTAATTCCATATTTTGCTTTTATTTCTAGTCTGCTATCCTGTGTTTTGATTTGGTTTGATCCAACTCAACGTGTAGCTCTTTATTATACAATTCCGTTTGTGGCGATTTGTTACGTGGCTCATTACTTATGGCGTAGGAAAAATAAGAAATTTGAAGTTGTTGAAGAATAAAAGAGTCTTGAATTTAGAACACTTATCTACTTAGAGATAGGTGTTCTTTTTGTGATATTAACAAATAAGCTTACTATTGTTTTTGAAATTCTGTGATCTTTAATTTCTTCTTTGAATTAGAAACTTTTAAAATAAGTATTATATTGAACATACTGTCGCTGAAGAAGCAGAATTTTATTCCATGATGAAAGTGATGGTTTTCATCGTTTTCTTGGTGAAGCATGTTTTTCGCTCTTTTATTTTGATATAATTTTTAAGAATAAAAGAACTAATGTGCTATTCGAAAAAGCTTAAAATTTTATCTCAAATAAATTTTTATATCCGTCAAGGAATAATTTCTTAAAGATAAAATTGGTCCTTTGGCAAATACTTGTATTTTAGATGATGTTAAAAAACGTAAATTGTAAATATAAAAATACATGATATACTGTAGTTGTAATAAATGAAAGGAGCTAAAAATGAGATTTGGAATTCCAATTTGTCTACATTCAAAGAATCCAAGTGAAAAAGCAGAAATCAAGATAGATATTGATTATGATGCTTATGTTTTATCATTAATTAAAACAGGTCTCTCAGCTGAGAATCCTAATTTATTTAAAGAACTATTTGAGAAACCTACACAAAAATGTTATGCAACTAGTGTATTCTTCCCGAATGCTACTTTTACTAAAAATAGCATTATTTTAAATAGAGAGGGGGAAATGAAGTTATATTTTTCAACTGCGAATACTAATATAGGGATTAACTTTTATAATGCATTTATTTATTTAAATCATCTGGATGTAAGTAAATTGCCGTTTGGGCACGAATATTTAGCAGACGTAAAGAAGCTATATACAATAGAACTTCCTAAAATCACACAAAATCGAACAATCTTTAAAACAATGTCTCCAATTGTAGTTAGAGATAACAATGGAAGATTTATTTCATGTCCGACTGATGTAACAGAAGAAGAGATGATTAAATTTAATGAAACCTTGCGCAGAAATACTTTTAATAAATTAAAAGATAACCCGATGCTTGCCTCAACAGTGGAAGAATTATGGTTTAAACCATTGAAAATGAGAAAGACTGTACGTAAATCATTTGGTTTGAATATTGAATGCACAAAAGGGATTTTTGAATTAGAGGGTAATCCTACCCTCTTAAACTATATTCACTCAGGTGGTCTCGGTGAAAAAAATGGCAGCTTTTCGGGGATGATTAGTTTAATTTAGAATAGGTGGTGAATGATATGGAGGACACCAATACTACCACTGTTAATTTTAGAATAAATAGTTGGATGGAAAATGCTGGGATAGTTGGACTGCTGAGAATTCTAAAAAACGATCCCAGATATTTAAATAGCTATAGCATGAGTGAAAGCGCTGTAAAATTAGATCCGAAAGTATTAGATGATTTTTCTGATTTATATTTTAAATTCTTTATTAAAAATTATGGACAAGTCATTAGATATTCCAAAATTATTGAGGAGGAAAACTGGCTTAAAACTCTTAAAGATAAGGATTTTAAGGACTTCGACGAAAAAGATTTAAAGAGATTAACTGATTGGTTTGATAATATTGTAAAATATTCCGTCAATTCAGCTAGTTATAAAAAGGTTATTAAATTTATAAATAGTGATTTTGATGTTAAAGCAGAAGTTAAAAGTTGTAATAAGAAAATAAGAACTTTAAATAAAAAGAACTTTTTAACTAAAAATTCTGATGAAGCCAAAGAAATATTACAAGAACTAATTAATCAGCTCTTGAAAATCATTGAATATTTTAGTACAAGTCAAGCTAAAAAATATTTTCCAGCGAAGACATTGAACTATATTATTATCAATAAAGCATGGAATGGTGTGTCTTTTCTTAATTCTCAGACAAAAAATTTGGACTTTTATGAAGATTATCAAAATTACTTTGTAGTACCAGTTCAAGAATACTTACAAGAAGATCATGCTAAAGATAAATATGTATGTTCAACATGTGGACGACCTGTAAAGAAGTTAAAATACTCATATGGTTTTATAAACAATATGGGTTATGATTTAAATAAAAAAACAAGTAATGCGTGGAATTTTAAAAATGACCTGTATATTTGTCCAATTTGTCAATTTTTGTATTCACTAATACCGGTGGGATTTACATATAATATGTGTGGCCAAGGGATTTTTATTAATGAAAATTCTTCAATTAGAAATTTGCAAGGAAAAAATGATCTTGTTTTCAGTAATATGATGAGAAAGATTAGCGATAGCACCCGAACTAGTCCATATCGAGCTCTTTCGGCTGCCTTTAAAGATGAGGAAGCAAGTGGACAACACGCTCCTTTGGGCAATATTCAATTGATTACATATGATACAGATCATTATAATTTTCAAATTGTTCCAATTGTTGCTTCTAAAGTATTAACTAAAGCTGTGGAACATACCTATAGTGTGACACGAACTGGTAAAGTTAAGAGTTATTTAGCTAGCTTGTACAATGCTGGAATTAGTAATTTCAGGGGTGTGAATTATTACGGTATTTTAGATAGTGTAATGAATTGTTTGTTTAATAATACTAATTTATTTAGTATTATCTACCAATTGGAATTGTTGAAATTGAGCAACACAGAGGGTTGTTTTTACAATGATTTTCAAATAATGACTGTGATTCGCATGAACGGATGGTTCTTAAATGAACTACATAAGTATCGAGGAAGCAAAATTATGAAAATAGAAGAGAATAAATTAACAAAAGTTCGTGGTTGCGGGATGTATGTGAGAATGGGCTATGATAATGAAAATAAGGCTAAGTCATTAGCTTATAAAATGCTTGAAGCACTTCGTACTAATAATATCGATAGATTTATGGAGCTGTTGCTTAATGCGTATTTATATTTAGATAAAACCGTACCTAAGATTTTTATTGAAACTCAGTCTGAGACCGAAGTATTCAAAGATTATGCTTTTGCATTTATTGCAGGGTTAATTGGTAATAGTGAAAAAGAAGAGAATAATTAATAAATGGAGGATGGACATATGATTCAGGATAATATGGGACTAACAGTAACTATCGTTTTTCAAGCTTCAAGCGCTAATTATGGTGAGAGCTTAGGTAATGTAGCCTTTCTTAAAAAACTTACTCGTGGAGATGGTCAGCAATACTCTTACATTTCACGCCAAGCAATTCGCTATAACATTGTTCAACAACTTGGTGAAAAAGAAGCAACTTTAGAGGCTGAAGGCAGTGGTGATAAAAAGGTAATTCAGTTTGCTAAGGACGCATCTATTAAAGATTTTTCGGAAATTGATTTCTTTGGTTATATGAAAACTGAAAAAGGTACTAATTCATCTATTAGATCAGCTCGGGTACGTCTTTCAAATGCTATTAGTCAAGAACCCTATGAGGGAGATACCGATTTTTTAACTAATATGTCATTAGCTCAAAGAATTCGTAAAGCTACGGGTGATAATACAATCCGTAACAGTATTGCGCAATCAGAAATTCAACATTCGTATCATGTTTACACCTTAACAATTGATTTAGATCAAATTGGAATCGACGATAATGATGGTACTAATTTGGATGCAAGTGAAAAAAATCGTCGTGTTGCCAAATTATTAGATGTAATTCAATATTTATATCGTGATATTAGAGGTCGTCGTGAGGACTTAAAGCCCCTTTTCATTATAGGTGGGGTTTATGATATTAAAAATCCAGTGTTTGAAAATGCTGTTAAAGTTAAGAATGCTAAGATTGACATTGAATCAATTCAAAGTGTTCTTGATGATCCAAGAGTTGAAGATAATACTAATATTGGATTTGTAAATGGCGCATTTGATAATAGTCAAGAGATTAAAAATAAATTGAATGCAGTGACAGTAGCTAAGTTTATGACAGATTTAAAGAAAAAGGTTGCTGAATATTATGAAGGTAATTAGAGTTAAATTGCACCAAGAAACTGCTAATTATCGAGTTCCGGCTAGTCATGGGTTTCGTGAAAGTTATCCCTTACCTCCTTATTCTACAGTGATAGGGATGGTTCACTACTTATGTGATTTTTATGAATATCATCCAATGCAAGTTAGTATTCAAGGTTCATATGTATCAACAACTAGTGATTTTTTTACACGATATGAATTCAAAAATGGTATGAAATTTGATCCAGAAAGACACCAGTTAAATGCTGAAGGTTTTGGAATTAGTAGAGGTATTGGTCATGTTCAGTTGCTTTATGATGTAAATTTAATATTGCATATCAAGCCTAATGATGAAAGTGAACTGGATACTATTTATCATGCTTTAAAGTATCCTCGTGAATTTCCAAATTTGGGTCGACGAGAAGATTTGGCAAATTTTGAAGATGTAAAGATTGTTGATATAGAAGAAAAAGATGAAGATGTACCCGTAAATCATAGCGCATATATACCTGTTCAAATGTCTGAAGATGTGGGTCTAGAAGATGATGGTGTGGGAAATAAAGGGACACATTATTATTTAAATAAGAATTATAAGTTGGTAACAATTAGAAAAGGTCAGACACAACGTCGGTGGAATAAAGTTGAGGCAATATATGCTTCTGGATTTGTAGTTTATAAGGCATATGTTGATGAAGATGGTAATGTAGTATTCTTAGTTTAGAGCTGTCGATGTTCAAAAATCAATTTTTTACAGAGGATCGACAGGTACTATTAAGCTTGATATGATAGCTTTTCTGAAATTTTATAATCATTTTTATCAAAAATAGAAGTATATTTAAGATGGTCGACAGAATTGGAACTGTAAAGTATTGATTTGTAAGATCTGTCGAAGGGAACTGTTTTTATCTAACTTAAGAGGAATGTAAATACAGTATAGGTCACTTGCTTGAGAGCCAAAATACAGTTTTTATCTAACTTAAGAGGAATGTAAATATCTGTTCAGTACACTTTCAACAATGAAGCTTACGGGTTTTTATCTAACTTAAGAGGAATGTAAATAACCCAAACGATGGGTATGCAACTCACTAAGAGCATGTTTTTATCGAGAAATGTAAATATTGATAAAACTTGGTGTGATGCTGCTAAAGCTGCTATCGCGTTTTTATCTAAGGAATATAAGTTTTGAACTTTGCTGACAGACAAGATATAAGTTGTTTTTATAAAAAATATATAAAATTTGGTACAAAAAAAGCCGTTGATGGTTCAGCGACTTTAAATATATATTTTTTCGAGACTCTTCCGCAATAATACCTACTGCTTTAATATGAGAACGATGGGAATTGAACCCATACCTTCCCTAAAAACTAGGATTATCTTCCCTGTTAGACGACTTATTCTCAGTTTCATTATTCCATATTCTCTGCATTTTAGCAATATTTGATTGTGTTTTTCTGATGGATAATAGTTTTTATCTAGCTTAAGAGAAATATAAACGAAATAACAAAATATCAGTTAGCAGAAAAAATTTGGAGGATAGGAATATGAGATATATGGAAGTACATCTTGCATTTACTCTATAAAATAGAAAGTGGGGAAAAATGAATAACTATTTAGCCAAGTCTTTAAATCAATCTGAAGGAAACCACTGTGAGACGATTGTAGAACATACTAATAATTTGTTGAGGCAATATAATTTATTGAAACAAACGTATCCTGACATATTTCAAAACTTTTGGCTTTGTCAGAATACGTTTAATAATATGTTGAAGCAGCCAAATATTCATGGCAAGGATGACTGGCGTCTCTTAGAAATTGCTTGTGCTTATCATGATTTAGGTAAAATGAATTTACGCTTTCAGAAAAAAGTAAAGGCTGAGAAAAGTTATTGTGAAGATGAAATTCCGCATGCCTTGTTAAGTATTACAATGCTTCCAATTGAGGAGTTGAAAAAACAATATACAAAAGAAGAACTCATAGCCTTAATTTTTGCAATAAAATGGCATCATGAACGTGATCTTGGAAATATAGATAAAGAATATTACGAGAGAGAAATAGAGACTTTAAGGAAAGAATTTGATGGTTTTGATTATTCGAAATTAAATTTTCCAATACATCCTCAGGAACCCACTAAAATAAGAGTTCAATATCTGAAGAATCACTTAGGACATCGATTATCATATGCGAATGAACCAAATATTTTTGATGAATTTGTAATGCTAAAGGGATTGCTTAATCGCATTGACTATGCTGCTTCTGGCCATTATGAAATTGAATCTAAATCACGTGTGTATTTGAGTCAAAATATTCTTCAACATTGGCGAAAAGATAATCCTACTACTAACTGGAACGATTTACAAGATTGGACTTATAAAAATCGAAATGAGAGTATTATTGTAGTGGGACAAACTGGATTGGGAAAAACTGAATCAGCACTTAGATGGCTTGATAATTCTAAATCGTTCTTTGTCTTACCTCTAAAAAGTGCAATAGATTCTATTTACGATAGAATTTCTAAAATAGTTTTTCAAAATAATAGTCATGAAAATTTAGCACTTCTTCATTCTGATATGATGTCTAAAGCCTTATCGGAAAAATTTAATAAAGAAGAATCTTTTGATGAATTTGTAAATGAAGAACGAAGTTGGTCTAAACAGTTGTCTATTGCTACGCTTGATCAAATTTTTAGTTTTGTATATCATTATAAAAATTATGAACCTAAACTTGCTACTCTTGCTTATTCTAAGATCGTAATTGATGAAATTCAAATGTATTCTCCAGATCTTTTAGGATATTTGATTTTTGGACTGAAAGAAGTGCAAAAATATGGCGGAAAATTTGAAATTATGACTGCAACATTACCTCCATTTTTGGTAGATTTACTAAAAAGTCATGGTTTAAGATTTAAACAAGCACCGCAGCCATTTTTGGATTCTAAAGTAGACCATCGACATAAAGTTAAAGTTCTCCATAAACAAATTAACTCAGACGATATTATTAAGATGACTTGTCATCAAAAAACGCTAGTAGTATGTAATACCGTTAAATCTGCAACTAAATTATATTCAGAATTAAAGCAAAAAGGAATATTGAATATCCATTTGATTCATAGTAGATTTATTCGAAAAGATCGAAGTAAAAAGGAAAAGGAGATACTTGAATTTGGTCAAAAAGAAAATCAAAAAGCTGGAATTTGGATAGGAACGCAGGTTGTTGAAGCCTCATTAGATATAGACTTTGATTTGTTAATTACTGAACTCTCTGAAATGTGTGGTCTTTTTCAAAGAATGGGTAGATGCTATCGAAAGCGCAATTATGAAGGTAAAGAGCCAAATGTTTACGTTTTTGATGGTGGAGACAAACCTACGAGTGGAATTCATAAGAGTACGCATGAATATAAGAGAGAGGAAAGACATTCTGTTGTTGATTATCATCTTTTTAATCTATCTAAAAAAGCTATTGCTAAGCTAGATGGATATTTAACAGAATCAAATAAATTAAAACTAATTAATGAGAACTATGCTACGGATAAATTACTAGATATTGAAAATTGCAAACTTATTGAGAAGGTTAATGATTGTATTAAATATTTAGATGATTTAGCATTTTTGAATACACCAATAAGTAAAGAAAAAGCTATAAATGATTTTAGAGATATCAATACAGTAGATGTTATTCCCGAAAAAGTATTTCTTGAATATAAAGATGAAATTGAATCAGCTGCTCAAACTTTGAATACTCATCTTAAAAAAGAAGATTTTCCGGATCAAGTAACATATAAAAAACAATGTCAAATTCTTGTACAAGAAAAAATTAAAGCGCGAGAAATAATCAATAATTATTTAGTCTCAATTCCGTTTTATGTAAACAATAAAGTTTCTAAACATAGATGGATGGAAAACGATTTAATCAATAAATTTGGATATAGAATTTTACCAGCGGACTTTGATTATGATTCTGAAACTGGATTGTCTTATCGAGATGGTGCTAATCTGAATAATGAAATTGATTATGATGATAATATGTTTTAGTTTGGAAAATTTTAAAATGCGAATAACAGGTAATATGGTGAATTATTTCTTTGTTTGTAAAAGAAAACTATGGCTCTTCCAACATCAAATAGGATTTGAGCAAACCAGTGAACGCGTTATGTTAGGAAAATTATTGGATAAAACTAGCTATCAGGGTCGTGGTTTACACCATGTGATGATAGATAACCTAATTGATATTGATATGGTTGAAAATTGGCAATTAATTCATGAAGTAAAGAAGAGTAATGCGCTTGAACCGGCAGCCGTATGGCAATTAAAATATTATATTTATTACTTACGAAAGAAAGGGATAAGTATTTCTAAAGGCTTGCTGGATTATCCACGCCTTAAGAAATGTGTAAAAATTGACTATACAAGTAAAGATGAAGAAATAATGGAAAATTATATTTCAGAAATTGAACAGATTTGCAAGCAATCTACTCCGCCTAAACCCGAGCTTAAGTCAATTTGTAAATCATGTGCATTTTATGAATATTGCTTTTCTTAGGTGGCTAAAAATGGAAGATTATTATTTATTTTCTTCAGGAAAATTGGAACGCAAAGATAATACAGTTAGATTGACAAGATCGGATGGAAAATATAAGGATCTAAAAATTGAGGTTACAAGAAGTATATATTTATTCGGTGAAGTTTCGACTAATACTAAGTGTTTAAATTATCTTGCTCAGAAGAAAATTCCTATACATTATTACAATTACTATGGATTTTACAGTGGATCATTTTATCCCCGGGAAGAAAATGTGTCTGGCACACTCTTAATTCAGCAAGTACAGGCATATACAGATTCTCATAGAAGACTTTATTATGCTAAAAGATTTGTTTTAGGGGCCGCTAAGAATTTATCAAGAAACTTGAGGTATTATCAAAGAAGAGAAAGAGATTTAAATAAAAGTATAAAAGAAATTACATCTCTAATTCCACAGATAAATGAAGCGAATAGTGTTGAAGAATTGATGGGAATTGAAGGCACAATTCACAGAAAATATTATGCAGCTTGGAATCGTATTTTTATTCCAGATGTAGAATTTTCAAAAAGGGTTCGAAGACCACCTGATAATATGATAAACACGCTTATTTCGTTTTTAAATGGTTTAATGTATACAACTTGTTTGTCAGAAATATATGTGACTCAACTTAATCCAACTGTAAGTTATTTACATAGTGCAATGGATAGGAGATTTTCCTTATGTCTTGATATATCGGAAATATTTAAACCGATAATAGTAGATAGGTTAATCTTTTCACTTATTAATAAAAATATGGTTACTGAAAAAGATTTTAATAAAGAATCGAATTTTTGTTATTTGTCTGATAGAGTAAAACGGTTAATTGTTGGTGAGTATGATAAGTATTTGAAACAAAAAGTTAGGTATAAAGCTTTGCATAGGGATGTATCTTATAGACATTTAATTCGATTGGAATGTTATAAGTTGATAAAATCTCTCGTTGAAGGAGAAGCATATGCCCCTTACATTATGGGATGGTAGTAATTATGTATATAATTTTGGTTTATGACATTGTAATGGATAAACAAGGTTCTAAAGTAAGTAGACATGTTTTTAAAATTTGTAAAAAATACTTAACTCATGTTCAAAATTCTGTTTTTGAGGGAGAATTAACCAAGGCACAGCTTGCAAGACTGCGAAGTGAATTAAATAGATGGATTAGAAAAGATGTTGATTCAGTAATTATATTTAAAAATAGAAATAAGAATTGGCTTGATAAAGAATTTATGGGACAGGATTTGACGGATTTAACATCGAATATTTTTTAAAATTAATCTGTCGATATGAGACATGCGGAAAAAACACGCAGATCGACAGATGAAAAGAATGCCTGTATAATACTATTGTTGAATTATATCTGATGAGGTAAGTAATCTATATATGCTTTTTTGGTTAGGTCGACAGATATAGCTTTTGAAACTAGTGATATAGCAGGGCTTACGATGGCTAAGGTTTTTATTTAACTTAAGAGGAATGTAAATTTAGAGGACGTAATGAGCTTTACAAAGAGATTTAGCGTTTTTATTTAACTTAAGAGGAATGTAAATCAGTCAACTTACTGTGTAAGCATGTAGGTAAAAGCAAGTTTTTATTTAACTTAAGAGGAATGTAAATGCATGGCAGTCCGCTGTGCTTAGTATCCGCGGTGAGTTTTTATTTAACTTAAGAGGAATGTAAATTTGTATTTCATGGCATGTAATCTCCTATGTAATCAGTTTTTATTTAACTTAAGAGGAATGTAAATGTTTACCACAAGTGCGAGCTTTGCAAGAGAGTCAAAGTTTTTATTTAACTTAAGAGGAATGTAAATTATATCTATAGAGAGATAGATAGATATATAGATGAGTTTTTATTTAACTTAAGAGGAATGTAAATGTAATACTATTATAGATAATGACCTACCAAAGATACGTTTTTATTTAACTTAAGAGGAATGTAAATCCCCTAGGAAAATCCCGGGAGTGGCTTAGTTGGTTTGTTTTTATTTAACTTAAGAGGAATGTAAAGGATAGTCTTGCTCTTATCGGTACCATAACTAAAAGGTTTTTATTTAACTTAAGAGGAATGTAAATGTTTACTAACCCGACACTTATTCTTTCATTCCAAATGTTTTTCATTGCTTTTTCCTTCTAGGCTGATTAAGCAAGGATACCCTGGATTTTAATCCGGGGAGGAATTGCACTTTCAGCCTTTTTATATCTTGTCTTTTTCTCTTCTAATTTCTATGATATAATCATTTTCAAACACTTGTTTGGAGGTGAATAATTTGGATCAGGCAGTAACGATTAAAGCCAAGCTCCTTAATATTGATGATCAAACTACACACGCTTTTATAAAAACCATGACTGCATACAGAGATGCCTGCAACTTCGTCTCACAGTATGTTTTTGACCATGATTTTGAGTTTCGATTTTCTCAGCTAAATCAAGCCCTTTATCATGATTTGAGAGACTTGTTTGGGCTCAAAAGTCAAATGGCTCAATCGGTTATCAGAAATGTTGTTGCTCGCTATAAAACAATCAAAACCCAATTGAAGCAAACACCGTTTCGCTATAATACTGGGGAAAAAGATGCGCAGGGCCATGCTATCTGGTCGCAGATTCCGCGTGATCTCACTTGGCTTTGGCGTCCAGTTAGGTTTAAGCGTCTTCAGCTTGATCTTCAGCGCAATCGCGACTGGTCTTATTTAAATACAAGCAGCCAGCTTTCTTTGAATACCTTAATGGGGAGAAAGAAAGTTGATTTTGTCTGCAAAAATTTCGACCAGTATCTTGATGCTAGCCGTTGGAAGTTTGGCTCAATTAAGCTGCTTCAGTTCAAAAATAATTGGTATGTCCACCTTAGTGCGACCACGTCCTTTTCTGAATATGAATTAAAGCAGACCCAGCATATCGTTGGGATTGACCGCGGCCTGCGCTTTTTGGCTGCCTGCTATGACGAACAGGGCCAGACTCTGCTTTGCAGCGGACAAAAAGTATTGCGCACCAGGCGCAAATATAAGAAACTCCGTGCTCAGCTTCAAGCCAAAGGCACTAAGTCTGCCAAGCGAAGACTTAAAAAGATCGGTCAGCGAGAGAACCGTTTTATAAGCGATGTTAATCATCGCCTTACCAAGACACTCGTTGATCATTACGGTCCCAATACTATCTTTGCTTTAGAAGACTTAACCAATGTCCGCTTTGCGACTGAGAAAGCTGCCAAAAAGCGTCGCTATGAAATGGTTTCTTGGACTTTTTACCAGTTTGAGCAGTTTTTAGCTTACAAGGCTAATTTGAATTCTTCAACTGTTGTTAAAGTTTCTCCAAGATTTACCAGCCAGCGCTGTCCTAAGTGCGGAAGGATCCGCAAGGAGAACCGGAATCATGAGCTGCATCTCTACATTTGTGATAAGTGTGGCTACAAATCCAATGACGATCGCTTAGCAGCCATGAATATCCAGTTCTTGGGCGAACAGTACCACAAAGGTGTTAAAATACCTAAATTTACTAAATTAAGATCTGCCGAGTAAACTTGGTAGGTAAACGGGCATCGTCAACTGCCCGACGATGCAGCCTCGGAGGCGGAAGTCGCAAGACGCTATAACCGCTATCTAATAAAAATAGATGAGAGTTGCAAACCCTAGAATTTATTCTAGGGTAGTTGATGTTTTATCTATTTCTCTAAAATTCTAACTATAAAAGGAGCTCAAGAAAATTTCCTTGAACTCCTTTTTCTTCTATTTAGGCCAATTCTTAGCTAATTCTTTCAAGAAAGGTTGAATGACCGATCTTTGATTTTTTAGATAAGTACCATACAATTCAATATAATTATCTTCATCTTTAATAGGTACTAAAATTCGATTATCATCGTCTCTTTCTTTATAACCAGTTGCTAATGTTAGGTTTGTTCTAAAAACTGGAAAATTGGAATAGTGTGTTAATTCATCTAAAGCTGGCAAATCTTTTTGATATAAAAATTGTACTTCTGGAATATGATCTTCAATTACTTGAACCCATGGCCCAATATCTTGAACTACTAAGAAGCTCAACCCGGCTAAATCTTTGAAAGTGACGCTCTTCTTTTGGGCCAGAGGGTTCATTTTGTCAATGCGAACGGCTAGTTCTTCCGTACCTAAGTACATAGATTCAATATCTTCTTCGTCGAATTCTTCAGCGGTAAAGATGAGCCTCTCCTTATATGTTCTTAAATCTGAAAGAACATGATTTTGGGAAACTAATTGATGGTTGAAAGTTAGTTTCTCTTTGAAATCGTCTTTTTTTGCTTCAGTTAACAATAGTGGACCGGGAGCAACCGAACCAATATTAATATAGTTTTGCATTTTACTGAAGTTTAAAATCTTTTCGGTAAAATCATTTTCTGCCTGAAGCAGTTTCTTAGCTTCTGATGCAGCAAGCTCGCCAGTTTCATTTAAAGTTATACGATTTACTTGGCGATTAAAAAGCTCAACACCCAATTCTTGCTCTAATCTTTTCATTCCTCGTGTAACGCTTGGTTGAGTAATCATTAAATGCTCAGCAGTTGCACTCAAAGTTCCATATTTTTGAAAGACAACTAATTCTTCTAATAATTCTAAATCTATCATGTTTTTTGCCTCACTATACATTTAGTGTATAGTATCACATCGTTACTGGAATATCTATAAAAAGAATTATAGATATTTAATAATTAATATTTAGCTTTTCCAAATCTGTTATACATTCCACGTACAACTCCTATACGATTTAAACAATGTATTTTTTGAGTTGTTAATATAAACTAAAGAACTAACAACTTTTTAAGGAGGATATTATATGAAAGCAGCAGTTTTTGTAGAACCCGGTAAAATGGAAGTTAAAGAAATGCCAAAACCGAAGATTGAAAAGTCAACTGATGCAATTATTAGAATTGTACGTGCTTGTGTTTGTGGTTCTGACTTATGGTGGTATCGTGGAATTTCTAAGAGAGAATCTGGATCATTTGTTGGTCATGAAGCTATTGGTATTGTTGAAGAAATAGGTAAAGATGTAGTTGCAATTCACCCAGGTGACTTTGTAATCGTGCCATTTACTCATGGTTGTGGTAGATGTGCAGCTTGTTGGGCTGGTTTTGATGGTTCATGTTTGAATCCAACTGAAGGTGTAAACGCAAGGTGAATATTTACGTTTTGAACATGCAAACTGGGCTTTGATTAAGATTCCAGGCAAGCCAGAAGACTATACTGATGCTCAATTGAATAATTTCTTAACTTTAGCTGATGTGATGGCGACTGGTTACCACTCAGCAGTTAGTGCCGAAGTTAAAAAAGGTGACACTGTTGCTGTTATCGGTGATGGTGCGGTTGGTCTTTGTGGTGTAATTGGTGCTCGTTTATTAGGAGCTAGTCGCATTATTTTACTTAGTCACCATGAAGATCGTGCTAAGCTCGGTCGTGAATTTGGTGCAACTGACATTGTTTCGGAACGTGGTTACGATGCTGTTAAGAAAATTATGGAATTGACTAACGGTGTTGGTGTTGATGCTGTTCAAGAATGTGTTGGGCTACTAGCGTAATTGAACAAGCTGGCAAAATTGCTCGCCCCGGTGCTGTTATTGGTCGTGTAGGTGTTCCTCAAACTGAACCATCTTCCAACACTTTATTCTGGAAAAACATCGGTCTTCGCGGTGGTATTGCTAATGTCACAACTTACGACAAGAATGTTTTGTTAAAAGCGGTTCTTGAAGCTGAAATTGATCCAGGAAAGGTATTCACTCAGCGTTTTGACTTAGATCATATTCAAGATGTTTATGAAGCAATGGATGAACGTGAAGCTATTAAGTCATTAATTATCGTTTCAGATAGTAAATAATTCATTAAAAGTGCACCTATGTGCGCCCTTTAATTTTTAAAAAATAGTTGTCCCACATATATTTTGGGTGCAAATAGAAAGAATATTCCGGATAATTTAATTATGTATTCGGGAGCGGGAACGCAGAACTATGTGGCTGATGTGCTTGTGCCTGTATCTGGTGTAGAAGCTAGAAAATATATTTATCAAGGCACAGCTAAAAGCTACACTCAGATTACCGTTACAGGTAAATTGGCTCAACATTCGGCGTTGCCACAAAACAGTCAAGTAATTGAATTAATCCAACGTTATATTTTAGAGCAACAATCTCGTCGAAGAACACCAGCAGATCGGCGTCCATAAAAAAGACCAGAGCTTCAAAAAGGCTCTGGCTTTTTTAATAAAATTAGTGGTCGATTTCACTAAGCTCCATCATATTCTTGTGAAGTCTGATGACACTTTCAGGAACTTCCTTATGATTAGTAATATAAGCTGCCAGTGATTTATCTAATGCAAGAGCAACTTCTCGCATTGGTTTACCGGCATCTCTTCTTTCATAAGCGATCCTAAAAATATTCATTAATTCAGTATTCTTTTTAATTTCAGGATCATAATACAAAATGTTTTTGATATCATTTCTGATTCTATACTCTTCATCTATCGCAGCCATAGGATTACCTTCTTTCTAAGTTTAGTATAGTTCTTTTCAGGATTCTTACCTAAATAAAAGTACTAATATTTCTAACTTTCATCCCTGCATTAAAAAGACTGATAATTGCTGTACAACAGATAATAACAAATAATTGTGGCATCAAAAGGCTGATTACGTATCCTATTAGTAAAGTTATGATCCACCTAAATAAATTAAGTTTATTGATTGAATTATATTGGGGTTTATTATAGCGAACCGCAATAGTTAAACCAATATAAAATAAAATAGGAACATTTCGCCGTATAAACAAGAGACTGCAAAAATCAAGTTGGCATTTTCTTCACTAATGAATTTTAGGGATACTGTAATTAGGCTAAGACCAAACAGAATAAAATAATGCAAGTAAATTAATAAATTTCCTGTTTCGTTTGGTCTTTTTTCTTCAATAAAGAAGATCGTCATATTTTTAGAACTAGTTTGATTAATGGTTGATTCATAACCTCGACGTCCCTTCATAATATTAAATATCAAATAAATTATAGCAAATGGGAGATCTAGTAGTTTTCGAAAAAGAAAACTATTAGCTATGTTTTTATTAAACATAAGAAAATCCAAATAACGTTATAACTATAAAAAATAAAATAATGACTTCAAGCTAATATTGTTTAATGTTTAAGTAAATGATGTTATTATATAGACCATGAATAATCAAAGTTATTTATTGTAATAAGGAGAAGGCTATAATGTTTTCAAAGAGAAATATAAAATTGAGAGAAGAAAAAAATAGAGATGAAAAACAAAGATTTTCTATTAGAAAACTAACTATTGGAGCTACCTCTGTTTTGGTAGGGGTGTCATTTTTTATGTATGGTGCACAAAGTGCATCAGCTGCTACCACTGATGATGCTCCTGTAGTTGAAAAATCCGCTACTGAACCGTCAAAAGAAGATGGTAATAAGGTAGTGGAAAGTAATAATCATAATGATTCTAAAAATAATACTGATGACTCAAAGGGCAGTGGGGATGCTCAACGAGATGTAACTTCTGGTACTCAATCAGAGAAAACTGAAAGTAATGAAAACGCAAAAAACTCAGTTGAAACTGCTGATAAAGCAGTAAAGAGTGCTGATGATCAAGCAAAAACACAACCTAGTTCAACAGATAATACTGTAAAAACTGAGAAGGATAACTCTGAATTAAAAAAGGATTCTTCTTTAGAAACGGGAAGTACGGCTACTTCGCAGAATGTGATTGAATCTCAAGATAAGCATGAGCAAACTTCACCTTCAGTTAAAACAGCTGATGAACCAAAAATTGTTGATAACGCCAATGAGTCACCAACTGCTACAACAGTTGAAAATTCTAAGGCTACTCAAACTGAAAACGCATCTGTAGGTAAGAATGATACAACTTCTACCGAAATTCAGAACAATACTAGTGATACTCTAAGTCAAAAGAATACTAATTCTTCTACACTTGCTTCACAAGATGCAAATTCCAAGGTTAATCAAAAGAATGCCAAGTCAGATACTATCGAATTAGAAGTCCCTACTGTTAATAAAGTAGAACCGTCTAAAGATGTTGGTGCTAATACAGTTGCTTTAAATCTAGAGGATACTAAGCATCAATTAACAAATAATATGAGTATAGTTGAAAGTGAAAAAATTGGTGCTTTATCTGTTAAAAATAGAGCTATGCTTTTATCTGATAAAGATAGAGCTATATTGACATCCTTAATAGCAGAAGATCAAGATCCTAATGCCGTAACAGTTAGTGATGCTAAGGGATTTATTAATGCAATTGAAAATGGTACTGCTACTACTATTAATGTTGCTAAAAATCTTAATTTAGCGGACCAAACAGATAAGAAGTATACAGAAATTAATATCAAGAATAAGCGTAATATTGTAATTCAATCAGATAATCCAGAAGAAAAACGTACAATTGATTTCTCTGGATATTCATTTGATATGAATACAGAGAATTCCGTAACCTTTAAAGATTTGAATATTTATGCTCGTAGTTACTGGGGCCTTGTTTATAATGCTGGTGGCTACACATTTAATAATGTTAACTTTACTGGTTCACAACTTATCTATACTAAACCAAGTATTAATTCAACCTTAACATTTAAGAATAATATTACTGCAAATTCTGTTTCCTCTTATGTAGGACCACTTGATGGTAAGACCCGCGATACTCAACAAAACGGTGGGCAGCAAATTCTTCAATTTGAAGGTGGAACAAATCAAATTATTTTTGATGAAAACAGTAATGTGACCTTAACAACAGAAGATGCTAATGCTCTTGAAATTGATGGTGGGACCACAACAATTGATGTAAAAGACGGTGCAAATGTAGCAATTAATCCACATTCTAAAGGTAATCCTGAAAGTCGTAATGGAATTGGAACTGGGTATGTTGCTCGTGCTATTGCTGCCAATGCAAAGATGACAATTAATATTGATCCAAATTCAACTTTAACTATTAATACTGAAAAGGTAGATGACGATAAAGATGTTGCAGGAGCATTATATTTAAATTCTGATGCTGCTCTTAATGTAAATGGTAAATTAGTTATCAATTCAAATGGCACACCAAGTGCAAGCAAAAGCAATGGTGTTCCAGTATACATCAATGGAAGTGCAAATATTAATGTTGGAAATGGTGGTAGTTTCGTATTAGATGCTACAAATCTTGGAGACTATAGTTCAAGTCTAATTTCTGTTAATGGTAAGGGGACGGTTAAGTTAGATCCTCACTCTACTTTCAAGATTAGCGGTGACGGTACTGGAGCTGTAACTGCAATTAATCTTTCAAGCGGTAGTACTTTCACTTCTGACCAACCAGATTCATTTACTATTGATCTCTCCGCAAATACCAGTAATGGTAAGTCACTAATTAAAAATGGTACTATTAATTTCAGTCGTGTTAAGACGGTTACTGATGGAAACGAATCACAGCCTTTGGGCAAAATTGATGTAACTTATGATAGAAATGGTAATGCTACTTCTTACACAATTACTGCACAAGATAAAAATACGGTTAATCAAGTAGCAGAGGGACTGGCTAACAAGAGCTTGATTAGCTTAGTTAAAGCTGGTGAGGACGTTACTCTATCTAACCTTCATTTAAGTAAGAATAATGTATTGACTGGTACTGTAGCTTCAAGTGGTAGTGACAATCCAATTTATGTAACTGTTACCGTTGGTGGGGTAAGCACTAATGTGCCAGTAGTAGGACATTACACTGTGTACACCAAAACTAATAAAACAGTAACTTCAAACAATGTTGATTACGCTGCACAAACTGCTTCAACTGGTGGTAACTTCTCTATTGATTTATCCAAGCTTGCAAGCAAGTTGACTGATGATGCACAAGTTGCAGTTACTGCTACAAAAGATTTCGTTGAATCTGCTCAAACTAAAAGCGTAGCAGCATTACGTGCGCTTAATACTGCTACTCTTCAAGAATTAGTAGATGCTGCTCCAGCAGAAGAAGCAAAGCCAAGTTACTACAATGCTACTGAAGAAGCTCAAAAGGCATATACTGATGCAATTTCAAATGGTAAAACTATTCTTGATAATCCAAATAATTACGATCAAGGTGACGTTGATGATGCCGTAACTGCCATTCAAAATGCTCAAAAAGCTTTAACTGGTAAAGAAACCAACAAGACTGAACTTCAAGATGCTATTAACCAAGCATCAACAGTAGAATCAAGCGATAACTACACTAATGCTGATTCTAATTTACAAAAAGCCTATACTGATGCAATTAGCGCAGGTCAAACAGTTTTGAGTAACGATAATGCTACTCAAACTGAGGTAGATAATGCATTAACTACCATTAATAATGCAAAAGCTGCTTTGAATGGTGATGCTAAGAAAGCAGCAAGTAAGGAAGCACTTCAAAAAGCAGTTAATGAAGCATCTACTGTGAAATCAGATGATGCTGCATACTACAATGGCTCTGATGAAGCTAAGACTGCTTATGATAAGGCAATCAGTGCTGGTCAAACAGTTTTAGCTGATCCAGACGCAACTGCTACTCAAATTACTGATGCTTTAAAGGATATTAATACTGCTAAGGGTAATCTTAAAGGTGAAGCAACTGATAAATCAGCGCTTCAAAAAGCAGTTGACAATTCTGCAACTGTAAAAGAAAGCAATAACTATACTAATGCGGACGAAACTCAAAAGACTGCATATGATAATGCAGTTACAGCTGCACAAACAGTTTTAGATAAAACTAATGCAACTCAGGCAGAAGTAAACCAAGCTCTTCAAAATCTTGAAACTGCAAATAGTAACTTAAATGGGAATGCCAAGACTGAAGCCGCAAACAAGGCTGCCTTAGAAGCTGCTGTCAAAGATGCACCAAACGTAAGAAATACGTCTGCATACTACAACGGTAGTAAAGAAGCCCAAACAACATATAATAATGCAATTACTGCTGGTCAAGCAGTTTTGGATAATCCAGATGCAACTGCTACTCAAATTACTGATGCTTTAAAGGACATTAATACTGCTAAGGGTAATCTTAAGGGTGAAGCAACTGATAAGTCAGCGCTTCAAAAAGCAGTTGACAATTCTGCAACTGTAAAAGAAAGCAATAACTATACTAATGCAGACGAAACTCAAAAGACTGCATATGATAATGCAGTTACATCTGCACAAACAGTTTTGAATAAAACTAATGCAACTCAAGCAGAAGTAAACCAAGCTCTTCAAGATCTTGAAACTGCAAATAGTAAGCTAAATGGCGATGCTAAGACTGAAGCCGCAAACAAGGCTGCCTTAGAAGCTGCTGTTAAGGATGCACCAAACGTAAGAAATACGTCTGCATACTACAACGGTAGTGAAGAAGCCCAAACAGCATACAATAATGCAATTAAGTCTGGTCAAGCAGTTTTAGATAATCCAGATGCAACTGCTACTCAAATTACTGATGCTTTAAAGAACATTAATACTGCTAAGGGTAATCTTAAGGGTGAAGCAACTGATAAGTCAGCGCTTCAAAAAGCAGTTGACAATTCTGCAACTGTAAAAGAAAGCAATAACTATACTAATGCAGACGAAACTCAAAAGACCGCTTATGATAATGCAGTTAAAGATGCACAAACAGTTTTAGATAAAACTAATGCAACTCAAGCAGAAGTAAACCAAGCTCTCCAAGATCTTGAAACTGCAAATAGTAACTTAAATGGGAATGCCAAGACTGAAGCCGCAAACAAGGCTGCCTTAGAAGCTGCTGTCAAAGATGCACCAAACGTAAGAAATACGTCTGCATACTACAACGGTAGTGAAGAAGCCCAAACAACATACAATAATGCAATTAAGTCTGGTCAAGCAGTTTTGGATCAGGCAAATCCATCTGCAAGTGATGTTAAGAATGCTTTAGATGCAATTAATGCAGCAAAAGATAACCTTAAAGGCGAGGCCACTAATACTGAAGCCTTGGAAACAGCTTTAACCAATGCCAATAATGCTAAGGAAACTGGCAACTATACTAACGCCGACCAAGCAAATCAAGAAGTTCTTAATAATGCAATTACTGCTGGTCAAGAGATTTTAAAGAATACTAATGCAACTCAGGCAGAAGTAAACAATGCAGCCAAGGCTATTACTGATGCAATCAATGGCTTGAATGGTGATACTAACCTTACAAATGCTAAGAATGCTGCTACTGAAGATATTCAAAAGGCTTTAACTAAGAAATTAGAAGAAATTAATTCAGCTAATAATTTAACTACTGATGAAAAGACTGCTTTGAATAATGAAGTAGCTCAAAAGGCTCAAGCTGCTAAAGAAGCAATTAAGGCTGCAACTACTCCAGAAGCTGTAACTACTGCTCAAGACAAAGGTATTAAGAATATCACTAATACTGAGGTACCAACTGAATCAGCAGCAAAACAAGCAGCTAAGAAGGCAGTAGCCGAAGCAGCAAAAGCAAAGACTAATGCAATTGATTCTTCAAACTTAACAGTTGAAGAAAAAGCAGCCTTGAAGAAAAAGGTTACTGAAGCACAAACCGCTGCAGATCAAGCAATTGACAATGCAAAAACAAATGCAGCAGTGACTGAAGAAGAAGACAAAGGTATTAAGGCAATTAATGGTATTGAAGTACCAAATAAATCAGATGCTAAGGAAAAGGCAATTACTGATCTTAATACTGCTGTTGAAAATGCTAAGAAAGCAATTGATCAAGATAGCAACTTAACAGATGAAGAAAAACAAGCAGCTAAAGATCAAATTGATTCTGATGCTAAGACTGCTCAAGAAGCAATTGATAATGCAAAGACTAATGATGATGTTAAGAAGGCAGCTGCTGATGGTACATTAGTAATTGATAAGGATGTTGCTAATGCAGCTATCGACAATGCAGTTGCCGGTAAGAAGAACGAAATTTCTAAATCACCATTAACTAATGAAGAAAAGACTGCTTTAAACAATGAAGTAGATGAAAAGGCAAATACTGCTAAAGAATCAATCAATAATGCCACTACTCCAGAAGATGTAACTGAAGCACAAACCAATGGCGTGAATGCAATTAATGGTATTGAAGTACCAACTACATCAACTACTAAGGAAAAAGCAACAACTGACCTTAATACCGCAGTTGATGAAGCTAAGAAAGCAATTGATCAAGATAGCAACTTAACAGATGAAGAAAAACAAGCAGCTAAAGATCAAATTGATTCTGATGCTAAGACTGCTCAAGAAGCAATTAACACTGCCAAGGCTAATGATGATGTTAAGAAAGCAATCGATGACGGTACATTAGCAATTGATAAGGATGTTGCTAATGCAGCTATCGACAATGCAGTTGCTGGTAAGAAGAACGAAATTTCTAAATCACCATTAACAGCTGAAGAAAAGACTGCTTTAAACAAGGAAGTCGATCAAAAGGCTCAAGCTGCTAAAGAATCAATCAATAATGCCACTACTCCAGAAGCTGTAACTACTGCTCAAGGAAAAGGTATTAAGAATATCAATGATATTGACGTACCAACTGAATCAACAGCTAAACAAGCAGCTAAGAAGGCAGTAGCCGAAGCAGCAAAAGCAAAGAACAATGCAATTGATACTTCAAACTTAACAGCTGAAGAAAAAGATGCATTGAAGCAAGAAGTAACTGAAGCTCAAAACGCTGCAAATACTGCAATTGATAATGCAACTACAAACGCAGCAGTGACTGAAGCACAAAACAAGGGCGTTAGTGCAATTGACGACATTGAAGTCCCAACAACATCAGCAAATAAGGAAAAGGCAATCACTGATCTTAACAACGAAGTTGAAAATGCTAAGAAAGCAATTGATCAAGATAACAACTTAACAGATAAAGAAAAGCAAGCAGTTAAAGACCAAATTGACTCTGATGCTAAGACTGCTCAAGATGCGATCAACGGTGCTAAGACTGACAATGAGGTAAACAATGCCGTTAACAGCGGTAAGGTTTCAATTGATAAAGAAGTTGCTAACGCAGCAATCGATAATGCAGTTGCTGGTAAGCTTAAGGAAATTCAAGATCCACTAACTACTGACGAAAAACAAGCTTACACTGATTTAATTAATTCTGAAGCAAATAATGCAAAACAAAATATTGCTAACGCAACTACTGTTGAAGAAGTAACTACTGCACAAACAAACGGTGTAAATGAAATTACTAATACCGAAATTCCAACCACTTCTTCCGCTAAAGATAAGGCCATTGCTGCCATCAATGATGCTCTTCAAAAGAAGACCGACGAAATCAACAACGCATCTAATATCAACACTCAAGAAAAGACTGATTTAATTAATCAAGCAACTGAAGCAGCCAATGTAGCTAAGAACAATATCAACAATGCTACTACTAATGTCGATGTTAATACTGCCCAAACAAATGGTGAAAAAGCAATTGCTGATGTAACAGTTCCAAACTTGTCTGATGTTAAGAAGGAAAGTATTGATCTAATTAACAAGGCCTTAGATGCCAAGACTGACGAAATCAACAATGCTTCTAACCTTTCTCAAGATGAAAAGCAAAGTTTGATCAATGATGCAACTAATGCCGCAACTGAAGCAATTAACAACGTCAACCAATCTCAAACAAATGACGATGCTAAAGCTGCTGCAACTACTGGTGTTCAAAACATCGAAAACATTACTATTCCAAGTCTTGATGAATCTAAGAAGAATGCTAACCAAGCTATTGATGACGCATTGAACGCTAAAGTAAATGAGATTAACAATGCTTCTAACTTGAATGATACTGAAAAGCAAAAATTAGTTGATCAGGCAAAAGCAGCAGCAACTACTGCTAAGAATAATGTTGAAAATGCAACTACCAACGATGATGCTCGCGATGCAGCAAATGCTGGGATTGATAACATTAAAGGTATTACCTTTACTTCACTAGAAGATGCTAAGAAGGCTGCAAATACTGCAATTGACAATGCTTTGCAAGTTAAGACAGATGAAATTAATAATGCATCTAACTTAAGCACTGATGAAAAGCAAGACTTAATCAATCAAGCAAGTGAAGTAGCTAAAAATGCAAAAGACAATATCAACAATGCAACTACCAATGATGCTGTGACTGACGCGCAGAATAAGGGTATTGCAGATATTGCTAATGTGACTGTTCCAAGCTTAGCTCAAGCTAAACAAGATGCAATTAATGCAATTAAACAAGTTCAAGATGCTAAGAATAAGCAAATCTCTGCTGCATCTAACTTAAGTGCTGAAGAACAAAAAGAATTAAGTGATCAAGTAGATAAAATTGCTAACGATGCAATTGCTCAGATTAATGATTCATCAACTACTACAAATGATGCAGTTACTGCAACACGTGATGACGTAATCAAGCAAATTACTGATCTATTTATTCCAACTCTAGACGGTGCACAAACAGATGCTCTTAATGCAATTGAAAGTGCTAAGAATGCTAAGCTGAATGACATTAACAACGCTACTCACTTAACTGATCAAGAAAAGCAGGCTTTGGTTGATCAAACAAATAAAGCTGCCGATGATGCAACTAAGGAAATTAAGGGCGCTCAAACTAATGATGCAGTCAAGAGTGCAGAAACAGCCGGTTTAGATAATATTAATAACATTACTATTCCAACCTTAGTTCAGAAGCAGCAAGAAGCTATTGGAGAATTGAATGTAGCACGTGATGCTAAGAATAGGGCAATTGATGATGCTACTGATTTAACTACTGATGAAAAGAACAGCTTGAAAGATAAAGTTCAAGCAGAATACAGTAACGCAGTATCAAATATTACCAGGGCAACAACTGATGAAGCAGTAACAACTGCTAAAGAAAACGGGATCGCTGCAATTAAAGACATTGAAATTCCAACTAAGTCAGCTGCTAAGGAACAAGCAACAAGTGACCTTAATACTGCAGTTGATGAAGCTAAGAACGCAATCGATCAAGATAACAACTTGACTGATGAAGAGAAGCAAGCAGCTAAAGATCAAATTGACTCTGACGCTAAGAAGGCTCAAGAAGCAATTGATAATGCTACTACTAATGATGAGGTTAATACGGCTGTTGATAATGGTAAGCTTGCCATTGATAAAGATATTGCTAATGCAGCAATCGATAATGCAGTTTCTGGTAAGAAGAACGAAATTTCTAAATCACTATTAACTGATGAAGAAAAGGCGGCTTTAAACGATGAAGTAGATGAAAAGGCACAAGCTGCTAAAGACGCAATCAATAATGCCACTACTCCAGAAGCTGTAAGTACTGCACAAGAAAATGGTATTAAGAAGATCAATGATACTGAAGTACCAACTGAATCAGCAGCGAAAGAAGCTGCTAAGAAAGCAGTAGCAGAAGCTGCCGAAGCTAAGAACAATGCAATCGATTCTTCAAACTTAACAGCTGAAGAAAAATCTGCATTGAAGCAAGAAGTTGCTGATGCACAAAATGCTGCTAATACTGCAATTGATAATGCAACTATCAATGCCGCAGTAACCGAAGCAGAAGATAATGGTATTAAAGCAATTAATTCTATTGAAGTACCAACTAAGTCAGATGCTAAAGAACAAGCAACAAGTGACCTTAATACCGCAGTTGATGAAGCTAAGAAGGCAATCGACCAAGATAGCAACTTGACTGATGAAGAGAAGCAAGCTGCTAAAGATCAAATTGACTCTGACGCTAAGAAGGCTCAAGAAGCGATTGATACTGCTAAGACTAACGATGACGTCAAGAATGCAATCGATGATGGTACATTAGCAATTGATAAGGATGTCGCTAATGCGGCCATCGACGATGCAGCTGCTGGTAAGAAAGCAGAAATTTCTAAATCATCATTAACAGCTGAAGAAAAGACTGCTTTAAACAATGAAGTCGATGAAAAGGCAAATACTGCTAAAGATGCTATCAATAATGCCACTACTCCAGAGGCTGTAACTACTGCACAAGAAGATGGTATTAAGAAGATCAATGATACTGAAGTACCAACCGAATCAGCTGCCAAAGAAGCAGCTAAGAAAGCAGTAGCCGAAGCTGCAGACGCAAAGAACAATGTAATCGATTCTTCCAACTTAACAGACGAAGAAAAATCTGCATTGAAGCAAGAAGTTAGTGATGCTCAAAGTGCTGCAAATCAAGCCATTGATAATGCAACTACTAATGCAGCAGTAACTGAAGCGCAAGACAACGGTGTTAAGACAATTAATAGTATTGAAGTACCAACTAAATCAACTACTAAGGAACAAGCAACAACTGATCTTAACAACGAAGTTGAAAATGCTAAGAAGGCAGTTGATCAAGATACCAACTTAACTGACGAGCAAAAACAAGCGGCTAAGGATCAAATTGACTCTGACGCTAAGAAAGCGCAAGATGCCATCAACAATGCTAAGACTAATGATGATGTTAAGAAGGCTGTTGATGATGGAAAATTAGTAATTGATAAAGATGTTGCCAACGCTGCTATCGATAACGCAGTAGCTGGTAAGAAAGCAGAAATTTCTAAATCATCATTAACAGATGAAGAAAAGGCGGCTTTAAATAATGAAGTCGATCAAAAGGCTCAAGATGCTAAAGAAGCAATCAATAATGCCACTACTCCAGAAGCTGTAAGCAGCGCTCAAGAAAGTGGCATCAAGAATATCAATGATACTGAAGTGCCATCTGTATCTCCTGCCAAAACTGCTGCTAAAGAAGCTGTACAAAAGGCTGCTACTGATAAGATTACAGCTATTAACAATGCCTCAAGCTTAACTAAAGAAGAAAAATCAAAATTAGTAGATCAAGTAAACAATATTGTTACTCAAACTGATGCTAATATTGACAAGGCAACAACAAATGCAGTGATAAAAGAAGCTCAAGAAAATGGTATTAGTGATATCAATAATATTGAGATTCCAACAACGTCCTCATCTAAAGATCAAGCAGCTAATACCATTGATCAAGCTGCTGATGAAGCTAAAAAGGCAATCGATGCAACTCCTGGTTTAACTGATGATCAAAAACAAGCAGCCAAAGGTCAGGTTGATAAAGATGCAGAAAATGCTAAGAACAATATTGCTAATGCTACAGATGACCAAGGCGTTCAGAATGCTACAAATGCTGGTTTATTAGATATTGACAAAGTAACTGCTAAAACTGCTGTTGATTCTGCTGCCGCTATTAAGAAAGATGAAATTTCTAAAGCGCCACTTACTACTGATGAAGCTAAGAACTTGAATGATTTAGTGGACGCAGAAGCTCAAGCAGCAAAAGATGCAATTAATGGAGCTACTACTATTCCTGGTGTTGAAGATGCTAAGAATACTGGTGTAGATACCATTAATAACATTCAAGTTCCAACAACTTCTCCAGCCAAAGATAATGCAAATCAAGCAATTGATAATGCTTTAGCTAACAAGACTCAAGAAATCAACGATGCAAGTAACCTATCTGATAAGCAAAAACAAGATCTAATTGATAAAGCTACTCAAGAAGCTGAAAATGCTAAGGATAATATTCAGAAGGCTACTAGTGATGAAGCAGTCAACCAAGCTACTGATAACGGCGTGAAAGCTGTTGCAGACATTACAGTTCCAAGTTTAGATAATGCTAAACAAGATGCCACTCAATTGATCGATGATGTTCTTAAGCAAAAAGAAGATGAGATCAATAATGCAACTTATTTAACTGATAAAGAAAAGAATGATCTTATTAAACAAGCTGAAGATGCAGCTAACGAAGCTAAAAATAAGATTAATCAATCAACTACTAATGATGATGTTGCCTAAGGAAAGAGATAGAGGAATCGAAAAGATTACCAATATCAAGGTGCCAAGTTTAGACGATGCTAAGAAGAATGCTTCTAAGGCGATTGATGATGCTTGGGAAGATAAAACTAAGGAAATCAACGATCAATCTAATTTATCGATAAGGAAAAGAACGATCTTATTGATCAAGTAACTGAAATTGTGCGAATAAAGCTAAAGATAAGATCAATCATGATGTCACTAATGCAGATATGCTAAGGATGAAAAAGAAGGTATTGATGAGATTGTCAATACCAAGGTGCCTGGATTAGATGATCACAAACGAAATGCAATTGATTCCTTAGATGAAGCTAAGACTACTAAACTTACCGAAATTAGTAATGCTACTAATTTGACTGCTAAGGAAAAGAATCAGTTAACTCAACAAGTTAATACTGAGTATAATAAGGCTCTTGATAATATTAATAAAGCTACAACTAATTCTGAAGCTGATAAGGCAAGCGCAGATGGAGTAGCAGCAATTCTTAATATTGAAATTCCAAGTCTTAGTGAAAAGAAGCAAGATAGTATGATGCTCTTAAACGAAGTTCGTGAGGCTAAAAAAGAAGAAATCAATAGTGCAACCAATCTGAGTGAAGACGAAAAAGATAAGTTGACTAAGCAAGTTGATCAAATTGCTGATAATGCTATTACTGCAATAACGGTGCAAAAGATGATCAGGCTGTGAAGGATGTGGAAGATAAAGGTATCCATGATATCCCTTGATGTTAAAGTTCCAAGTTGGATGAAGTTAAGAATAATGCTAAACAAGCCAATTGCTGATGCCTTAGAAAGCAAAACTAAGCAGATTAAGATGCACCAAACTTAGATACTGCTACTAAGCAAGATTTAATTAATCAGGCTAATGGATGCCGCAGAGAAAGCAAATAGAATATTGAGAATGCAACGAGCAATGATGCGGCCCTTAAAAGCGGCAGATGAAGGTGTTAAGGAAATTAATAGCATTAATATCCCAAGTCTCGATTCTGCGTTAGAAAAAGCTTTGAATGCAATTCAAGATGCATTAACTAATAAACTTGATGAGATTAATAAGGCAACTATTTACCACAAAGTGAAAGAAATGAATTAATCACTCAAGCAATAAGACTGCCGAAGATGCTGTGAACGCTGTAAATACTGCTAAAACTAATAGCGCTGTTCAAGAAGCCGCAAGCGAAGGTGTAAAGAAGATCAATGCAATTGTTGTGCCAGCACAAGTAATTGACAACAATACTCCTTCCAACAATGATCAAACAAATACTGATCAAACAACACTTGAACAAGATAAAAACCAAGCTATTGATTCTATTAATAATTCACTGAATAATAAAGTGAGTGAAATTAATAATGCCTCACACTTAACTAATGAGGAAAAGCAAAACTTGATTGATCAAGCTACTGCAGTTGCAGATAAGGCTAAGGAAGCAATTAATAATGCAAGTACATCTGAAGAAGTAGAAGATGCTAAGAATAAGGGAATTGAAGCAATTGATAAGATTGTGATCTCAAGTAATTCAACTTCTAAGCAAGAAGCAATTAATACAATTGACAATGCATTGAAAGATAAGATTAAAGATATTAATAACGCTTCAAACTTGTCTAATAAAGAAAAGCAAAACTTGATTGATCAAGCTACTGCAGTTGCAGATAAAGCAAAAGAAGCAATTAATAATGCAACTGAGGCTACAACTGTTAAGAATGCTATGGATCAAGGTGTAGAGAGAATTAATAGTATTGAAGTTCCAAATAAAGTAATTAGTAAGAAAGATACAAGCCAAAATTCTAATAATGTTAACCAAGTAGAAAAGACACATACTAGTTCACATGCTAATCGCAAGGGTGTTACTAAGGAATCTAACTCTACTTCCTTAAATGCACAAAATCCAAAATCTGATAGTAATTTAATAAGATTGCTAAAAATAAGAAGGTATTACCTCAAACTGGTAGTAAACAAAATGAAGGATTAGTCGCTTTAGGACTTTTAGCAGTTGGTATCGCTGGATTAATTTCTGTTTTAGGTTCTCATAAGAAGAAAGACTAGATTGTATTTTAGATCTAATTAGTTTAAAACTCCTTTAAAACTCTGACGAGTTTTAGGGGAGTTTTTTTATATTGATATAAAGTAAAAAGCATTAAGATAGTTCTCAATGCTTTTCTTATGCGTGCGCAGGAATAATTAAGTAAAAAGTTTATGAAATTTTGAGTTTGGTCTATAACAATTACATTATATGTACTTAGAAATTGAATACAAATCTGTCCAAAAATTTCCAATAAATTCATTGCAATTAATAAACCAAAAATACTTTTCTTTTTGTATGCAATGTAACCATAATGACAAGACGCAATTACACTGGAAAGTGCTAATGCAAATAATAACTCGGTAATCATCTAATCCTCTTTTCCAAATTTGACATTCTTATTTTATCATTGTTTAAAAATTAGATATCAAAATTAATTGTTTTTCCTTGAATTGTTGTATAGTTAAGGAAACTAGTTTAGGAATATAAAAAAGGAGGAGAATAAAATGAAGAGTTTGACTTTAAATAGTGGAGTAAAAATTCCTATTTTAGGATTTGGAACTTACGAAATTTTACCAGCTGAAACAAAAAAGGCGGTTTTAGCGGCTTTTAAAGATGGGTATCGTTTAATTGATACGGCACAATACTATAACAATGAAAGAGAAGTTGGGGATGCCATTCGCGAGAGTGAGTTAAAGCGAGAAGATGTCTTTATTACTACGAAAACAATGACAGATGGATATTATGAAACCAAAGTGGGCTTAGATGAATCACTTGCTAAAAGCGGTTTAGACTATTTTGATTTAGTTTTGATCTGTTGTTTCAGCGTGGTAGTCATCTCTTTTAATTCGTCCTTTGCCTTTTTATATTCAAGCACCGTTAAACTTTTACGCTCTGACCCTTTTTCACCACGTTCAAGCTCAAAACCATGCTCATTTAAATACTTTGGTAATTCGTCTTGCACCGCCTGTAAGGCTTGACGAT